>CAUGPT010000006.1:0-78373 GCA_959601495.1 uncultured Eubacteriales bacterium
TAAAATGCCCTTCTAGGGCTTATTCAAGCCTCCGGCTTTGCCGGAGGTTGTGACTATTCGGGAATATGATTCGGATCAAAGCCGCAGTGCGAAAGAAATTCTTTTGCTATAAGCGTTGCGCCGATGAGATTGGGATGTATTCTGTCCCAGGCGATGAACGAGGAATGACGGTATCTGAAGTATCTGTCGAACATGGACTGGATATCGACAAACTCGGCGCCGTACTCCTCTGAAAGTTCTCTCATGATCTCCGCATACTGTTCGACCCGTGCGCGCATGGGGTCGGCGCGAAGAGGCTCCATATAGTACGGCGTCACGAGGAATACTCCTTTTACACCCTCTTTTTCCCTTGTCATGCGGAGCATTTCGGAAACATTGTCTCTGAAGGTCTCCGGAGGGATATGCTGATCTCTCTGCGACGGAGAGTCAAACTCGCGCCAGCAGTCGTTGCCGCCGATAAGTATGCTCACCCACTGGGGATCGAGATCAAGCACATCGCGCTTGAATCGGCGAAGCAGATCGCTGCTGGAGTCACCGTTCACACCTGAGTTTGTAACGCGCACTCTGACTTCGGGATAATATGCCGCCAGCATATTGTCAACGATCCTAACGTAGCTTTTGCCGAGGTTATCCCACATGGAGCCGTCGCCTACAGGCTGAACACTGCCCATATCCGTAATGGAGTCGCCCGCAAATACTATTCTGTCATAGTCTTTGAATATCATGGTTCTTCCCTGCCTTGATTTATAAAATATCAGCTGCGGTGATACAGTGTGCGGTGCTCGTACTTAGGCTCGCAACTTGTATTTATACCCAGCTTTTTATATGTTTTCGCATCTACTGCGGAAAGAATTATGGAAAAATGCGCGCCGCAGCCGCGGAGCTTTTCAAGCGATTCCATGGCTTTTTTTGCGGGCTCGCTGTGTACGGAGCTTGCCGCAAGCGCGATAAGCACCTCGTCGGAATGAAGTCTGGGATTGTGATTGCCGAGTTTTTCCGTCTTCAGTCTGCATATGGGCTCTATGGTATGTGAATCTATAAGGTCGATACTGTCGTCAATACCCGCTACGGCTTTCAGCGCGTTGAGCAGCAGCGCGGCGGAAGCTCCGAGCAGGCTGCTGGTCTTGCCGGTGACAATAGTGCCGTCAGGCAGCTGCATCGCGCCCGCGGGCTTGCCTGTCTCTTCCTCTTTTCTGAGGGACGCGGCAATTGCGGGGAAAATATCTTTTGTTATGCCCGCCTGCTGAACGATAAGCTCATTTTTGGCAAGAAGGCTCTGCGGCGCGGCGTGTCTCGCGACGTCGTCTGCAGCGCTGTAATACCGTCTGAGAATTTCCATATTTGCGGCTTCTCTGACGGCATCGTCGTCAAAAATACAGAAGCCCGCCATGTTAACTCCCATATCCGTGGGAGACTTATAGGGGCACTCGCCCAAGATCTGCTCCATCATGGCGCGAAGCACGGGAAAAATCTCGACGTCGCGATTGTAGTTAACGGCAGTTTTTCCGTATGCCTCAAGGTGGAACGGGTCTATCATATTGATATCGTCGAGATCCGCCGTTGCGGACTCGTACGCGATATTTACGGGGTGCTTGAGAGAAAGATTCCAGATGGGGAATGTTTCAAATTTCGCGTATCCCGCCTTTACGCCGCGGCGGTTTTCATGGTACAGCTGCGAAAGACAGGTCGCCATTTTTCCGCTGCCGGGTCCGGGTGCGGTGACAACAACAAGCGGGCGGACGGTTTCTATATAATCGTTTTTGCCGTAGCCGTTCTCGCTGACGATACCCTTTATATCAGAGGGATAACCGGGTATGGGATAATGCAGAAAGCTCTTCATTCCGAGATCGCTGAGGCGCTTTCTGAATTTGTCCGCCCCGGGCTGACCCGCGTATCTTGTTATAACAACGCTGCCCACGTAAAAGCCCAGCCCGCGGAAAATGTCAGTGAGGCGCAGAACATCGTCGTCATAGCTTATGCCCAGGTCTCCGCGCAGCTTGTTTTTCTCAATATCGTCGGCGTTTATGGCGATTATGATCTCAACCTCATCGCGTATTTTAGAGAGCATTCTAATCTTTGAGTCAGGCTCAAATCCGGGCAGTACGCGGGAGGCATGATAGTCGTCGAAGAGCTTTCCCCCGAATTCAAGATAAAGTTTTCCGCCGAACTGCGCAATGCGCTTGCGGATACACTCCGACTGTATCTCCATATACTTGTCGTTATCAAAGCCTGCTCTCATACTGATGTTTCCTTTCAACACTGCGTAAATAATTTGTTATAATCAATCGCTATATATAATACCATATTACGACAGCCTGAGCAACGGCTTTTCGATAATTTATGCAAAAATTTTCAATGCGGCGCACTATTGACACACGAAACGCACGGTGATAATATAAAAGCGGAGGAAATATGTCTATGCTGAAAGTTTATCTTATCTACACGGCGGCAATGTCGCTTATTGCGCTTATATTATTTGCAACGGACAAGCTTTTGTCCAAAAACGAAAACAACATCCGTCTGCCGGAGGAGCTTCTGCTCACGTCTGCATGCTTCGGCGGCAGTGTCGGCGCGCTTTTCGGCATATATGTCGTTCGCCACAAAACAAAATTCAAAACGAAATTTCACTTTATAATCGGCACATGGATCTCTTTCGCAGTGCAGGCTGCAATCGGCGTGTGCGCTTCACTTGCGGCGGCGGGTTATATAGGAGGAGCTGTGAAATGAAAATCTCATCCTACACTCACAACGGCAGCTTTCGCCGCAGTTTTTTCGGACTTCTGAAAGCTGTTTTCATGTGCGCGGCATACGGTGCGCTGTGGATCGGCATAATTTTCAGAACATATTCATGGGGCGTGCCGCTTATAGTATGCGGCGGAGCTTTCGTGCTGCTCTCCCTTTTCCTTTTTGCCGTAATTCCGCTGTCGCGGATAAAATAATGTGAAAAACCTCCGCCGCGGCGGAGGTTTTTCATGCTTTTTCCGAAATCAGTGAACGGTTATATCAGCAAATTCCGCTTCACACAAAGCGGCAAGCTTTATGGGGTCAAGCTCCACCTGATTTCCCACTTTTCCGGCGGAAACGCAAATTTCGGGAAGCATCTCTGCGCTTTTGTCGATGACCGTGCGAAAGCGCTTTTTCATGCCTACGGGGGAGCAGCCGCCGTGGATATAGCCGGTCAGCGGCAGAAGCTCTTTCTGCTTTATCATCTGCACCGATTTTTCACCGACGGCGCGCGCCGCGGCTTTAAGGTCAAGCGTTTGCGCCACGGGAATAACGAAAACATAATGCACTCTTTTAGACGACTCCGTTACAAGAGTTTTGAAAACTCTCTCCTGAGGACGGCCCACAAGTGCTGCAACCTTTATGCCCTCGGTCTCGTTCGGGTCGTATGTGTAATGCTTGTATTCTATACCCGCGCGCTCAAGCTCGCGCATTGCGTTTGTCTTAGTCTGATTCATACCGTTTTTTGTGTACCTCTTTCAGAATTTGCGGTATCATATCGCATACCTCGCCCGCAAGAGGCGAATATTCTCCCATTTTTTCGGCAGCTGCAATTCCCGCCAGAGAGTGAACGTATACTGCCGCAGCCGCGGCATATACAGGAATCATACCGACGGCAAGGAAAGCGCCGATAATGCCGCTGAGCACATCTCCGCTGCCGCCCTTGGCAAGCGCCGATGTACCGACGGAATTTACGAACATTTTTTCGCCGTCCGATATAACGCTTCTCTCGCTTTTCAGCACGCAGACGGCGCCGCTCTCCTTGGCAAATCTTTCGGCGCAGCCCCACAGGTCTGAAACGACGTGCGATATATCGGAATTTATAAGTCTTGCCATCTCACCGGGGTGCGGAGTTACGACGCAGGGCACGTCCCTCGGCAGTGTAAGCGAGTATTTTGCCGTTATATTCAAGGCATCCGCGTCTATGACTATAGGCGCTCCGCACTCTTCGTAAAGCGTTTTAACGATAGCTTCTAATTCGTCCCCGACGGAGAGCCCGGGACCGACGACAACGACCGTCGCCCGACGAAGCGACGAGCGAAGAAGACTTTCGGCATCAGTTTTTTCGTATGCCGTAACTATCGCCTCGGGAATAAGCGTCTGCAGCTGCGCCCTGTTTTCCTCACAGGTGAATATTTCAACAAGACCCGCGCCGCTGCGGTATGCAGCCTTTGCGGAGAGATACGCCGCGCCGCACATACCGCGGCTGCCCGCGACAACAAGCACCCTGCCGAAGGTGCCTTTATTGGATACGATCGGCCGCGCGGGAATAATTTCAAGATCATCCTTTTCAAGGGCGAGGGGCGCATTCCCGCAGGCTGCGCACGGAATACCTATATCGGCGACAACGGTTTTTCCGCAGTTTCCGACGCCGGGCGCAAGGAGAAGTCCGCGTTTATATGCGGATACGGTCACGGTTTCGTCGGCACATACCGCCGCCCCCGGGATCTCTCCGCTGTCGGAGTCCACGCCCGACGGGACGTCAACGGAAAGCACCGGCGTGCCGCCCGCGCATATAGCTTTTACGGCTTCAAGACAGGCGCCGCGCGGCGCGCCGTTTGCACCGATGCCGAGCACGGCATCGACTATAACGCTGTACCCGGAAAAATCCGTGCTGTCGGTAAAGCGCACCCCTGCGGCTGCCGCCGTCTCAAGACTGCGGCGGTTTTCTTCGCTTCGGTGGCAAGTGCTGCCGCCCACGAGGAAAACCGCACAGTCGGTTCCGCTCTCTTTGAGCTTTGCCGCAGCGAGAAGCCCGTCTCCTCCGTTATTGCCCGCGCCGCAGACAAACAGCGCGTTTGTGCAGTCAAAATCCGCGCGCAGGCGCTCAAGCACGGCATCCGCCGCGCGGCTCATAAGAACCGCTGACGCAGTCCCCGCCTGTATGCACTTTATATCGCAATCGCGCATCTGCGCAGATGTTAGTATCGGAATCATTTGTCTTCCCTCCTGTACTAATATTACATAATCGGGGCAAAAAAATCAATAGTTTACTTGAAGTGCGGGCTCTGTTATGCTAAAATATCGGTAAGACTTATCCGAAAGGAACTTTTTTATGACACTTTACGAGAAAACTGAGAAAATTCTCGGCGAGATACACCGCCTTGAGAAAAATCCCACAGATGACCGCCGTCTGCCGCAGAACACCTGGTATCTGAGCGACGACGAGATAGTCTGCATGGACAGACGAGCGGGGGAGAACCGCTGTCCCTACGACGCGGACGGCCTTGTAGTTTGGGCGCGCGCTTCGGGATATATCGAGGCTTGCGAATCCACCTTCAACATTTTCAAAACAGTCAATTTTTCCGAGGACCCGTCCATTGTATTCTTCGCAGGGCTCCCCACGGGCAGCGGATACTTCCCCGTTTCCGTCACGGGCGCGTCACGTCAGCTTATTGAAAGCGACGACATAAAGAGATACGTAGTATACGCGCCCAGATGCGTTTACTACATAACCGACACCGAAAAGCTCACGTTCTGCGTGCGCATGCACGTTGACGCCGCAAAGCACATCCACTTTGCATACACGGCGCACAACAAGACCGACGAGCCGACCGAATTCTATATGCTTTCAAGCATCGAGGCAATTCTCCGCTTTGCTGAGGTCGAGTCATTCTGGGACAGAATGTCAAAGTTCGGCAAGCGTTATGCCTATGGCTCATATCTTCTGCGCAGCGCCGATCAGTGTCTTGTTATTAACGGCGCGAGCGAAGGCGGAAAAGTGCTGAAAGAATACCACACCGTGGGCAAGTCCGATATTCTGGGCGGTGCGGGCAGGACCATGGCAAACGCGCGCTCTCTTCTTGAGGGGTGCTTTACAAAGCAGTGCAGCGCCGCGAACACCACCGACATCCCCGTTGCGGCTGACCTTATCGTTTACGAGCTGCCCGCAGGCAGCAACATCCGCCGCGAGTACGATCTTTCGTACTATCACAGCATCCCCGAGGCAGAGGCGTCAGTCGGCGCTGACGTTGACACCGCCGCAATCGACTTGTCTCTTGCGTCCGACGAAGAAGCGGAAAAGTGCCGCTACAGCTCTATGAAGATAAACTTTAGAGACTGGAACGGAAAACTCAATGCCGCGGTTCTCAACAGATTTATCCGCAACGTTCAGCGTCAGGTCAGCTTCTGCGCACTTGGCAAGAACTACGCAGGCCCTCACATCGGCATACGCGACGTCATGCAGCAGCTTGAGTCAAGCCTTATATGGCAGCCCAAGGAGAGCCGCGAGAAGATAATCACCGCCCTCAACTTTATCCTTGAGGACGGCCGTCCGCCCCGCCAGTTCTCCCTGCCCGCTACCCCCGATATGCTGCCCGACATGGACCTGAGAATGTATATCGACCAGGGCGTTTGGATCATATCCACAATCTATACATATCTTGCCTACACAGACGATTACTCCATACTTGACGAAGAGTGCTCATACTACGTTGCAAGCGAAAACAACACATACATAACAAAGAAAAGCGAGCGCCGCGACACAGTGCTCGATCATATGCTTGCGATCATGGACTTTCTCGGCAGAAACCTTGACAGCGAGTGCGGAACTCACTGCCTCAGAGCGCTGTACGGCGACTGGAACGACGCTATCGACGGCCTCGGCAAGACAACCGATCCCGGACGTGACTTCGGCTCGGGCGTTTCCGTCATGGCTTCTCTCCAGTACATGCAGAATCTGCGCGAGATGAGCGAAATTCTGCGCCGTATCGGACGCCACACAGAAAGGATCGCCGAGTTTGAAAAAACAAGCGAGGCGCTTATCGCGGGTCTTGAAAAGTACGCGGTCGACACAAATGACGCAGGCGAGCGACGCATTATCCACGGCTGGGGCGACAAGCTCGGCTACAAGCTGGGCTCGTGGCACGATCCCGACGGCGTATCCCGCATATCCACTACTTCCCATTCATTTTGGGTGCTCACGGGTATGATAGAGCGCGACCCCACTATGAAGGATGTGGTTATGAAAGCATTTAACTCCGTTGTTTCGGAGTACGGTCTCATGACATTCGACAAGGCTTTTCCCATGTCCATACGCGACAAGGCGGGACGCATATGCACCATAACCCCCGGAACGTACGAAAATGCCGCGGCATATGTACACGCAAGCATGTTTGCAATTATGGCGCTGTTCTCTCTGGGCGAGAGCCGCAGAGCATGGGAGGAAATGGAGAAATCCGTTGTAATCTCCCACGAAAACTGCACAAAGACCGCCTTTGCAATGCCCAACTCCTACTGCCGCGCGCCGGAATACGATATTGACGGCGACTCCATGGGCGACTGGTACACGGGCAGCGGAACGGTGCTTATAAAAGAGTGCGTTAAATTCGGCTTCGGCATATGCCCCGACCTTGATTCGCTCATTATACAGACTCCCGCCGAAATGCCCTGCAGCGAAGCTGAAATTTCCGTCACCGTAAAGGGACATCCCATTTGCGTTCGCTATAAAAACAGCGGCAGCGCAAAGCGCAGCTTCAGAATCGACTCACAAGAAGCAAGTGGCGAGTTCTGCAAGCTTATGAACACAGAAAAGCTGAGAATACCCGCCGAAGATATTCACGACGGTATGGTCATCGAAGTTATCGACTGATCTCTCAAAACATAAACGAAAGGCGTGCCCGTGGGCGCGCCTTTTTTCGCCTTATAAATAACAGCCGCGGGGCTTTTCTGCCCCGCGGCTGTTACAGCTCAGCTTTCAAATGTGTTTTTATCTATCTTTACGGCTTCGCAGAAGTAGTCAACATTTTCGTTCCACTCTTTTGAATACTTTTCGTCGCTGCGGTGATCCTCAAGAATTCCGTTTTCGGCAAAGTAGGTACCGAGCCAGTCGCTCACCTTCAGAGCGCCGTAGTAGTTAAGGTGATTACCCTTGTCGCGGGTATCGTGGCTCCAGTCTATCTCTACCTTTGAGGGATCTGTGTTCAGATCGATATAATCAACTTCAAGCTTGTTTGCAAGCTTCTGAATACCGTTGTGTCTTTCGCTGTTCCAGTTTTTCGTGCTGGGCGTTGAGAGCAATATGAGCTTTGCACCCATATCGTCGCAATATTCCTTTATCTTCGTAACATATTCTTCGTTGCGCTTTGAGACGAGCTTTTTCTTTTTGCTCGGTCTCATATGGGTGGAGGCGTCGGCAACGGGGTCAACTGAGATATTGTACATATACCCCTTGCTGCCCTCCATGTACGAATACTTTGCGCTGAGAGCGGCGTTTCTGTCGCCGATGGTCTTCCATCTGTCATGATATCTGAATACGGAAAAAACCTTGTCAGCTTTATGCACAAGTTCATCGCCCATGGAAAACTCTCTGTATATGGCGTTTGTTTCGAGGATTACCACCTTGGGCCTCTGATTTCTGAAGGCCTTGTACAGAAATTCTTCGGAGTAGCACAGCTTCTGCGCGGAAGTGCCGCAGACAAAGGACGTTATGCCGTGCTTTGCCCACATCCTCAGCGGAACGATGGCACAGTATGTCTCGCTGTCGCCGAGAACTACCATGTCGATAGTATTCTCCGGCTCGCTGAGTATACCGTTTGCCGCCTGGTCATGCACGCCGCCCTCTACATATTTGCGCCGCGGCTTGAACAGGAGGGATGCTCCTTCAAGCAGCAGGAGCAGGCCGAGCATAAACGCCGCGCCGCGTATAACATTTTTTACCTTACTGTTCATTTGTTACCTTTCGTTTGCAAATAATGTGCCTATCAGAAGTTGGCATATATGGGATCAACGGGCACATATCCTATACCGTACGCGCCGAAAATAACGATAAACATTATAAGCGCGTACAATACCGCCCAGCGAACAACGGGCTTTGTACCCGCGAGCTTTTCGCGAACGCTTATTCCCTTTTCGCTTGCAATGCTTACGCCGAGAACGATAAGAAGCGTTGCGACAGTGATTATAAGGTCGCCCGTGTCAAATCCCAGGTCGGACATAAGCGCGCCGCTCGCCTTGAAGCCGAAGCTTGTGAAAAGACGCTTAAGCATTGAAAAGCCTGCGCGCAGACCGTTTGCGCGGAAGAACATCTCGCCGATGCATACGAGTATGCACGTGCGGATGATCTGCATTGCTTTATACGGCTTTGATTCCGGATTTATTCTGAGCTTTGTATTTATCGCCCGCACCAGCGGCTCGCATATGTTGCCGAGAAGTATCAGCACGAAATGGTACATTCCGAAGAATATGAAATTCCATGCCGAGCCGTGCCACAGACCGTTGATGATCCAAACGCAGAACAAAGCAATACTGCCTGCAAGCAGCGGGCCGAAATGGTTGCCCAGCTTTTTGCGCGCGGAGGACGTAAGGTTTTTCATGGGCTTTGACATTGTCACGGGATAGAATATGTAATCCTTTAGCCATGCGCCCAGGGTTACGTGCCAGCGCTTCCAAAATTCCGATATAGTGCGGGAGAAAAACGGCCGCTTGAAGTTCTCGGGCATGGTCACTCCGAAAATTTCCGCAGTACCGATGACTGCGTCCATTGTACCGGAGAAGTCCATATACAGCTGAGCGGTATAACATACCGCCGCAACTATTATAAATCCGCCCGGGTACTTATCGTAGCTTAGATACAGCGTACCGACAAGAGTATTCAATCTGTCGGCGATAACGATTTTTTTCATCAGTCCGAAAAGGAACCGCTGAAGTCCGAAGCAGAGGTTTTTATACTTAATACCTTCGACGTTCCAAAGCTGCTCTGCAGTCTCGCCGTATCTGCATATAGGGCCTTCGACTATCTGGGGAAAAAAAGACATATACAGCGCAAGGCGCAGTATGTTCGTATCCGCCTTTATCGTGCCGCGGTATACGTCAAACACATATGACATCGCCTGCATAGTGTAGAACGATATGCCGATAGGCATGAGATATTTCGGTATTTCAAGCATCAGATCGGGCTTTATCATGCCGAGCAGTGTATTAACATTGCCCATGAAAAAGCCGCTGTATTTCAGCGTCAGAAGTATGCCGAAAAGCAGCACGGCGGAAAAGATCACAACGCCGCGCTGACGGTTTTTGTACTTCTTTTTCAGAGCCTTGCGCTCGGGCTTCTCAACCTCTGCGAGAGCCGCATCGCGCGAAAGACCAATTCGCTCTATCCAGAGGCCCGCATAGTGGATCATAAGAACCGCAAAGCCGAGATATGCTACAAGTGCTCCGCTTATGAGCCAAAAAAATATAACGCTTGCGATAAGCAGAAAATATTTTTTGAACTTTTTCGGCATGAGGCTGTACAGCACGAGACAGATCGGTGCAAAGACCGCCATGTAGGCAATTGAAAAGTATGAGGTAAGGTCACTTACCCTGCCCGCGCCGAGATATTGGAGAAGCGTCATTCGATCAGTCCTCGGAAAGTCTCTCGATCATCTTCCACATTGCATCAGCGGAATTAAAGTTTTCCGCAACGATGTCAACCGCGGGTATTGTAATATCAAATTCATCCTCAAGCTCAGCGACGAGAGAGATTATGGACAGGCTGTCCAGTATATGACCGTCTATAAGGTTTGTGCAGGTAGCGTAGTCAACGTCGGGATGAATGTCCTCAAGAATTTCGATAAGTCTTTCCATTTTCTTCATATCCTTTCATATTCGGGTGTATTAAGTACGGCTGTCTCAAAAGCGCTGCGCACTCTAAAGACTTCACCGTGTTTTACGATGTAAACCGCGGGTATATCCCTGCTGAGAAACAGCGATATTCCTTCTGTGGGGCAATATGCTCCGGTATTTTCAAAACAGATAACGTCGCCGATCTCAAGCTCGCCCAGCGGCGCTTCCTTGACGATAATATCGTTCATGGAGCAGAGAGAGCCGCATACATTCCACTTTTTATCTCCGTGCACCTCTCTCAGTGCAAGATGCATATGCGGCTGCTTCATCGCCATGTACTGGCCGAAGTACACCATCTGGTGCATACCGCCGCAGGTGAGAGCATAGTTCTGCTCTTTATTTGTCTTGACATCCACAACGCGCGTGTAGTAGCTTCCGCAGGAAGCAGCCGCGGCGCGTCCGATCTCAAGAGTTATATGAGGCTTGTTTGTCATTGAAGAGAGAATTTCGGAGAATGCGGCAAAGTATTCGTCCTCGCAGAACTCTTCCCCTTCAAAATACGAAACCGCAAAGCCCGTGCCGTATTCAAACTCGGGAGCGATGTAGCCGTATTCATCGCTGAGACGGGTGAGAAAAGCGTCTGCTTTTTCGATCTCGCGGCGCAGCTTCTTAACGGAAGTTTTCTGCGTTCCCGAGAAAAACTGTATGCCGCATATCTCGATGTTTTTATAATCGGTTCTTGCGGAGATTATATCTTCTATCTCCTCGGCGTTTATGCCGAACTGACTGTCGTTTGTAAGCCGAAGAAGAAGCTTTACTTCTCTGTCATACTTCACTGCGTATTCGCAAAGAATACCGAACTGATGCATGGACTCAACCGTAAACAGCCCGTCAAAGCTATCGTCGGCAACGGTTTTCTCGATAACCTCGGGAGTTTTGTAAACTCCGGAGATGACCATCTGCTCTTTCGGAACGCCGAGAGAATAGCATATCTTCTCTTCTCCGGGAGAGCATATTTCAAATCTGTCTACCTTGCCGATGAGCTCTTTGATTATAAATGTGTTTGCTTTTACCGCATAGCAAAGCGAAACGCCGTCGGGCATGGCGTCCGCGATGCGTTTGATGCGGCTGCAAAGCACGTCGGAATCAAACACATAGGCAGAGCCCGTGCAGTCGGAGAGAATTTTTGAAAGTACAGTATCCGTCACCGTCTGCCACCCCATTCCTCGTCAAGACGCTTTCTGTCTGTTTTGCCGTTTTTCGTAAGCGGCATTTCATCAACCTTGCGTATAAGTCCCGGCACCATAAATGCGGGCAGTGTCGAGCGCATTGTTTCGAAAAGCTCGTCTTTGTCGATCGTGCCCACATAAAAGCCCTTAAGTCTTGAGCGCTTTTCGTCAAACACGCAGCAGCTGCGCACAACGCCCTCGATAGCGTTCATGGCGCGCTCTATCTCTTCAAGCTCAATGCGGTGACCCATATATTTAATCTGGAAATCCTTGCGTCCGCTGAAAACGAGATCGCCGTCTTCATTGTATCTTGCAAGGTCTCCCGTTCTGTATATTGTTTCGGGATAAGCGCTGTTCAGAGGGTTCTGCACAAAATGCTTTTCGCACTGCGCGGGATTGTTGTAGTACCCCAGGGCAAGCGCCGTACCGCGCACACATATCTCGCCGACGGTGTCGGTCATATCGGAGCGAATAAGGCTGTCGGTATCATCAAGCAGGAAAACGTGCTCATTAGGAAAAGGTTTTCCTATGGGGATCCCGCCGGAGTAGTCGCGCTCGGCGTCAAGTATATGATATGTACAGTTGCAGGTTATCTCCGTAGGACCGTAGAGGTTTACAAAAACCGCCTCGGGCAGGTGAGTCTTCCACGTTTTGAAATGCTTGTACGGTAGAACCTCGCCGCTGAAAAGTATTTTGTTTACCTTTTCGGGCACCTTGTAGTCCAGCCCGTGAAATGTGCTTATAAGGCACAGTGCAGACACCGCCCATATCATTGTGGTAGTGCCGTGATCGCAAAGCCAGTCAAGCAGCGCGGCGGGCTGCGAAAACAGCTCTCTGGGAACAATGGAAAGCTCCGCTCCCGTTTTCAGCGATGAATATATATCTTTAACCGAAACGTCGAAATCAAAGGGCGCCTGGTTTGCTATAACGTCGTCGGACGTAATACCGAAAATGTCTGTAAAGCATTCGATAAAGTCTACAACGCTGCGGTGGCATACCGCAATACCCTTCGGCGTGCCTGTCGAGCCCGATGTGAAGTTTATATACAGCGGATCGGTGTCGATATGACGCGCCGCCGCTGCCGCGAGAAGCTTATCATCTGCCTCTCTTTCGCAAAGCTCGTTTGACGCGATTATTCTTCTGCCCTCAAATATTTCGCGGGCGGCATCAAAATGCTCGCTGTCGGCAATGACTGTGCCGACGCCGAGAACTTCGGCAGACTGACGCAGCCTTGAAGCCGGCAGCTCCGTGCTCATAAGCGAATAGAAAAGCCCCGCATACGCGGCACCGAGAAAAACGCTCAGCACATCAAAGCTTTTGTCGCCGTACACCATTATGCCGCGCTCCGTTCCTTCGGACAGGAGCGATGTTGCTATCCTGCGGGCGCGATCTCTCAGCTCACGCCATGTATATGCGCCGCTTCGGTCGCTGACCGCGATCTTATCGGGCATTGAACGCGCGTTGCGCTCAAGATATTCTGTTACGTTATATATCATTTAATTGAACTCCGTAATCAATACTGTACTACTTTGATTAGTACAGTGAATATTATATCATCTTAAAACGAAAAGTCAACACTATATAAAAAACTTTTTAAAAAGTTTCATAATGAAACAATCCGCTTGTTATATATCTGCGACATTGCTATTATACAGCCGTTATATTGCTAAATCCTTCAGAATGTGTAAGCATTATGTAAAAAGGCTCTTCTGCGCCGAAAATGCCGCGCCGAGATGCGAAAATCAGAGTCCGAAGTACCGATGCGCGGTTGCATATCCAACCAACGGTTGTATGATTTCCAACCAACGGTGTGTTGAAAGACCGAAATTTTCAGTGTATAATGAGGTCACAGACATCAAAGGCGCCGTTGTCTGAATTATTTTTGTGAGGTATTTACAATGGAGTATACAATCGGCAAAAAGATCTCGGAGCTCAGACGCGAGCGCAACATGACGCAGGAGGACCTGGCAGAGGCCATGGGTGTAAGCTCTCAGGCAGTGTCGAAATGGGAAACAGAGCTCTCCTGCCCGGACATTATGGCGCTCAGACCCTTGGCGGAGCTGTTCGGCGTTACAGTCGACGAGTTGCTTTCTCCCGACGCCGTTAACCGCGCAGTCGTACTGCCGGAGGACAGAAGAAAAAATGCAGACGAAATGATGCTGCGCATAATCATAAACGATGCGAACGATAAAATCAAACTGAATATTCCGATTCTTCTGCTCAAGGCTTTTATGGGAGAAGACGGAAAGCTTACCGAGGGGGGAAATATCAATTTCAGAAACCGTGAGCTTAAACTTAACGACATTGATTTTCAGAGCATAATATCCGCAGCCTCCGCGGGAACTGTGGGTAAGCTGCTTGAGATCGAATCGGGAGACGGCAGCACGGTTGACATTTTTATAGAGTAGGTGCAAAATGAAAATTGTCATTACCGAAGACGGCAAGAAGCACACCCTGCCCGTTCCGGCAACCGCTATAGCAAAGCTTATATCCACAGACGGCAGCGAAGCCGACAAAGAGCAGCTGAAGAAAATATCAAAAGCAGTAAAGACTTGCAGAAAAACCTTCCCCGGGCTGAAGCTTATTGAGATCAACTCCGCTGACGGAGAAATCGTCGAAATATATCTTTAGGCATGAAAATGCCGAGGCAGTGCTCCTCGGCATTTTCTTTTTTATCAAAGCAATGCTATCCCGGCTTCATCGCATATACGAAGTGTCTCACCGTCCCAAGCTCCGGACTGCACTTCGCCTATATGAGCACAGCCCATAAGCAGCATGCAGAGACGCGACTGACCTATACCGCCGCCGATGGTAAGAGGCAGCTTTCCGCTGAGCAGCGCCTTGTGGAAAGGCAGCTCCCTTCTCTCCTCGCAGCCCGCCTCGGCAAGCTGGCGCGAAAGGCTTTCGGGGTCCACACGTATACCCATGGAAGATATTTCAAACGCGCGCTCTAAGAGCGGGTAATAAACGATGATATCGCCGTTCATCTCCCAGTCGTCATAGTCGGGAGCTCTGCCGTCGTGCTTTTTGCCGCTTTTCAGCTTTTTGCCTATCTGCATAACGAAGATCGTTCCGTGTTTGCGGGCAAACTCCGTCTCTCTCTGAGACGGAGTGAGATCCGGATACATATCCTCAAGCTCCTGCGTCGTTACAAAAGTAACGTCCCTGCAAAGCTCGGTACCGATACCCGGAAACTCCCATTTCAGCTCATCGGATGTATTGCATATCGCGCTTACGATACGTCTGACGGTCTCCTTGAGGTATTCGATGTTTCGGTCCTCGGCGGTTATAACCTTTTCCCAGTCCCATTGATCCACATATGCGGAGTGCAGGTTATCAAGATGCTCCTCATCGCGGCGGATAGCGTTCATGTCCGTATAAAGGCCCTTGCCCGGACGAAATTCGTATTTACCCAGTGCCCAGCGCTTCCACTTTGCAAGTGACTGCACCACCTGATACGTTTTATCACCCGCCGCGGGCACATCAAAGGACACAGGACGCTCAACGCCGTTCAGATCATCGTTGAGTCCGCTTTCCTTACTGACGAAAAGGGGCGCCGAAACTCTTTTGAGATTGAGAGCTGCGCAGAGGTTTTTCTGAAAGCTCTGCTTTATAAGCTCTATCGCGCGCTGTGTTTCATAAACCGGAAGCTTTGTAACGTATCCTTCCGGTACATATACTTCTGACATATATCCATCTCCAAAATTCAAATAACAGATATATGATACACCATGCGGCGTCCCTTGTCAATACAAAAGCATCCCCGTTTTTCAGGGGATGCTTCGATAATTACTTTGACAGAGAAATGAGAAGCTTTGCGTAATCGCAAAACCTGTCCCAGTCGTCCTTGGAGAGATTTCTGTAATTGCTCTCGAGCATTTTGCCCTCTGTCAGATAGTTTTTGAGCATGGAATTGTACTTCTCAAAATCGGCGTCGTCAAGCTCGGACATAAGCTTTATTCGATCGCTCTCGGCTTTTCCCTCGTCAGTGTATCTGCCCCATGCCGCTTCGTACAGCTCGGGAATGATCCGCGCCGTTTTTTCTATAGTATTGCCGAACGCCTGCTGACCCGCCGACTGCGCATATGAGTTTCCCATACCGCCGGTAAGTGCGGCAGCCTTGCCCATGGCGTCCCGCATGGCGAGCCGCGCCTCGTCGGTATAGGAATCGCGGTACGCTCTGTAAACGGGATCGTTTTCGGCATCGTACGAAAACTTTCTGTTTGAAAGCTCGCCGAGCCGCTTTTCTATCTCACTTGCGTATTTGGCGCCGCCGTATTCGGGTCTTGCGCTTTTCCACGCTTCAAGCTCTGCAGCCGCCTTATTTGCGGCAGAGCTGTCGCGCGCGGCACGCGACGCAGGAGAGCCGCCCGATTTTATAAGAGAGGCAAGAATATCGCTGCCGCCCGCAGCCGTTGAACTGCCGCCGGCAGACGATCCCCCGCCCGCGCCGGAGGATGAATCCGTTTTCTTTTTCTTTTTGGTGTTATCAAAGTTTTTCGCCTTGCCTCTGTATTTTTCCCATGCAGGCGCATAGTCACTTGTTACATTGTGAAGCATTGTCACTCGCTCCTTTCATTCAGAATTCGGCGAAGCTCGCTGCCGAGATTTTCGTAACCGAGATTTTCAAGCACGATGCTTACCTCCTCGCTGAAAACATACAGCCACGAGGTCAGCGCCTTTATGCTCTCCTCCGCGCTGCCCGAAGGTGTCGGCGGAGTTCTGTGCGTGATCTTCATATTTTTATCCTTTCACAAATTGCATCACTGTTGCGGCGCGGCAGAAAACGTCCCTCTGCCTATATGCCCTTCGGAGACACTGTACTTGCGTCGGAGTATTCATATGTAATGCCGTGCAGTGTGCAGCTGCCACGCCCTTGTACTCTGAGCCTGAATGAAGCACATCTGCTCGGGCGCAACGAAACCGTCACCGATCCGTCGCCCGAACCGCCGTGTGCCGAGACCGTCCTGTGTTTTTCGCCATCGCACGAAAGCCGGGCGCAGAATGTACAGTCGCTGCCCGGCGACAGCCGCAGATATATTCGTGAAATGTACTTGTGCTCCGGCGTCTCGCGCAGAATATCTCCCGTTTCAAAGCTCCATTCCACGCCGCCCGTCTCCCGGCTTCCGACCGAAGTGTCTCCGCCGATGCCGTACACCTTGCATGTGCTGCCGCTGCGGCAAAGCATATAAAGTCCGTTTCCTCTGCGGCAGAATGCCTCAATACCGGGATCGTTCTCAACGTGCCAAAGCTTTCTCTCAGTGTCGTAGACGTACAGCTGCCGGCATCCCGAGGAGTCTGCCATGGAGACATAATATCGCTTGCCGAGACTGCCCGCTATTGCTTTGGAAAAGTTTCCGTCGCCGAGGCAGGCATCCACGATCTCCGGCACGCTGCCGTCGTATCTCACGATACCGTCCGCCGACTTGTAGTACAGGCAGTCGCCGACAGCGGCAATACTCCCGCCGCTTCCCTTTTCGACGCCGAGCTGCTGCGTCTCCACAGCCGTAAACTCCGCGGGATAGTCGCCGTAGATCTTGATAACCGCATTTTCCTTGAAAAATACGGGATAGCCGTTGAGACATGCAGCACCCGTAAACGCGCCGGGGGTGTTTACGCTGAGCGTCCACGAATCGATCGATGTACCCTCGAATTTGTGCCAGTTTTTGGCATCCCCCAGAGCGCAGGCGTATATCTCGTTTACTGCCGCACCGCCTACCATACCGTAGCGGCAGCCCCAGAGCCTGTTTTTGGCTGCTACCACATAGTCCATATCGGGCACACTGCGATCTATCACAAACGAGCCGGTCGACTGCGTCAGATTTTCCGGGCAGGATATTACTATACTGCGACGGTTCGCCGGAATATGCTTTATGTTGTAGTACCCGTTCAGCGTATCCTTTGAAAGGCCGGATATCTCTATCGTGTCCCCTTCTGAAATTGCGGTCGTATACCCGAGCTTATCATAGTAATCTCCTTTTGCGCCGTTCTTCAGCTTATAAATATTGCAGCTGACAGCGGCAAACGCGCCTGAAGTATTAATTGTACCGTCAAGATCGCTTTTCTCAATGACCAGCTCGTAGAAAAAGTTATCGTTTACGCCCAGCGGCACGACTCTTTTATATCCCAGCTCCTGTTTATCCGTAAGTGTTACAAGATTTACCACCTTTTTATCGGGAAAGAAATACAAGCGCGTGCCTGATGCGACCATCTGCTTTTTTCCCTGAGTGAGAAAGCTTGCGGTATGCATGGCAATATGACCCGAAAATCCGTCTCCGTCGTCATAATAAGCCTTAAGATCATTCTGCGTGTCAAGAATGAAGGCGTCGCATACGATATCCGATCCGACTTTAACATCAAGAGAGGTCATGCCGAATATATCGGTTTCGCTGAAATTGACCTCAGTGCGCTTTGCTCTTGTAGAAAGCGCCGGATATACCGATAAGTCCATATTATAAAGCTCCGAAAAGCTGTCTTCCGCCGCAGATCCCCTTCTGTCAAGTCCGCCGAAACGACTGACAGACTTTCTGCGTACTGATTCCTTATTTATCAGAGGAAGTTTCATGTCCCACCTCCTCTTACAGCGTAACCGTCGCCGTCCCGTGCGGCATAAAGGAACGGTTCACGCTGTCTGCATAAGTCGAATACGCGGCGGCAAACGCGGGCGCGGAATTGTTATACTGCTCGGTGTCGTGCATCATCAGATCGTATTTCATCTGCATATACAGGATATACACCTCCGACTGCGGGTCCGGCACAGAAAGCTCGGCATCTCCGTCCGAGTGCACATCGGTTCCGCGGCGGCAGCCTGCATGGGTCGCGGCGATCTCACGATCCACCGTGTCCTCAATTTCCGAAAGCCAAATGAGCAGCTTGTCTCGGGGAATACTGTCGCCTATGCTCTCCGCCGCGCGTGTAAGCGCTTCGTTAACTGTCATATTTTATCCTCCTTTATAATAGGAATGCGGGAGCCGCAAATAATGTGCGGCTCCCGCAAGACAAACTCAGCCGCCCGTGGCAAACGCTGCTATATACGCCTCCGCCGCGGCGTCCTGCCGCTGTGAGTTTTCAACTGCCTCCGCAAAACGCAGGGGCACCTCTACATTTTTTCCGGTCTGTATGAGCATATTTTCCCCGTTGACCGCAACATACCGTTCTGTGTCGTCCTTATTTGTTCTGGGGATAAATACGATCTTTGTTTCTGCCGCGGGTGCGGCGCTTTTTACATTTGCCATTTTATTTCAGATTCCTTTCCGGGCAGCCGTGCCCTCAGTTTTCGTTAAGTATTGTGGGGGAGAATGAAGAGCAGGACTCTACTCTCAGCATATATTCCTCAACAAGGCGCTTTGCGACCTTTGTGGCTTTCCAGCCGACGGAGGAACGCTGATTGAGCGGGTCATTGCCGTAGCCCTTCTGCTTGACGATATGCTCGATCCCGCCTCCGCCGATGTCGGTGGAGCCGAACGCGTTTGCGCCGAGGAACAGCGTTGCGAAAACGGCTGTGCCGAACTTACCGCCCTCATCGGGGTAGATCATGTCTCCCGTTGCAAAGGTAACACCGAGAGTGGTGTCCAGATACAGGTATTTATGCTGAACATCAACACCTACGACCTTTGCTCTTACGGACTTTTTGTTGGTAGAATCCCAGTAACGGATATACTTACCGTAGATATCGGTAGTTATCTGTTCACTGATGTCCACTCTGTATGCGGTCGTATTGCCGCAGGGCAAAGATGACGTATCATTCGCACTGCCCGAATATGCCGATACCGTGAGCTTTCTGAAGCCTTTGCAAAGCTCGGAGCCGACATAATACTTCGCCTCGGTGGTCTGAACAAAGCGAACACCGCCAAGAGTGCCGATCTCACCGCGCATAATGCTCCTCGGATCGGCGTACTTCTGTATGTCTATCCACTGTCCCTTTGCGTCCTGCATAAGGTCATACGCGACATAGGGATGGATAATGGCAACATAGCTGCCGTCGATGGTAGGCGCATTCATTGCCTTAAGCTGAGCCGCAGCCTTGAACACGTCCTTTACTCTGAGTTTCGCGTCCTCTGTAAGATCGGCTCTGCTTGTGACCGTAACTTCCGTACCGTCCGCCTTTACAATGGGGCAGTAGTTGACGTTCGTACCGCCGATTATCTGGTTTCTGACGATGGTATCAAGAGTTCTGCCCGCCTGGTCAGCCAGCTGCTTTGTAGCTTCAACGACCATGGGATCAATGCTTGTCATTTCAAGCATATCGCTGAGCTCAACGTAATCGCCGTACTGGTCGACGGTGGCGGTCACGGGGACTACGGTCAGGCGTGAGCCGTTCGGAGTTACACCCTCGGTAATGGGCTTCAGCGCCTTGGGAAGCGCGTTAAACTTGCGGAATTCAATAGTTTTACCGCCGTTTCTCGGGATAGGACGCTTCTGCGCAAACTGGTCGTGCACAAGTGCGGGACCGGCAAGCTCGATAAGAGTCTTGTCATAAAAGGTCTTCATCTCGGCAGCAAGTCCCTTGGTATTCTCCCCTGTACCGTTGTATGGCATAGCAAGCTTTGTGTTTGCATCGATATAGCTATCTGTAGTATGTACACTGCTGCCCGCGCCGAAAAGCTGAATGTTGATAATACCGCTCATAGTTTTGACATTTCCTTTCATAATGCTTTTCACACATATCGGTGTGAATTCTTCTTTCATGCGGGCTCGGTCAGGCCGAGCCCGCATGAATGCTTAAAATTTGACCTTTGCTCCGCTCTCGACCCGCCTGAGTATATCCCTGATACCCTTGCCGGTAAGAGCGTCAACGGAAAGCTTTGTTTCGCACGGTGCCTGTCCCGCTGCCCCGTTTTCTTCGGGACGCTCACCGAGCGAGCGCAGCTTTGCCATTGCGGACGCTTCTGCGCTGCGGCTTATAAGCTCCGATGCGCACCGCATTATCTCTCTGAAGTGCACGGCGCGCCACGCCTCCTCAATCGAAAAGCCCGCGTGAACAAGAGAGGTAAATCTCCTGTCGGAAAGCTCACGTCCGAGATCAAAGCCGTCGATCTTTTCCGCAAGCTCATTTGCCTCTGACATAAGCTTTTCATATACAGCGTCTGCCTGTCTCTCGCTCAGCTGTTCTTCAATACTGCGCCTGAGACTTTTAAGACGCAGATCTTCCAGCGCGCCCCAAGGGTCGTCCTTTTCATATCCGAGAGCTTCAAGCAATTCTGCAAGCGCTTCTGCGCCCGCGCTGCCGCCGTCGTCATTCGCTGCTGTCTGCGCCCTGACATCTCTTCTTTCGGTATCAGACCCGTCCGCGGCACCGGAAACTTCAGCCGAACTTTCCCCTTCGGGTTCAAGCTCCGCGGCGGAATTCGGCTGTGCACTGCCGCTCTCCTCCGTGCTGTCAAAGCTGTTTTGCGTGCCTTCGCCGACCGAGGCTATCCCGGCGCCGTCGGAGTTTGAAGTTCCGCCCGTACTGCCTGTACCCGAGGCGCCTTCTCCGAAAAGCCCAAGATCCAAAATAAGCCTACACATAAAAGATCTCCTTTGCAAATCTATTTTTATGACCTCATGAAGTCTGACTGCATTATAGAGCACCGTGTACTGTGTTTCTCCCCGCTGCATACTCAGAGTTGCGCATCTGCAACATCAAAGAAAAAACGCCTTGCGGCGCACTTACTTTAAAAGTGCGCCGCAAGGCAAACATTTCATTTATATAATTACAGTATATTGTCCGTGCTGTCCGCACCTGTCGGAACTTCGGGAACGTTTCTCGGTTCAATGACTAAAGCCTGACCGTATACAAGCTTTCTGCTGTCCGCAACGTCAGTTTTCTGATATTCGGTGATTCCGTACTTAAGAGGATCGCAGAAAAGATATGTATTGGCGGTGTATCCGATAAGAACAAGGCAGTGCGAATGCGCACGCCAGATGATCTCTTTGTCCCCGTCGGTAAATGTTGCGAACACGGACGGATCGCAGTCCATATTAGTAGTTCCCCACAGTATCACCGGGATACCGCTGTCAATATAATCTTCCAATACATTCGATTCGGCACCGCTTATATCCGTAGCTACATATGTATTGTCACCGATATCGTCAAAATAATCGCGTGCGGTTCGAGTGATACACGGAGCGTAGCATCCCATACCGCCGCCGGAAATACCGGGGTCTCCTACGTAGGAATAGAAAGGATTGACCGCGCCGTACTCACCCTTTATAAGATATTCATCACTGAACTCCACAGCGTTTACGTCGTAACCGAGATAGTTCAGCACTATGGCAAGCGAAACTACTTCGCAGCCGTTCGGCAGAGACGGCAGCTGGAGAATGTTCTCCACATCAAGCTCCACCCTGAAGTCCTGATCCGGCAGCTTCGCGATCGAGCGCACCTCACGTTCTCCGCATATAAAGCAGTAATGCAGCTCGCGCCCCTCATTATTGACTGTAGGCCAAGTGCTTATGATCCAGTCATCCCATGAATGCTCACAGACGCCGTCCTCACTCTCGGTTTTTACCATAGTAACACCGCTCTCGTCTTCCGGCCCGGTATATTCAGTATCGGCCGCCGTCACAGGCGCAATATTGGCGCCGCCCCTGTCAACGGCATAGCAGCACCCGCTGAGAAGCACTGAGATCAAAAACAGTGCAGCTGTAAGCTTTAGTTTCAATTGTTTTTCTCCGCTGAAAAATTTATATTACAATTATAACCCATAATTTGACTGTTTGCAACACCGATTTACATCAATCGTATAACAGAAAAAGCCGCTTTTTATAAAAGCGGCTTTTTAAGCTGTTAAAATTCTCAGCCCGCGGAGGAATCGTCACCGTTAATTGCCTTGACGTACTCCTGCCACATATAAGCGAGAGAGCCGTCGGTGTACCATCCGTTTTCCTGCGTACGTCCCCTCTTTTCATCGTTATCAGCCGGAATGTACGTAAGCTTCTGGAAGGCTTCGCTGCTGTTTACCTGAGTTTCAAACTGAGAAATGTTTGCGGTATATTCTTCGTAAGACATAGACTCCATCTGGTTCCAGATCTGAGAGCTGAGAGATTCCAGCTTTGTCATAGCGTCTCGGTTGTAGTCATTGACGTAATCCTTGAGCGCGTAGGTCACGGGAATATACGACATAAGGTTCTGCTCTTTAGCGGTCTTCCAGTAATCAAGACCTACGCCGTAATCGGGATAAGTCATGTAGATATTACCGGTCTCGTAGATATTCATCTTGTACTCATCGCTGAGTTTAACAATAATATCGGAGTTTTCCTCATCGTACTTCCAGTGTGTGCCCTCGGCGCCGTACTGAAGTATGGTGCGCAGCTTTGTATCCGTGTTCAGCATGGTGATGATCTCCATGGAACGCGGTACGCTCTTTGTAAAGGTGCTGACCGCAAACACGTTTTCGAGGTAATCGGAGCTCTTGCCCTCGGGACGCTTGAATACGTTTATGTAGTAATCGTCCTCGTACTTCTTTACTTCATCGGCAGTGCATGTAACGTAGCCGACGCCGAACTCGCCCACGTCACCGGTGGAAACGTAGTTCTTCTCCTTAAATTTCTTATAAAGACCGTAGTTCTTTGTATAGTTGTTTATGCTGAAAACATTGTCAAAGGAAACGCCTTCGATCTTTGTATCATAAGTAACACGTGAAGCCAGAACGGAGAAAGTGTCCTGATCCTTTGTTGACCAGAAACGGTAGTAGCTGGGGCTGTAATCACCGTAAACGGGGGTAACGTCGGTGTGGTACTTTGCAACGTCCTCAATAAACGTTTCGCATTCGGAAAGGCTTGTAAGCTTATCGGGATCCAGATATTCCTCGGCGACAAGGCGCTTGTTTACAAGGAAATATGTAAACTCGCCGACCTCGTGGTTGTTGGGGATACCGTAAAGGGTGCCGTCAAGGGTCGCAGCCGTGAGGAAGTCGGGGAAAATGTATGTATTGAGCACTTTGGAGTTGCCGGTAAGTTCCTCATTAAGCTCGGAAAGCAGAAAATTCTCGGAGTAATAGTTGAAGTCGGACTCACCGCGGACAAGGAATATATCGAGCTGGTTTTTCTCGACATTAGTATATCCGGTCGCTCCGCGCACAACAAGGCTGAGATCGCCGTCCATGTTGGGGTTTTCGTAAGCGGTGGTCTCGTCCACAAGGGTCTCACCGTTCTTTGCGGCTTCGATCTCGGCTTTTCTTCTGTCGATAGCCTGCTTATCCTCGTCCTGAACGCGCTTCTGGATCATGAGAAGTCTGTCCTTGATGACCTGATCGTACTGAGATGTGGGGATGGCATAAAGCTTTACGGCGGTGTCAAACTCAGACTGGGTAACAGCATTTATTGCCTCTTCGACAGCATATATCGCTTCCTCTGTGGTATCATCGGAAGTAGGCACCCACAAAGTGAGAGTCATACTGGAACGGTCAACAGCAGTATTTGTACCGTCGCCGGTAGTATCGGTCTGAGAATTATTGCTTACATCTTCGCAGCCTGCGAACATTCCGCAGGTAACTACTGCGGCGATGCACAGCAATATACATACGAGCTTTCTTTTCATCGGGATCCTCCTTAGCGCAGAACGCTATATAACATTATGTATTTTACACCAACACGGGGTGTATGTCAAGTTAATTTTTGGCTATACAGGCTGAATATACATAATTTTCAAACACTTCACCGTATATTCATATTTAACCTATGTCACATCAGTCAAGGAAGTCCTTGAGTCTCTTTGAGCGGCTGGGATGACGGAGTTTTCGCAGCGCTTTTGCCTCTATCTGACGTATACGCTCTCTTGTGATGTTGAACTCCTTGCCGACCTCTTCGAGAGTATGCGTTCTGCCGTCGTTAAGGCCGTAGCGCAGCTTCAGCACGTGTTCTTCTCTGGGAGTAAGGGTGTGGAGCACCTCTTTGATCTGCTCGCGGAGCATGGCGTAGGACGCCGCGTCCTGCGGAGCGGGAGAATCGTCGTCGGGGATAAAGTCGCCCAGGTGACTGTCCTCCTCCTCGCCGATAGGCGTTTCGAGAGAGACGGGATCCTGCGCAATCTTCATGATCTCGCGAACCTTTTCGGGCGACATACCTATCTTTTCGGCAACTTCGTCGGGAGTAGCCTCATGACCCAGCTCCTGCAGAAGCTGACGCTGATAGCGGGAAACTTTATGAATGGTCTCCACCATGTGTACGGGTATACGTATGGTGCGCGCCTGATCCGCGATAGCTCTTGTTATAGCCTGGCGTATCCACCATGTAGCATATGTGGAGAACTTATAACCCTTTGTATAGTCGAACTTTTCAACGGCTTTCATTAGACCCAGGTTGCCCTCCTGGATAAGGTCGAGGAAGAACATGCCCTTGCCCACATAGCGCTTTGCGATGCTGACGACAAGTCTCAGGTTTGCCTCTATAAGCATCTGCTTTGCCTCTTCGTCGCCGTTTGCCATTCTCTCGGCGATCTCAAGCTCTTTTTCGGCATCGAGCAGCGGCACCTTGCCTATCTCTTTGAGGTACATTCTGACGGGGTCGTCTATGGCAAGACCCTCCTGCTGGAGCATCTTTTCCATATCCTCGGCGCTTTCAAGCTGCTCGACCTCAGTCTCGATCTCTTCAAACTCGGCGGGATTTTCGTAGCTTATTACCTCTATGCCGTTAGCTTCAAGCTGATCGTAGATCTTCTCGATCTGGTCAATATCATAGTCGGCAAACTCGATCGCCTCCATGATATCGGCGTTTGAAAGCGAGCCTTTGGCCTTTCCCTTTTCGATAAGTGCTTTTACGTCAAGCGGCTTTTTTTCCTGTTCCATATCCATATACCTCTTTTTCGGTTTATTTACTGTATTTTTCGTTTTCTTTTCTGCGGCGCTCGATTATGCTTCTCAGATCGTCTCCGCCGCTTTTCTCTTTCAGCTTTTCCGACATTTCCCGCAGGCTGCGGGCGTAGTCGGCAAATATCTGCGGACTGTCGGAGAGCTTTTTCCTGTCCGCGATCATTTTTGCCGCCCGTGAGACCTCGTCCTGCGTAAACGTTTCGGAGAGCATTCCGAAATCAAAATCATCGGTCTCGGTGACGGCACGGTACAGCCTGCGGTTGAGATCGGACGAAAAGCACTCTTCATCAAGAAGCCCTCCGTCGCGCGCAAGCTTTATATACTCGGGGCGCAGAAGCATCATGCCTATTAGCGCGCATTCAAGCTTTACGTTGCCCGGCGCTTTCGCGAAATCGGGGTCTACCCTGTCGCCGATGCCGGAGGTTATTCTCACAACTTCCGAATGCTGCTCCTTTTTGCGTTTTGCGTTGGCGCGGCGGATCATGCCCACCACCTCACTTTTAACGCCGGAGATATCCACCGACAAAAGCGACGCCACCCGCTGACAGTATATATCCTGTTCAACTCGTGACGGAATATCTGCGATGGCATAGCAAAGCTCCCTTGCCGCCTTAGCCTTTCCGTCCGCCGTGTTTATATCATATTTGGACGTAATATTTGCGATCTTATGTTCAAATCCGCTTCGCGAGCCCTGCAGAACTTCCGCGAAACGCGCGGGACCGTAAGCCTTTATATACTCGTCGGGATCCTTCGCACCGGGGATGGTGAGCACCTTTGCGTCAACACCCGCTTCGCCGAGCAGCCGCAGCGCCTTGTCAGCGGCTTTCTGCCCCGCTTCGTCGCTGTCGTATGAGATTATGACCTTGTCGGTATATTTCTTCATTATCCGAGCGTGGTCGGGAGTTATAGCCGTTCCCAGCGTGGCAACGGCGTTTTCGAATCCCGCCGCGTGCAGCGCGATAACGTCCATATACCCTTCGCACAGGATAAAACCGTTTTCCGTATGCTTTCTGGCATAGTTCAGGGCGAAAAGATGCCGGCTCTTCTTGAACGCGGGCGTATCCGCCGAGTTCAGGTATTTCGGTTTGGAGTCGTCAAGTACGCGGCCGCCGAAAGCTACGATGTTGCCGGTTGTGTCGATAATGGGAAACATGACGCGGTTGCGAAAGCAGTCATATGTATTTTTCTCGTTTTTGCGGGAGCGCTGACACAGATACCCCGCCACCATTTCCTCGTCGGTGAAACCCGCAGAGCGCAGATGCTTTTTCAGAGCGTCGTAGGAATTCGGGGCATAGCCGAGACCGAAATGCTTTATTGTCGCACCCGACAGCGCGCGCTTTTCGAAATATTCCATGCCCGCGCGTCCTTCGGACGAATACAGGGTATTGCGAAAGAATTTTGCAGCGCACAAATTCATTTCCAGTATTCGCGAGCGGCTGACTCCTTCGTTTGCGTATCCGTCGTCGTCAGGCAGCGCAATCCCGCATCTTGCAGCCAGAAATTCAAGCGCGCCGCGATAGTCAAGGTTTTCAATACGCATTATGAAGCTTATAACGTCGCCGCCGGCACCGCAGCCGAAGCAATAGAAATGAGAATCTCCGGTATAGACCGTGAACGACGGTGTTTTTTCACTGTGAAACGGGCACAGACCCTTAAGGTTTGAGCCGGATCTGGTGAGATTTACATATGAAGAAATAACGTCCTCGATGCTGTTTCTGTATTTAAGATCTTCAATAACACTTGCGGGTATCATCAGCATCCTCCGTAATATAAATTTTCAAAAATCAGTAGTCCGACGGCGTTTGCCACACGGACGGGATGAACAGACGCTTGAACGTATCGATGGCGTATCTGTCCGTCATGCCGGATATATAGTCGCAGACGCAGCGGCCTACGCCCTCGGCTTCGATGTTGTTGTAGTACAGCTCGGGCATCTCGTCGGGATGGCTTGAGAAATAGTCAAACATTTCGCAAAGCATGGCTTTTGCCTTTTTCTCCTCACCCTTGGCTTTCGGATTTTTGTAGACCGCTTCGAAAAGGAAATCGCGCAGCGCCTCATATGCTTCAAAAACCTCGGGGGTCATCGAAATGTCCGGCTGCCCCTGAGAAGCGTCTATGACCGCCGTTACCATGGTGTTTATCCTCTCGCTGTGGCCTCTGCCCACAACTTTCAGTATATCCTCGGGGATATCGTCTATAGTCATGATGCCGGCTCTGCAGGCATCGTCAATATCGTGATTTATGTATGCGATACGGTCTGCAAATTTTATAATGCGCCCTTCAAGCGTCGCCGCTTTGTTCTCGCCCGCATGGTTGAGAATACCGTCGCGCACCTCGACCGTAAGATTAAGCCCCGCGCCGTCCTTTTCAAGCTTTTCAACAACGCGCACGCTTTGTTTGTAGTGGGTGAAATCGGGGCTGTAGCACTGCTGCATGGCAGCTTCCCCGGCGTGGCCGAACGGCGTATGACCGAGATCGTGCCCAAGCGCCGCCGCCTCGCACAGATCCTCGTTGAGAAGCAGCGCGCGGCAGATAATGCGCGCTATCTGCGTGACCTCAAGAGTATGCGTAAGCCTTGTTCTGTAATGCTCGTCAACGGGAAACAGAAAAACCTGCGTTTTGTGCATAAGCCGTCTGAAAGACTTGGAATGTATGATCTTGTCCCTGTCCCTCTGAAACTCAGTTCTGTTGCTGCAGGGCGTGTACGGGTGATCTCTGCCCGCCGTGTTGCAGGTCAGAAAGGCATAGGAAGAAAGAGTCGCTTTTTCTCTCTCACAAAAAAGCTCAGCCAGAGTCATAATGTCACCGCCCTCAGCATTATTTTATGTTTTCACTATAATATACGCAAGAAAATACTTTATTACTTTTTTACGCGCAAATTATATAAAAAATTAAGCTTTCTCCGTCAGAATCGCGCAGGCGAAAGACAAAATACGGGAAGTCCGCCGCGGGACCTCCCGTATTTTTTATCTATTAATATTTCAGCGCTTAATGGTTATAACAACGGATTCTCCGTTGATGTTCCAATCCTTGGAAACACCGTCTGCGGGAGCGTCGGCATAAGAAATTTTGTCGCAAAGCACCGCCTTTGAGAATTCGGTGCTGTCGTGCTCGAGAACTTCTTTTATCTTTTCGCTGCCGACAAAGGTCACGGCGATGTGATCCGTCACATTGAAATCGGCTTCCTTACGCATCGTCTGAACCTTGGAAATAAGCTCGCGCACAAATCCCTCTTCGATAAGCTTATCGGTGAGAGTGGTGCAAAGCGCAACGGTAAGCCCGTTCTGAGCAACGGAGTACCAGCCCTCTTTCTGCTGAACGTCTATGAGAAGATCGTCCTTCGTAAGGCTTACGGGGGTACCGTCGACTTCAAAGTCAAGCGATCCGTCAGCTTCAAGAGAAGCCATTGCCGCGTTTCCGTCAACGCCCGCAAGATAGCGGTTTATGCCGCCGAGCAGCTTGCCGTACTTCGGTCCGACTGTGCGCAGCTGGGGCTTGAAGCTGTAGGAGGATATCTGCGAGATATCGGGAGAGAACGTTGCTTTTTTAACGTTCAGCTCGTCCTCAACTATGCCGCGATAGTAGTCGTCCACCTGTCTGTCCGTCTTTACGCATATTTCGGAGAGAGGCTGTCTGTTCTTGATATTCGCGCCGTTTCTCGCCGCTCTGCCCAGAACGACAGTGTCAAGGATAAACTCCATATCGTCCTCAAGCTTTTTGTCTATCATAGTTTCGTCAACATCCGGGAACTTGCAGAAATGAACGCTTTCGGGAGCGTTTTTGTCAACGGTGCAAACAAGATTGCGGTATATATCCTCAGCCATGAACGGGATCATGGGGGCAGCCGCCTTTGCGACGGTCACGAGAGAGGTATACAGAGTCATGTACGCGGCGATCTTGTCCTCGGTCATATCGGAGACCCAGAAACGCTCGCGGCAGCGACGCACATACCAGTTGGAAAGCTCGTCCACGAAGGTAGAAAGGCAGCGGGCAGCCTCGGGTATGCGGTACGCGGCAAGGTTTGAGTCGACTCCGCCGACCATGGTATTGAGCCTTGACAGTATGAACTTATCCATGACCGTAAGGGCACATTCTTTAAGGTCGTAGCAGGTAGGATCAAAGTTGTCGATATTTGCGTAAAGCACCCAGAACGCATAAGTATTCTGAAGCGTGCCCATGAACTTGCGCTGACCTTCGGTCACTGCCTTGTCGCTGAAGCGGGACGGCAGCCAGGGCGCCGAGTTGGTGTAGAAATACCAGCGGATAGCGTCGGCTCCGTGAGTTTCGAGAGCGGTGAACGGATCGACCGCGTTGCCCTTTGATTTGGACATTTTCTGTCCGTCCTCATCCTGCACGAGACCGAGAACTATAACGTTTCTGAAGGGCGCTTTGTCAAACAGCAGCGTGGATATCGCAAGCAGCGAATAGAACCAGCCGCGCGTCTGGTCAACAGCCTCGGAGATAAAGTCCGCCGGGAACTGCGACTTGAACTTTTCTTCGTTTTCGAAAGGATAGTGGTGCTGCGCAAAAGGCATTGAGCCGGAGTCGAACCAGCAGTCTATAACTTCGGTAACGCGCTTCATCTCTTTGCCGCACTCGGGGCACTTTATTGTGACAGCGTCAATGTAGGGACGGTGAAGCTCGATATTCTCCGGACAGTTGTCGGACATCTCGCGCAGCTCGGCTATCGAGCCGACGGAATGTCTGTGTCCGCAGGGGCACTCCCAGATGTTGAGAGGTGTTCCCCAGTAGCGGTTGCGGCTGATGCCCCAGTCCTGAACGTTTTCGAGCCAGTCACCGAAGCGCTTCTTGCCGATAGACTCGGGTATCCAGTTTATGGTGTTGTTGTTTGCGATAAGTCTGTCCTTAACGGCGGTCATCTTTATGAACCAGCTGTCACGGGCGTAGTAGATAAGCGGGGTCCCGCAGCGCCAGCAATGGGGGTAGCTGTGCTCAAAAACAGGCGCGTCAAAAAGGAGTCCGCGCTCTTTAAGATCGCGCAGAACAAGCTTGTCCGCGTCCTTTACAAACACGCCGGGCCATGCGGTCTCGGCGGTCATCTCGCCCTTGGAGTCTACAAGCTGGATAAGGGGCAGACCGTATTTGCGGCCCACGCGCGCGTCGTCCTCACCGAAAGCGGGAGCGGTATGAACTATGCCTGTACCGTCGTCCATGGTAACATAGTCGTCCATGGTAACATACCAGCACTTCTCCGCGGGGGATACAAAGCGGAACAGAGGCTCGTATTCTCTGCCCTCAAGCTCGCGTCCCTGCATTCTTTCCAGCACTTCGTAATTGCCCTCGCCGAGGACTTTATCCGCAAGCGCTTCGGCAAGGATATATACTTCGTCGTCGGACTTTACTTTGACATACGCCGCGTCGGGGTTTACGCAAAGCGCCGCGTTGGACGGCAGAGTCCACGGTGTCGTCGTCCACGCGAGAAAAGAGCCGCCGCCCTCCTTGAAGCGGAATTTAACCACAGCGGAGCGCTCTTTAACGTCCTTGTAGCCCTGAGCGACCTCGTGAGAGGAAAGGGGCGTTCCGCAACGCGGGCAGTAAGGAACTATCTTAAAGCCCTTATAAAGAAGACCCTTGTCCCATATCTGCTTCAGCGCCCACCACTCTGACTCGATATAGTCATTGTGATAGGTAACGTAAGGCTCCTTCATGTCCGCCCAAAAGCCGACGGTGTCAGAAAAAGACTCCCACATGCTTTTGTATTTCCATACGGATTCCTTGCATTTTTCGATAAAAGGCGCGATTCCGTATTCCTCTATCTGCTCCTTACCGTTGATGCCGAGCAGCTTCTCGACTTCAAGCTCAACGGGAAGACCGTGGGTGTCCCAGCCTGCCTTGCGGGGAACATCGCAGCCCTTCATGGCATGATACCTGGGTATCATATCCTTAATAACTCTTGTGAGAACGTGACCTATGTGCGGCTTGCCGTTAGCCGTGGGAGGGCCGTCGTAGAAAGTATACTTTCTGTCTCCCTTGTGCATTTCAAGACTGCGCTCGAAGATCTTGTTGTCTTTCCAGAACTTCAGAGTTTCGGCTTCTCTGTCAACGAAGTTCAGGTCGGTAGGAACCTTTTTGTACATAGACATAGATGTACCCTTCCTTTTTCAATAATGTCCTGATATTTACCGTATGTCATGCGTGACCGAAAGCTTTTTAAAAAACAAAAAGCCTTTGCCGCAAGGACAAAGGCAAGCTCTTTGTTTATACCACCTGCATACGGACATATGCGCCTCCTGTAACGGTGAGGCACCGGCGGGGGCTACTGTCTTCATCGAAAGAATTTCGCCCTGCGGCTCGGGAGTGATATTCGCACCGAAATCGTGATACCGGTCTTGCACCGTCACCGGCTCGCTTTATCAGACATTCGGGTTACTGTCTCCGTCTCAGCTTTTAATATTTATACCTTTTTGAATTATAACACCGCGGATCCGTATTGTCAATAAATGATTTGAAATTTGTTGCGAAGCAGATTATTTTACGCATCCTCGGGCAATTTTCTCGATACATTCGGCAAGACCTGCCGCATCGCCGGCGCTTGAGAACGGTCCCGCGCTTGCCCGCACCGCGCCGCACTCCAGCGTGCCTGCGGTTTTGTGCGCGAGCGGCGCGCAGTGCAGCCCCGCGCGCACGCATATGCCGTATGAGTCGAGCATGGCGGCGCATTCCTGACAGTTGACACCGTCAACGTTGAAAAGACACAGCGCCCCGCCGGGGGACGAATACAGCTTTACTCCCTTTATTTGCGAAAGATACTTGTGCATAAGAGTCGAAACACATCTTTCTTGCCTTGCTATGTTCTGCACACCGACGCGTCTTACATACCTGATCCCGCACGCAAGACCCACCGCGGCAGGCGTTGCGGCGGTTCCCGCCTCCAGTCTGTCGGGCAGAAACGCGGGCATATCTTTTTCTATTGAATTTATGCCGCTGCCGCCGTAAGCGAACGGCTTGGGAACAATGCCGTCCGCATAAAGCGCGAGCCCGGATCCCTGCGGTCCGAGAAGACCTTTATGCCCCGCAGTACAAAGCACGGATATACCGTCGCGCCGCATATTTATGTCATACGTGCCCGCACTTTGAGAGGCGTCAAGTATAAATAAAATGCCGCGCTGTCCGCACAGCCTGCCGATATCGCCTATGGGCAGCACCCGATTTATGATATTTGACGCGTGCAGGCATATTACAGCTGCGGTGTTCGGGCGAAGCAAGCTTTTTATCTTCCGCGCTACATCTCCGCAGGTCGAAAAAACGTCATAAGTGACCCCGCGCTCTCTTTTCAGAAATTCAACGGGGCGCAGCACGCTGTTGTGCTCCATATCCGATATAACAACATGACTGCCCGGCTCGACAAGCCCGAAGATCGCGGAGTTAAGCGCATACGTGGCGTTAGGAAAAAGAGCCGCACCGCCGCAGTCCTCAAGTCCGAAAATCGATGCCGCCTCTTCCCTGCACTCATACAGTGCCGCGGAGGAGCGCGCGGCAAGGCTGTGGCTTCCCCTTCCCGGATTGCCGCACCAATCATTTATGCACTCATAAACGCTCTGCGCCACCTCCGGCGGTTTGGGAAACGTCGTTGCGGCATTGTCAAGATATATCATATATAAAACTTTCCTTTCGCTCATGGGCGGCGCAGCGGGCGTGCGCCGCCGTCTCGTTTTCAAAGGCGGCTGCGGCGCTTATCTGCCGATAATTTCGCCGTAGCTTACGTTTTTTGTTCGAAGGAGCCGTTCTGCTTCGCCCGCCGCGGCGCACGGAAAGCTGACGCCGTACGCGCAGCCGTTCTTAGTCATACTCGGATCAAGCCCGACAACGGCGGCGCTGATGCCACCCGCGGACAAGACCCTTAGAGCGCGCTGCGCGTTTGTCATATTTTTAGTTGAAGCAATACACATCATGATTTTTCATATCCTGCTTTCTGCCTGCGATGCGGTACAGCTCATTACAGTCTATTCACAAAAGCAAAAGTTGCCCGCCGCGCGGCGGGGAGAAAGTATGCCCGGGTCTTTGATATTATCTATGCGGAGAAAGGAGGGTGACGCTTGGCAAAAAACAAAAGCGACAGAATGAAAACTTCCCTTGAAAAGGTGTCCGTTGCCATAGAGCAGGTGTCCAGACATCTCAGAGGCGACGACGGCGGGATCGACGAAGAAAAGCTGCGGCAGCTGAAAAATCTAACGTCCGCCGCCAAAGAGCTTACGACTCTTATAGAAAGCACCGACGACGGCGATGGGGGAGAAACCGAGATCAAGGTAAGCTTTACCGACGGCTGCGAAAAATGGGCAAAGTAGCAATAAACTTCCCCGCGCCGTCGCCGAGGCAGCAGGAGTTTTTCTCGGACAGCCACAAATATGTGGCTTTCGGCGGCGCTCGCGGCGGCGGAAAAAGCTGGGCTGTGCGCGTCAAAGCCGTGCTGCTTTGTATGTACTATCCGGGCATACGAACGGTAATTATAAGGCGAACATATCCGGAGCTTCGGCAAAATCACATAATACCGCTGAAAGCGCTTGTGGGCAGCCGCGCAAAGTATGTTGAAAGCGCAAAGGAAATGCGCTTCGAAAACGGTTCGGTCATATGCTTTTCCTACTGCCGCGCCGTTTGTGACCTGGACAAATTCCAGGGCGTCGAATACGACGTTATGTTCATTGACGAGGCGACTCAGTTCACCGAGGAGATGTTCGACCGCATGAGGGCGTGCGTGCGCGGAACGAACAGTTTTCCCAAGCGCATATATCTCACCTGCAACCCCGGCGGCAGAGGTCACGGCTGGGTAAAGCGGCTGTTTATCGACAGGTGCTGCCGCGAGGGAGAGGTGCCCGAAGATTATTCGTTTATAAAGTCCCTTGTGAGCGATAACAAGGCGCTGTGCGAGAGCGATCCGGACTATGTGAACAAGCTGCGCGCCCTGCCGGGCAAGCTGCGGCGCGCGTGGCTTGACGGCGACTGGAACGTGTTTGAGGGACAGTTTTTCGAGGAGTTCTGCGACGTGCCGGAACACTACGGCGACAGGATAGGCACACACGTTATAGACCCGTTTGAGGTGCCGCGCGACTGGGTCATATACCGCAGTTTCGACTTCGGATATTCTAAGCCATTTTCGTGCGATTGGTGGGCAGTGGACGGCGACGGCAGAGCTTATCTCATACTTCAGCTGTACGGCTGCACGGGGGATGCAAACGAGGGCCTGAAATGGGACCCCGACAGGATATTCGCAAAGATCCGCGCCATTGAGACCGAGCACCGCTGGCTCGCGGGCAAGCAGATACACGGAGTTGCGGACCCGTCCATCTGGGATGCCTCCCGCGGGGAGGCAATAATCGAAGCGGCAGACCGTCACTTTATCCACTTTCAAAAAGGTGACAATAAACGTCTGCCCGGGTGGATGCAGTGCCACTACAGACTGACTTTCGGCGAGGACGGAAAGCCCATGGTGTACTTTTTCAACACCTGCCGCGACGCAATAAGAACGCTGCCGCTGCTGACATACAGCGACACCGACCCCGAGGATCTGGACACTGCCGAGGAGGATCATTTCGCGGACAGCTTTCGCTATTTCTGTATGTCGCGCCCCATACGGCCCGTATCGAAGAAGGACGCGCCGTCCCCCGCGGACGATCCGCTCGATCTTAACAAAACTAAAAAATACCGCAGCTTTTCATACTGAAAAAGAAAGGAAAATCAATGGGATTATTTAAGAAAAAAGAAGAAAAGAAAACAGAAAAGCGCCCTGTGAACGATGACAGTGTCCGCAGCGCATATGAAACATTACAGAAATACAAAGCCGGCAAATCATCGCTTGAACAGCGTATTATCGAAAACGAGGAATGGTGGCGCATGCGCCACTATGAGAAAGCCGACAACGGATCCGTCCCCTCGGCGTGGCTGTTCAACTCAATTATAAACAAGCACGCCGACGCTATGGACAATCTGCCCGACATCAGCTGTCTCGCAAGGGAGAGCGACGACGTTGCCGCCGCAAAGCTTATGACGGACATAGTGCCCGTTATCCTTGAGCAGAACCATTTTGACATAACATATTCGGACTGCTGGTACGACAAGCTGAAATGCGGCACAGCATGCTACGGTGTTTTCTGGAACAGCGCTCTTGAGGGCGGGCTCGGCAATGTGGATATCCGCCGCATAGATATACTCAATCTGTTCTGGGAGCCCGGAGTATCGGACATTCAGCACTCGCAGAACGTTTTTAACGTCGAGCTGTGCGACAACAACATTCTCGCGGCAAAATACCCGCAGCTTACGGATCATCTGTCATCCCCGGGATTTGATACGTCAAAGTACATATACGACGATTCGATCGACACCTCGGATAAGTCCTGCGTTATCGATTGGTACTATAAAAAGGCCGAGGGAGCAAAAAGCACGGTTCATTTTGCCAAGTTCTGCAACGGAGTTCTGCTGTACGCTTCGGAAAACGACGAGAGATACGCAAAGCGCGGTTTTTACGACCATGGGCTGTATCCGTTTTATATTGACAGAATGTATCCCATTCAGGGTTCTCCCTGCGGCTTCGGCGTAATAGACGCGATGAAGGGCACGCAGTCGCAGATAGACGCCCTCGGCACCTCGATAGTGCAAAACGCGCGCATGGCAGCCACCCGCCGTTTCTTTGTGCGCTCTGACGGCAGCCTCAACGAAGAGGAGTTTGCCGACTGGCGCCGTCCGTTCGTGCACTATCTCGGCTCGGGAGACCCCAATTCATCCATAATGCCCATAGAGCTTCCGCATCTTTCGGATACATATGTAAATATCCTTAATAACAAGATCGATGAGCTGAAGGAAACAAGCGGCAACCGCGACTTTTCACAGGGAACGGTCACGGGCGGCGTTACGGCGGCAGCGGCAATAGAAGCTCTGCAGGAGGCGGGCAGCAAGACCTCGCGTGATATACTCGCAGCGTCGTATCATACATTTGAATGCATATGCTCGACAGTCATAAAGCTGGTACGTCAGTTCTACACTGTTCCCCGCTGCTTCAGAATTACCGGAACTGAGGGCGCCGAAAAATTCGTATACTGCGGCAGCGAAGATCTTAACGACCGTTTCGGCGGCGAACCCGTATTTGATATAAAGGTGAGAGCGCACAAAAAGTCGTCATTCTCCCGCGCCGCCATGAACGAACTTGCCTGCGAGCTTTACAAAATGGGCATTTTTGACCAAGAAAACGCGGACAAGGCAAAGATCTGCCTTGAGATGATGGAGTTTGAGGGACGCGACGAAATACTGCGCCGCATAAACGAGCGGACACCTGACGCAAGAGGTATGATATGACAGATGTTTCATTTGTAAAGTACCGCGACACATATATTTTTCAGTGCAGCGGTCATACCGGGTATGCCGCGGCGGGCGAGGATATACTGTGCTCGGCGGTGTCCGTTCTGTGCTACACTCTGAGAGAGTATCTCGCGGGCACAGAGCTTGACTCAAGACTCGCAAAATTCAGTCATACATTCGTTCCCGGCGAGGTCGTCATAGAATTTCGGGCGGCCCACGAAGAGGACACGGCACTTATTGAAGCCGTGCGCGCCATACTCGGCGGCTTTGAAATTCTTGCCGAGAGCTTCGGCGAATACATAAGAACGGATATACAGTTCTGATATCCTTGAAAGGACGGCAGAGGCACTGCCGTCCTTTTCCTTTTGTCAAAAGGAAAAGCGCGGCATAATATAGTAGCGAAAGGCATAACTCCCATATGCACTTTTGCAAAACAAAAGACGGTCGCTGCCGGGAGTTTGCAGCGCGGTGACCGGTACAAAGAAAGGAATGAATATAAAGATGTCTGAAAACAGGCAGTGTCATATGCCTTCAAGAGACATGGTATGTATAGATACATACCGCGTACTTGACTCCTGCCGCGACAAGGACTGCTTTGAAAACGTGCCCGTATTTCTGACCGGCTGCGGTCAGGAACTCGTAGAGCGCGGCGCGGCAGTCCGTGCCAAAAGCGCAAGAATAGTATGGGCGTATATAGATATAGATCCGGTACCCTTCAACCGCGGTTTTTATCAGCTTACGGTAAAAATGTACGTGCGCATCATATGTGAGGTATGTGTCTCTCCCGGCAATATAGAAGAAATCGAAGGAATCGCCGCAGTCGAAAAGAAGGTGATTCTGTTCGGCAGCGAGGGCAACGTTTCCGTGTTCAAGAGCGAAACAGGCTGCTCGGGCTTCTGCCCGCCCACGGACCGCAGCGGATGCAAAAAGACCACAAATCTCCCCGTTGCCGTTATTGAAACGGTAGACCCCATAATTCTCTCTTCAAAAATAGTATCTCCCGAAAAGGCACGCTGCTGCACCTGCACATGCTGCTGCTCGTGCTGCGATATACCTGACGGAGTTTCGTCGAGCGTTTCCGACGGCGGACTCACCGACAGCGACGGCGACAGACTTGTTGTAACGCTCGGTATATTCTCCGTTGTCCGCATCGAGCGCCCCGCGCAGTATCTTGTAAGTGCCGTTGAGTACTGCGTGCCCGAAAAGGAATGTGTTGAGGCAAAAGAAAACGATCCCTGCAGCATTTTCCGCAAAATGGCGTTCCCCATAAACGAATTCTGCCCGCCCTCACAAGGCTCTCTCGCCTCCTGTGCCGATACCCGTCCCCCCGCACCCAAATGCGGCTGCGGCGGCTGACAAGTGGCAACAAAGAAAAAAACGGACCGATATCGGTCCGTTTTTTATGTATATTCATATGTCAGGCGAAAGCCTCTTCAAGGTTTTCGCTGCGCCGGGCAGCGGCACTTGCGTCCACCTCATACTCGGTAACGCCGAGGATAGTCTCGCCGTCTATCTGAAGCGCTGTAGGCGTATCAAAAACCACCTTAACTCTGTGTCCCTTGAACACTTCTACCATTTCCTTATGGTCAACGTGTTTGCCCTTAAAGATCGAGGGAAAAACCATAAGTGTCTTCAGCTTGTTCTGTCCGTACATGACCATGGTGTTGACATATCCGTCGGGATCAAGTCTGTCCTGCGCGGGAGTCGCCATCATACCGCCGCCGTAGAATCTGCCGTTCATTGTGGGGACGAGCCATACCTTTTTGTATTCGTGAGTCTCGCCGTCAACGGTAACGGCAGCGTTCACTCTCTTGTATCCGCCCAGAAGAACTTTTATGGCGATGGATGTATAGTTTATATCCTTTTTGCCCGCGACTCTCATAGCGTCGCCGACCTCGCAGCAATAGCCGTCTATACTGTAGCCTATGCCGTTTAAAAACTTATATCTCTTGCCGTTGACCTTTACAACGGGAAGATTTTTTATGTACTGAGTTATAACGCGGACTGCCTTATCCTCCGCGCCGTCGGTAATATCGTGCAGAAAATCGTTTCCGCTACCCGCGGCAAAGTAGTATATGTCCCGCTCGGGCAGAATGCCGATGGTGTCGTTGATAAAGCGGTTGAGCGTGCCGTCTCCGCCCGCGATGAGAAGTCTTTCTTCCTCGGGTACGGACTTGAATAACTCGGCATAATCACCGATAGCGGTCATATCGCAGTATACGATCTCATCGCCGGAGAGAACGCTGTCGAGCTCGTGCACGGTCTCCTTGCAGGCGCCGTTGCCCGCAAGCGGATTATAAAGTACATGATATTTAGCCATAAAACGCAGCCTTTCAGAACTTATGTCGTGTTTTGTCAGAAAACCTTTAGTATTATAACAAAACGTTCACAATCTGTCAATACCTGTTAGGCTTCAAAAGCAAAAACAGTGTTGTGAGTATAAACTTCACCCGGCTCAAGAACCGTTGAGGTGAACTCCGGATGATTTATTGCGTCGGGCATTTTCTGCGTCTCAAAGCAGACGGCGCTGCGTTTCACCTGTTTTACTCCGCCCTTGAAAGGCACATCGTCTTCATCAAGCATATTCGCCGTATACACGCCGACGCACGGCTGGTCAGTGGAAACGGTCATCTTTATGCCGCTTTCGGGTGACTCCAGCGTGCAGCGGCGTCGAAGCTTTCCGTCAAAGTCGTTGAATATAAAGTTGTTGTCGTATCCGCCGCACTGCTTTTTCATATCGGGATCGCTGTCAAAATCACGGCCGATAGCCTTCGGGGTCGTAAAATCGTAAACTCCGCCGAGGACGCTTACGATTCTGCCGGTGGGGATTATATCGAAATCCTGCTCGTTCATGCTGTCCGCGTCTATCCACATGATATGCTCGCCGACAGTTGACTCGCTGCAGCCGTTCAGATTGAAATACGAATGGTTTGTAAGATTGATAACAGTTTTTTTGTCTGTGTACGCCTCATAGGATACGGCAAGGGCGCCGTGTTTTTTCAGCGTATATACAACGGTAACGTTCAGCGTTCCCGGGTATCCTTCCTCCATATCGGGGCTGACATATGTAAGCGTCAGCGACGGCTCGTCACCGTCCTCGCACCATGCGCTCCACACTCTTTTGTTAAAACCGATCTTACCGCCGTGCGCCGTAAATGTGCCGCAGTTGGGATACAGCTCGTAGGTTTTGCCGTCAAGAGTGAATCTTGAGTTTGATATGCGGTTTGTAACTCTGCCGATAACGGCACCCTGATATCCGCCGACAGTAAGATAACCGGTGAGATCGTCATATCCGCAGACAACGTCGCGCTCGCAATTGTCTCTGTCGCGCACCCAAAGGTTTATTACCGTTCCGCCGAAATTTGTAATGCGCACTCTGACCGAGCTGCCGTTTTCAAGAGTGTAAGCATACACCTCGCTGCCGTTTGGGGATATTCCGAATGGTTCTTTTATGATCATGTCTCTTCCCTTTCAAAAATAAAATAAGAAACTTTCGCACAGGCTGCCGCCTTGCTTTTCCGCAGCCACGCTGCGCCCATACACCGACTGTCTTTCGCTGCATTTAAAAGCGCAGCGCCCGGTACGATTTCCTGTTTTTCAAAAAGCACGCCGCGCAGTGCCGCTTTCCCGTCTTTCAAAATCAGCCTCCCCGTGGGGGAGGCTGATAAAAGCTTCGGTCAAAAACTCAGTCCGGATAGCCGTCGGGGTTCTTCTCCTGCCAGCGCGCAAGATCCTCGCACATTTCCTGAATACCGTGCTCGGCTTTCCATCCGAGAACATTGTATGCCTTTGCGGGATCCGCATAGCACTCGGCAATATCACCGGGGCGGCGGGGTCCGATCTTGTACTTGACGGTTTTTCCGCTTGCCTTTTCGTATGCCTTGACTATCTCGAGAACGGAGTAGCCGTTACCGGTGCCGACGTTGAAATAGTCGATGCCGCTGTGACCGTCCGTCCAGTCAAGAGCCTTGAGATGAGCGCGGGCGAGGTCAACGACGTGGATATAGTCGCGAACGCCCGTACCGTCGGGTGTATCGTAATCGTCGCCGTAGACTGTCAGGCACTCAAGCTTGCCTGCGGCAACCTTTGAAACATAAGGCAGCAGGTTGTTGGGAATACCCTGAGGATCCTCGCCGATAAGACCGGATTTGTGCGCGCCGATAGGATTGAAGTAGCGCAGGATCGCAACCGTCAGCTCGGGATCGGCATGGCAAAGATCTCCGAGAATTCTCTCTATCATGAGCTTTGTCTCGCCGTAAGGGTTAGTTGTCGACAGCGGGAAATCCTCTGTGATCGGCACTCTCTTGGGAAGGCCGTAAACCGTTGCGGAGGAAGAAAATACGATCTTATGAACGCCGTACTTTCTCATCAAAAGGCAAAGATTGAATGTGCTGTCAAGATTGTTTCTGTAATACTCAAGAGGCTTTGCGACGGATTCGCCGACGGCCTTGAGACCTGCGAAATGGATAACTGCGCTGAACTCGTTTTCCTTGAAAACCTTTTCAGCCGCGTCATAGTCGCAAAGGTCAGCCTCATAGAACTTGGGGCGCTTACCCGTGATCTGCTCTATACGGTCGATAACGCATCTTTTGCTGTTTGAAAGGTTGTCAACGATAACGACCTCACGACCTGCATTCAGAAGCTCGACAACTGTATGCGAACCGATAAAACCGGTGCCACCTGTAATAAGAATAGCCATTAATATATCCTCCTTGTCGGAAAATGCGGAATTTACACGAAAAACTTTACTTCCAAAGTCCCTCGGGATATGTGCCGTCTGCAATCATCTCGCCGATGCGTGCAACAACTGCGGGCTTATCATCTGCGTAGGTAACGCCGTACCACTTAGCACTGGTTTCGATGACCTTAACAGTGCAGTCGCCCTCGTTCTTCAGCTCGCCGACAACGTTGGGCAGGAAGCACTCACTCTTGAGAGGCTCGCGCTCGGTGTCGTTTACAAACACATCAAAGCGGCGGTGCGCGCCCTTGAATATTTCGGGCGTAAAGCACCAGAAGTTCATGGAAACTACGGTTTCGGGAGCAAGGTCAACGGTGTTACCCATCTCGTCCTCAAAACGTCCGCCGGTCGCGGTCTTATATATCTTGGTTCTCTCAACGATCTTGTCGAGATAGCCGTCCTTTGTCTCGCAGACACCGCGGGCAACGCTGCCGTTGTCGGTAAGGGTGTTGCCGAGGCGGTAGCCTATCATGGCGTATTCGTTCTTATCGGACTTGCCGACGCTCTTGAGAAACTCGGCAGCTTTAACATAAGCGTCTCTGCCGTAGAAGTCATCCGCATTGATAACTGCAAAGCAGTCGTCACCGACAACATCCTCGGCACAGAGGATAGCGTGAGTGGTGCCCCAGGGCTTGACTCTCTCAGCGGGGATCTTATCCGCGGGAACGAATTTGTCCATCTTCTGGAAAGCGTACTCAACCTTGATCTTGCCCTCAAGACGCTTGCCGATAGTCTCGTGGAAATCCTCGTAGTTTTCTTCTTTTATGATAAATACAACACGGTCAAAACCCGCTCGCAGAGCGTCGTACACAGAAAAGTCGATAATAAATTCTCCCTCCTTGGTAAATGGGTCGATCTGCTTGAGACCGCCGTAGCGGCTGCCCATTCCGGCTGCAAGTACAAGAAGTGTCATATAAATATACCTCATCTTTCTAAGGCACGGATCCGCAGATAAATGCATATTGACCCGAAAGCCTATTTTGTTACTTATATTTTAGTACATTCCGCGCCCGATTTCAAGGGGATTTGCATTATTTCGCGCAAAAGAGTATAAATTATTCTCAATACGGTATTGACAAAAACGAAAGCGGTGGTATAATAATTTTGTCTCAAATGAGACATTTTGCTACTGTAATTTCAAAATCCGAAAAGGAAGCATTGAAGTGACAAAAAAAGAAGTACTATCGTCCCTGTTTTTGTTTTCGGGCTGCGACTTCGATGCCCTTGACGCGAAATACGGCATTTGCAGCGGCAGCACGGAAAAGACATACGGCGACGGTAAAACAATACTGTGCGCAGGCAGCGGCAGCGGACTGCCCGCCGTGTCAGACGGGCACGCGGTAATTGTTGCGGGCGACGGCAGCCGCTGCGCGGTTCTGCGCTATCTTTCCGAGGGAGACTCCTTCGGCGCGGCGTCCCTCTTTTCGGGCGGCGAGCACCGCACGTTTGTAAAAAGCTCCGGCGGCTGCACCGTTGTTACACTGCCCCGAAAAATTCTTTGCAGGCTTCTGCGTGAGGTACCCGACTGCTCGATGGCTTACATTTCGTTTCTTTCCGAGAGGATAGCGTTTCTCAACAGAAAGATAACCGCCTTCACCGCAGGCAGCGCCGAGGCAAAGCTTGCCGTGTACCTGAGCGGTCTGCCCATTGATAAAGACGGCAAAGCAAGCGTTGACGTAAGCTATTCTTCCCTTGCGGATATGCTGGGCATAAGCCGCGCTTCCCTTTACCGTGCACTTGACAGTCTTGAGAGCGCAGGGCTCATAGCGCGCAAAAATAAAGACCTGACGATCCCCAATATTAAGGCGCTGTGCGACTATGCACTGTGACAATGCGCCCTGCGGCACATCAAATTATGTAAACCATTAAAAGGAGATATACCAATGAAAAAGTTTTTAGCAATTCTTCTGGCTGTTCTTATGTGCGCAGCCGTTCTCACCGCCTGCGGCGCAAAGAAGGCAGACGGTACCGACACAACCGCCGACACCGCAGCCGACACAGCAGCAGAGACCCATCCCGAAAAGACAACACTTTCAAAAGATCCCGTTCGGGTTTTCACCCTTAAGGGACCTACGGGCATGGGCATGGCAAAACTTATAAGCGACAGCAAAAACGGAGATGCATCCCTAAACTACGAGTTCACCGTCGCCTCCTCTGCCGACGAGTTCACAGGCACCATAATCCAGGGCGATTTTGAGTTTGCGGCCGTTCCCACAAACCTTGCCGCAGTGCTCGCGGCAAAAACAAACGGAGCTGTTTCCGTTGCGGCAGTTAATACTCTCGGCGTGCTTTACGTACTTGAAAACGGCGACAGCGTAAAGTCTGTTGAAGACCTGGCAGGCAAAACAATATACTCCTCCGGCCAGGGCGCTGTTCCCGAGTATGCTCTCAACTACATTCTCGACGCTTTCGGCATTGAGTGCAATGTTATCTACGAAAGCGAGCACGACGCAGTTGTCAGCGATCTTATAACAAAGAAAGCCGACATTGCGATACTCCCCGAGCCTAAAGTGACCGCCGCTCTCAAGAACTCCGACGCTCCCGAGGGACTTCGCGTTGCTCTCGATCTCAACGATCTATGGAAAGCAGCCTGCGAGAAAAAGGGAGACAGCGGCGAACTTTACATGGGCTGCGTTATCGTAAACACTGCATGGGCAAACGAGCATCCCAACGAGCTCGAAGCATTTCTCAGCGATTACAAGGCGAGCGTTGACATCTGCTCCGCAGATCCCGACACCGCGTCAACTCTTATAGCAGACGCGGGCATCATCCCTGCCGCGCCCGTTGCTAAAGCGGCAATGGCAAACTGCCACATAGTCTTTATAATCGGCGATAAAATGGCAGAAGGTCTCAAGGGCTTCTACAACGTTCTCTACGGCTTCAATCCCGCCTCCGTCGGCGGCAAGCTGCCGGACGACAGTTTTTATATAAACCTTGCAAAATGAACCCGATTGACACATTGCCGACTTAGGCGTATAATTTCAGAGGGCAAAGCCTTGGGCTGCGCCCTCTGTATTATTACATTTGTACTAAGACTGTTCAAAGGAGGTATATCGGTGATGAAAAACCTGAAACGTATAGCCGCGGGTGTGTTTTCCGTGCTTTTCTGGCTCTCTGTGTGGACGCTTGCGGCGTACATATGCGCAAAAGAAGTTCTTTTGCCCTCCCCGCTTTCCGTTCTTCGCTCACTTGCCTCCCTTGCCGCCTCATCTCAGTTCTGGATATCCTGCGCCATGAGCCTTCTGCGCGTATGCGCGGGACTTGCGGCAGGCGCCGTTCTCGGCATTGCCTGCGCAGCCGTTTCTATCCGTTGGAAGATCGGACGTGCGCTTATATCCCCCGCGCTTTCGGTCATACGCGCCACTCCCGTCGCGTCCTTTATAATCCTGGCATTTATCTGGATGAGCCGCGGCACTATCCCCGTGTTCACATCGTCGCTTATAGTACTGCCGGTAGTATGGTCGTCAGTCACGGGCGCCGTTTCATCGATAGACACGAAGCTTTGCGAAATGGCAGCGGTATTCCGCCTGCCGCTTTCGGTCAGGCTGCGCCGCATATACATACCGAGCATGCTGCCGGCGTTCGCCGAGGGCTTCAAAACAAGTCTCGGCATGGCTTGGAAGGCGGGCGTCGCCGCCGAAGTGCTCTGCACACCGGCGCGCTCGATCGGAGCCTCGCTCAACAGCGCAAAGGTGTATCTCGAAACATCCGATATGTTTGCCTGGACTGCAACCGTTATAATACTCAGCATGCTTATGGAGTTCGGTCTTTCAAAGCTTTTGGCTTCTGTCAGTCGTAAGTATTCCGATCCCGCAGCGGAGGTGAGCGGCAATGATTGAGATAAAGAATATCAGCAAATCCTTCGGTGATAAAGCAGTTCTCCGCTGCCTGTCTGCCTCCTTCGGCAGCGGCATACACGGCATTTCCGCCCCGTCGGGAGCGGGAAAGACAACGCTTCTCAGAATAGTCGCGGGACTTGAAAAGCCCGACAGCGGAACCGTAAGCGGCGCGGGCAGAGTTTCGTTCTCGTTTCAGGAAGCGCGGCTCATTCCGTGGCTCGGCGCCGAAAAAAATGCAGCCATCGCGGAAGAGCGCCCGGGATATGCAAAAGAAATTCTTAAAATGCTCGGGCTCTCGGGCGAGTACGACACACCCGCGCGCAGTCTTTCGGGAGGAATGCAGATGCGCGTTTCTCTTGCAAGAGCGCTTGCCGCGCCGTTTGACACGCTGCTGCTCGACGAGCCCTTCTCGGGACTTGACGCGGAAAGCACAGATATGGCAATGTCAGCCGTGCGAAAGCTTTGCGGCGGGCGCTGCGTGCTGCTTGTGACCCACAGCAGCCGAACGCTTGCACAGTGCGACAGCGTTTTCACTCTCGGCTGACGGTCCTTGAAGCCGCCGCTTCTGATGACCCGAAGCAGCCTACCGTCATACGAAGCCGCGACTGTCTTATAGGTCCCGCTTTTTCCCTTACAAAAGGCAGCTCCTCTATACACGTAAAAAAACGCAGACGGACATACCGTCTGCGTTTTTAACATAAGTCAATATTTGGGATACAAAGCCTTATTCGCCGTTGCCGGATCCCGCCTCCGCACTGACCTCTTTGTAGTACGGATCGATCATGACCTCTTTTATCTTCGGGAAAGCCGCATATACGCCCATGAATTCAATAAGTCCGAAGGCTATAATAAACGGAAGTATCAGTCCGAGCGGCAGAAATACTCTTACGAGAAGCAGATCAAGCGCTACTACCGCCGCCGTGCCCAGAAGCGCCAGAGCGTTTCTCTTTATGCCGAGCACCGAGAAATATATACTGTTTTTAATTATCTTGAACAGCCCCATATCAAAGGTGACTATCATAAGATAAGCATACATTCTGACAAAGGAATAAATGATGATCATGCAGTACGCGGCTGCGTAAAGCGCCATAAACATGCCCGACGACGCGGCGTTCATTCTGTACGACAAAATATCGAAAGCGAGCATTGCGATCATCGCGGCGTCGATAACGCCGAAAATAATTCCCTGCTTCAGATTTTTCTTTACAGCGTACCAAAAATCGCTCCATACAAAAACAGGCTCGCCGCGCAAAGTGTTGCGGAGTATGTACGTCGTTCCCACGTGGACGGGACCGAATGTGAAAAGCGTAAGCAGCGAGATACCGAAGAATATCCATGAAAGCGTGGAAAATGACAGCACTGTTCCCTGCCTGCCGTAAACGCCCATCAGCGTCATAACAAGGGGCGATGAATCAAAGAACGCGCTTCCCCGCAGCACGCTGTACATGCTGCTTACGGGGCTGAGGATATCAGTTGCGGTATAGGCATACGCCGCAATTGCGAAAAATATGGGAAAATTGCCGAAGATGAGCAAAATATTGCATGAGAAAATAATGTTCAGCTTGCGTCTGAAAAGCTTGAAAAAATTCGCAATGCCGGGCTTGTCCAAAACCTTGACTTCGTCTTTTTCTACGCCTTTTCCGTCACGGCGGAACATATTCTCGAACGGAATGAGGCTTCGTCTTCGCTTAAGCTCGGGCTCGTCGCTCGAATCGTTCATATTCGGGTATTTTTTTGACATTCCTTCGGTCACCTTTCCGTAAAGAGTAATAATGTTCCGAAAATCAGGCATACAGGCAGATATACGGTATAATTCTGAGAAGTGCCGCGGCGCCGCACACTGTAAAATAGCATATAAGCCGCACCGCGGGGCGCATTCTGTCGCTTGCCGAGAGCATCACGCAGTACACTGCCGTAAGAAGGGTCACCGCTCCGTAAGACGTGAGCACCGACAGCGCTCTGCATGAGGCGATGTTCTGAATGCAGAAAACACAAGACGCGCCCATGACGGCACCGCGCAGGGAAAATACCGCTGCCGCAGCTGCCACGGACTGTCCGGGTGTACAGATACTGATAAGAAAGAACGACAGTATATCCGCAAGGCAAAGACGAACGCAGCCGGCAGCAATACCGCCGGAAAACGGCGATCTGAATGCCAGAGAGACTCCCTCGGGAAAGCTCATAAGCGTTCCCAGTCGGCAAAACACCGCAAAGGACAGCGCCGCCGCAAGCATTACCGCCGCGCCCGCGCGCGCATAAGGTCTCCGAGCTGCCGTATACATCATAAGGATCACCCCCGTTTGTAAATACTATGAGGGTGATATTATATGTATGACCGGCCGCGCCGGTGCGCAGCCGGTCATTTTTCCGTGTTTCGGGGCAAAAACCGATTATTTGTCAGCAGTCTCGGTTCAGTCTTTGTTTTCGTCGCTTGCGTCGGAAGCGTCTTTATTTACCTGTGTTTCGTCGGTCTCCGGCGCTTTTTCCGCCGTATCGCCGCTGTCAGGTTTTTTCGGAGCCGCTTCAGGCTTCTCTGCCTTTGCGGAGTCTGAGCCGGACTTCAGCGCCGTGTTCTTGACGATCACAATAATAATTACAACAGCTGCAACAGCGGCAACCGCAATGCATACGATAACGGCAGCCTTACCCATCTTGTTGCGCTTTTCTGTTTCATGACGTTTTATCTCTGTAGTGTCGGGAGCGCCGGTGGTCTCCTTGACGTATCCGGGCTCTTCCGTAACGGGAACGCCGTCATCATCGGTAACGGGATTACCGTCGCTGTCGTACTCATACTTGGGGGGAACCTGATCTTTGTCCGTCACCACATATGTCTCGTATGAGCCGTCCTCGTTCTTGATAAGCTTACCGGAATCGTCAGTTACAAAGTCCGTAACGGGGGCAGCGGTCGTTTCCCCATCACGGGTGGTAACGACAAATCCGTTCTCGTCTGTCGTTTCGTCAACAGTAGCATCAGAGCCGGAAACGGTTATGTAAGCCTTGTTCGTGCAGGAAACGCTCTTATCTATAGCAGAAAAGTTACCCTTGCTGTCAACTTTGGGAACAATGAACCAGCCCACACCGTCGTTGGGGAAAACGAGCTTTATCTCATGGTTTCCGTTGGGGCAGACCTTGAGTATCTGGAAATTCAGTCTTACGAAAAGTCCCGTTTCCTCGGTGACACCGTTTTCATTGTTAAGTGCCGCAAAATAAGTAAAGCATCCGACGCCCTTGTCCTCAGCGGTAAGCGGGCTTGCGGTGACCTCGCTCTTTTTGAAGACGGTACCGTTTTCATAGGAGACGAGCGAGAAATATCTGTTGTCGTAATATACGCATATTTCTCCGCTCCATATACCGTTATTCTTGTCAATGTAAACATCAAAGGAAACGGTATCATCCGGTTTGCCGGAAGCGCCTTTTACCGAAAATTCAACGTCAGTGGCAGCTGATGTGCCGACGATCAAACCTGCGCAAAGCATAATTGCGCACATAAGAACAGCAATAAATCTTTTCATCATGAAAAACCTCTCATTTCATTATCAGTTGGACTGAGTGCTGTAGTTTGGAGCTTCTTTTGTAATGCTTATATCGTGGGGATGGCTCTCACGAAGGCCCGCGGAAGAGATTTTAACAAATCTGCCGTTTGCCTTAAGAGACTCTATATCGGGAGTTCCGCAGTAGCCCATACCGCTGCGAAGACCGCCCATAAGCTGGAATATGGTATCCGCAAGGGGTCCCTTGTAGGGCACACGGCCCTCTACTCCCTCGGGAACGAGCTTGCGCGCGTTCTCCTGGAAGTATCTGTCCTTGGAGCCGCGCTCCATTGCTGCAATGGAACCCATGCCGCGGTATACCTTGAAGCGTCTGCCCTGATATATCTCGCTCGCCCCGGGACTTTCCTCGCAGCCCGCGAACAGAGATCCTATCATAATGACGTTCGCTCCCGCCGCAATAGCCTTGGGAAGATCGCCGGAATACTTTATGCCGCCGTCGGCAATAACGGGGATTCCCGCTTCCGCGGCAACGCTGTAAGCGTTCATAATAGCGCTTATCTGGGGAACGCCTATACCGGAGACAACACGGGTCGTACATATGGAGCCTGGGCCTATACCGACCTTAACGGCGTCCGCGCCCGCAGATATAAGATCGCGAGCTGCCTCGGCAGTCGCGATATTACCCGCAATCACCTGCGCCTCGGGGAAAGCGTCCTTCAGCTTGCCAACGCAGTTTATAATATTCTTGGAGTGTCCGTGCGCGCTGTCAAGCACAAGATAGTCGGCGCCCGCACTGAGAAGTGCGCCCGCGCGGTCAAGTATATCCGCCGTAACGCCGACCGCCGCGCCGCAGAGCAGTCTGCCCTGCGCGTCCTTTGCGGAGTTGGGATATTTGGAGGCCTTTTCAATATCCTTTATGGTGATGAGACCGCAAAGTCTGTTTTCGTCGTCCACAAGAGGAAGTTTTTCCACCTTTGCGCGGCAGAGGATTTCCTTTGCCTCTTCAAGAGTAGTGCCCACCTTTGCGGTAAGCAGGTTTTCGCGGGTCATAACCTCGCTTATGAGGATGTTATATGTAGGCAAAAATCTCAGATCTCTGTTTGTGATGATACCCACAAGGCGTCGCTCCTCATCGCAGATCGGCACACCGGATATCTTATATTTACCCATAAGCTCATCGGCTTCGTAAACATAGTTGTCGGGATGGAGATAGAAGGGATTGGTGATAACACCGTTTTCGCTTCTCTTTACCCTTTCGACCTGATCGGCCTGCTCCTCAATGGTCATGTTCTTGTGAATAGTGCCGGCACCGCCCTCGCGCGCGATCGCTATCGCAAGTTCGCTTTCGGTAACGGTATCCATTGCGGCACTGAGCAGTGGGATGTTGAGCGTGATCTTATTGGTGAGTTTGGTATGAAGATCTATCTGTGACGGCAGCACATCGCTTTTCTGCGGAATGAGCAGAACATCGTCAAAGGTAATACCCTCATACAGAATTTTGTCGAAGCAGGAATCCATATAAAGCCTCCGGTATCAATTTTAACTATTATAAACCAAAGCCGCCCGGGTGTCAAGGGCGAAAGCATAACAAGGTGTAAATTTTAATGCAGCGGCAGCCCGAACTTCACCTTCGCGGACTGTACCACAGCGGGCGCTCAAGTCTCATATTACCGTACCATTTCAGTACATTTTTCGCCTGATTTATCATGACCTCTGTCTGCTCCCTGCCGAACAGTATCGCCCACGCCACGGAGGACAGCTGATTGACAGCTATGTAAAGCTTCATAAGCTGCCAGAACTTATCGGGAATGCTGCCGCCGAAATACCCGTCTATCATCCCCGAAGCAAAATCGGGAAAGCGCGGCGCACACCAGACTATACGGTTGAATTCTTCCCACGGGTCTCCGACATCGTCGCGGTCGAAATCGATTATGTAAAGCTGCCCGTCGGCACCCGCCATCATATTGCCGATATGATAGTCGCCGTGCTGAAAGCACTGCGGACGGACGATGATGAGATCGCGGTTTTCTCTCACAAATTCGGCAAAGAGCTCCGCGCCCTCTGCCCTTACGGGACATGTCTCAAAGATTTTGAGATTTCTCTCAAGCTTTTTGCCGTATACTGTCTCCCACGCTTCTGCGTCCTTTGGCGCGGGTATACTGTGGATCACCCCGAGTATTCTCCCCGCCTCGGCGCCGAGAAGATACTGTCCGTGCCCGTCAAGGCGCGCGGCGTAAGTTTCCGCACTCTCCCCGTCTATCCAGTCCTGCAGAATATACACGCCCTCATCGCACCTACCGAAGGCAAGGGGCGCGCACATGGGAACGCCGAGAGCCGCCGCGCGCCGCATCATTTCAAAGCAGCGCTTTCTTCTGTCGTATTTCTCCTCGGGTGAAATCCTGAGAAAATATCTGTTTCCGTCCTTTGAGCAGGCACAGTATTTGCGATCGCCCGACCAGCCCTCCGTGATCTCCCAACGGCTTACTATATCGTCTATCTGAACTCCCATGTCCACTCACCGTTTTCAATCTTGAAATACTGCTCGGTAATACCGTCCGTCTCCATAAGACGCACCATATCCAAAAAGCCGCCGGCGGTCACAAGCTCTTCAAGAGATGCCCTGGGCACCCAGCACACCTCTCCCTCATCGGATGAAGTAAGAGTGCCCGAAAAGCTGCCCGCTCGGTACAGCAGCACAACGTATCTCGCGCCGTCCTCACGCATCCAATCCTTTATTCCGCAAAGACTCAGATCGTCCACTTCAAGCCCGGTCTCCTCGCGCACCTCACGTCGCACGGCATCGGCGAACGACTCCCCGTCCTCAACGTGCCCGCCCGGGAAAGCATAACCGTTCCATGACGTGCCGGTCCGATTCTGCACAACGACTCTGCCGCAGCCGTCCTCTATCATGCACATATTCGCAAAAATCACTTTTTCCATACGATCCTCCGATTTATACCAATCTTGCTTTTCTGTAGCGAGCGGGAGATGCGCCGTATCGCGCCGAAAACAGCCTGCTGAAGTAAAACTGATCCGGTATGCCCACCTTTTCGGCTATACATTTAACGCTGTCATCCGTGCGCAGCAGCAGTCCGCACGCCACCGACAGGCGGTAGTCGTTTATATACTTCGCGGGCGTTGTGCCAAGCGTCCTTTTGAAACACGCATACAGCCCCGATTCGGACATTTTCATAATATCGGCAAGGTCTCCGACGGAAATATCGTTCATGTAGTTATCCCAGATATAGCGCAGCAGCCTGTATACATCGGCGTTCTGTACTTCTTTCTTTTCGTCCGCAATCTTTAAAAGATGACCGATAACGGAGTACACTGCTCTCATTTTCTCACATATATCCTCCGCTTTTTCAAATTCGTCAAAATCCCGATCGAACAGCAGCGCCGTCTCGCGGTCGGCGACAGCGGGAAAGTCATATAAATCGTCAAGACGGTACTTTCTGTTCACTGTAACACCGAGAAAAATGTACCGCGCGCAGAAAGTGTCGGTCTCTTTGTTCAGAAGATGCGTTATCTTCTGAAGCTTTACGGACGGCGCTATGAAAAAGCCGCCGTCACCCGTGAACCGCTCAGCCCCGCCGTCAAGACTTATGCCGTACGACCCGACTTTTGACTGAACAACGGAAAGATACGGCAGCTGCTTTATGTCCACGCGTCCGTCGCCGACGCCGTTCATTGTAAATCCAGAATAGTCAAAATAGTCTATATCAATGCTCTCGATATTCAGGCAGCTCACCCCCTTTTATAGAATTATACATATTTTCATAGCTTTTGTCTATGTATTTCTGCGGATTTTTGATGTATCATTAAAGAAAAATACAAATCGGAGCAATTATGGAGTTTTATACACCGTCGAAATTCAAGCGTCCCGTAAGGCTTTGCGAAAAAACCAGAGAGTTTGCCGCTGCCTCTCTCGGCCACACATACGGAGAGGACACCCGAAAAGCGCCCCATGTAACGGTACCGCACATCGAAGGCTTTGAAAACCTTACCGATCTGCAGAGATACGACACAGCCGTGCGCGCCATAGCCGAAAACGCGCCGCTGAGAGTCTGCCCCGGCGAGCTTATATCGGGTGCGGCGACGCTTGGAGACGCGATCGACCATCTTGTGCCGGTGCGTTTTGAGGACGATCCCGACTTTTACCTTCCCGGTATAAGCCATCTGACCGTGGACTACGGCGAAGTTCTGAGCATCGGAATGAACGGCGTTGAAGAAAAGATAAAGAATTCTCCGGCGCGATTCGGCAGCGAGAGAAACAAAGCATTTCTGAAAAGCTGCGCCGAAACCGTAGAATCGATGCGCATCTGGCACAAACGATATACAGAAAAGCTGAGCAGGCTTTCGGGATACGAAGAAAACGTCAAGATCCTTTCGAAAGTACCGTTCTCCCCCGCAAAAAATTTCAGAGAAGCGCTGCAGAGCATATGGGTTTGTTTTGCCTTTCTGCGGCTCACAGGCTGCTGGCCCGGCTTCGGCAGAATAGACGTTATTCTGGGCGATTTTCTGCGCCGCGACCTTGAAAGCGGTCAGATCACCGCAGACGAGGCACGCGAGCTGCTGGCGCACTTTTTCATAAAGGGCTGCGAGTGGATAACGGGCATGCCTACCGTCAGCGGTGACGCACAGCACTACCAGAACATCGTACTCTCCGGCATTGACGCGGACGGCAGAGATGTTACAAACGAAGTTACATATCTTGTTCTTGATATAATCGAAGAAACGGGCATCAGCGACTTCCCCGTGACTGTCCGCATAAACAAAAATACGGATGAAAGGCTTCTGCGCCGCGTAAGCGAGGTTATTCGCCTCGGCGGAGGCACCGTCGCGGTCTACAACGAAGACCTTGTTCTCGAATCTCTTGAAGATATGGGATATGAAAAAAGCGAGGCACGCCGCTTTGCAAACGACGGCTGCTGGGAGGTGCAGATACCCGGAAAAACATTTTTCGAATATGCGCCGTTCGACAGTCTCAGGGTTTTGCAGCACGTCACACTGAAAGACTTTGAAAATGCCGATTTTGACAGCTACGACTCCCTGTTCGCAAAGTTCAGAGAGGACCTTTCGGCGCAGGCAGAGGAAATATACAAATGGTGTGTTCTGAAAAAGCTTGAAGATGATAAAATAACCTTCAAAAACACATACCCCTGCACATCCGTTTCCCTGTTTGAGCACGACTGTATAGAGCGCGGACTGTCTTATCTTGAGGGCGGCGCCGTGTACAATGTGCTTTCACCCCACATCGGCGGCGCGCCGGACGCCGCAAACAGCCTTTATGCTATAAAGAAAGCGGTTTTTGAGGATAAGCTCGTCAGTTTCAAAGAGCTTATGGAAATTCTCAGAAACAACTGGGAGGGTCATGAAGAGCTTCGCGGAAAAATACTTGACGGCTATACATATTTCGGCAACGGAAATGAGGAAGCGGACAGAGTCGCGGCGGATGTGCTTGACTGTTTTGCCGATATATGCCGAAAATTTGACAAAACAACGCCCATAAGATTTGTAAGCGGCGTCAGCACATTCGGCAGACAGATAGAATGGTCGCGCTCCCGCCTTGCAACTCCGTTCGGCAGAAAAAAAGGCGAAGTTCTGTCCGGCAATTTTTCACCCACACCAGGTACAGACGAAAACGGAGCTGCCGCGGTGATACGTTCCTGCTGCGCGGCGGACCTCAGACGGCAGCACACAGGCGCCGCACTCGACATTTCGTTCATCCCTTCAAGCCTTGACAGCGAAAACGCTGTCAAGGCTATATCGGGACTTATAAAGGCATTTGTCGCCCTCGGCGGGTTTTTCATGCAGATAGACACGACCGACAAAGAGCTTCTGCGCGCCGCTCAGCGCCATCCCGAAAACTATCAAAACCTGTCCGTGCGCGTTTCCGGCTGGAATGCAAGGTTCGTAACGCTGAGCCGCGAATGGCAGGATATGATAATCGAAAGAACATAAATTAAAGGAAAGCAGAGCTTATGAAAGCATTTGTATTCGACATACAGCGTTCCTCTTTCGTGGACGGCCCCGGGATACGCACAACGGTATTTTTCAAAGGCTGCGTGCTCAGATGCAAATGGTGCCACAGCCCCGAAAGCCAAAGCCCCGCGCCTCAGCTTATGTTTTATAAAGAAAAATGCATCGGGTGCAAAAGATGCGCCGCAGTCTGCCCGACCGAGCTTTCCGGCTGCACAAACTGCGGAAAATGCGCCGCGGTCTGCCCCTCGCGTGCGCGCGTTATGTGCGGGCGCTTTTACACAGAGGACGAAATCGCCGAAACCGTACTGAAAGACAGGATTTTCTACGATACCTCCGGCGGAGGCGTTACATTTTCCGGCGGAGAATGCCTTCTGCAGACAGATTTTATCCTCTCGCTCGCCGAGAGGCTGAAAGAAGAAGAAATTAACACAGCAATAGACACGGCGGGATTTGTACCGAGAGAACAGCTTGAAAAAGCTGCCTCGGCCGCCGACATATTCCTGTACGATCTCAAATGCATAAGCGAAGATCTCCACACGGCGGGCACCGGCTTTTCCAACAAACTGATACTTGAAAATCTCACATATCTTTCCGAAAACTTCCCGGGTGATATTATCATAAGGATCCCCATCATCCCGGGATTTAACGACAGCGACGCGGAGCTTTTGAAAATGCGGTCTTTTCTCGACGGCATAAACTATAAAAAGATCGAGCTGCTCGCATACCACTCAATGGCAAAAAGCAAATACGAGGCACTTTCAAAAGAGTTTACAAACTTTCCCGTCCCCGATGAGGCGCTGATCGAAAAGTGCCAAAGGATACTGCGCGTATAACAGGCATCGCCTGCCCTGATTCGACAAAGTCATCGAAACCGTAAAAGCCCCGACAGCTGTCGGGGCTTTTCATTAATTTATATACAATATTCAATCCTCTTCCGCAGTCTCCAGAAGAAAGCTGACGGGTCTGAAGCCGTCGTTGCAGGAGATCATGGCGCTTTTCGGATTTTTCATCCAGCCGTCGTATATATTCTCTCCGCCGCTTGCAAGCGCCAGCACAAAGGGAGAAATGCTGTCCCAAGCGCTGTCGCAGAAGTCCTCCGGCTTCTGCCAGCCGTTTGCGACGAAAACATCCCCCTCTTTCATGCTGCAGGCATGTTCAATGGGATTTTCGTATTTTTCCGAAAGATCGGTATAATTTGCAACACGTACCACCGTGATCTTAACTTTTTTCACAAGTCACACTTCCCTCTTTTTTCGGAATATCCGGCAAAGACCGCGGACAAGTTTTAGCACAAATCATTCTTTGACCGGAGCAACAGAATCGTATTCCTTCCAGAACGCTTTCGCGGTCCTCTCATACTTCGCGGGCTCAAGGAAATAGCTCATACCGTGGTCAGCCTTCGGAACGATAAGCAGCTCTTTGGGAGAGTTGCAGGCAGCGTAGTTTTCATAAGTCATTCTGACCGGAACGAAGTGATCGTCGGTGCCGTGTATCAGAAGGACGGGGATATTTGTTGTCCTGAGGGCGTCAAGCGTTGAATACTCCTCCGTACCCATGGATATCTTCTGCTTGCACATGGCGTCCGCAATAACGCCGCGCACTCCGAAACCGATATGCAGGTTTTTGTTTGCGATATGCTTCCAGATAGCGCTGGGAGATGTAAATCCGCAGTCAGCCATTATTCCGTGCACATTCGAAGGCAGATCAAGCCCCGATGCCATAAGCACAGTCGTTGCTCCCATGGAAACGCCGGCAAGATATATAGGCAGCTCGCTGCCGCAGCGGTCAATGACCCAGTTTATCCAGTCAAGACAGTCAAAACGCTCCGTAAGCCCGAAGCCCATATACTGCCCGCCGCTGTTATTTTGCCCGCGCTGTTCAATATAAAGCACACTGCACTGATTGTCATGCCAGAAGTCCGCAATCATACCGAAATCCTTATGCCAGGAGGAGCGCCAGCCGTGAACGGCTATAATAATTCTTTTCGGATCGTCGCACAGAATAAAATGTCCCACAAGCTTTTCACCGTCGTGGGCGGTGATTTCGACAGTTTCATTGGGCGTATTCTCCAGCTTTTCCGAACCTTCGCGAATCGCATTCAGAAATTCACTGTTTACCTTTTCACCGGAGATGAGCCTATCGGCTTTCTGCATAGCCCTCGGCATTTCGCGGTCAAGAGCGGTGCTCACAAGGTACTTTGTCGTAATATACGCCGAGAGAGACGCCGCTGCCGCAGCTCCGGCCGCAATACCCGAGATCTTCAAAACTTTTTTCGTAAAGCCGTTCATACAATAATCCTTTCCTTTCCGTTGATAATATCAGCAAAAAGATATTGACAGCGCGGGGCGCAAATATGCTCCGTGCTTTCGCGCTATCGCATAATTATAGTACCATAAAAATGTGTACTTGTAAAGTGAGGATACCGTGCATTTTCTCTTCTCCGGAAACGAAGATAAAAGAGAAAAACGAATAGTGAAAAGTGAATAGAACCAAAATGAAAACGACAATCCTCTGTCGATGATCGTCGTTTCTCTGCCCATGGTCAAAAAGATTTGTCCGACAGCTTTAAGTATTTATGAACTTAGGCAACAATTAATCATATACATTTTCCAAATCGATTTTTATCATTCATTTACTTTTTTGCAGTATTAAGTGACGCAATCAGCATTCTCTTGATTTCTTCTGCAAGCAAAAGCAGTTCATCAAAATTGTATTCAATTAAATTTGTCCGTTGCAAAAGTGAAAGCCAGTAAAGGCTCTCACCTGTCTCTTTGAGCGCAATATGTAATTTTGAAATAAAATCCGCTTTGCTGTTTCCGTAAACAGCTTCATTTATATTGGCACCAATGCTCGTAGCAGAGCGAAGCAGCTGCTTTGCTATTGTGGTATCCTTTTTGGTTTTATAAAACTGCTCATAAAATAATACAATCTGTGTTGCAAAGTCAAGGGACTTATCAAGCAATGGACTGTTCATCCTCATCACCTCACAGTATACTATACCACAAATCCCCATTTTAATCAATGCTTTGCGCAGCAAAGCCACCTTTTCTCTTATCTCTTCTCTATTCTCTCTTCTCCGGAAACGAAGATAAAAGAGAAAAACGAATAGTGAAAAGTGAATAGAACCAAAATGAAAACGACGATCCTCTGTCGATGATCGTCGTTTTCATTTTGGTGCGGATAAGAGGACTTGAACCTCCACCGAGTTGCCCCGACTAGAACCTGAATCTAGCGCGTCTGCCAATTCCGCCATATCCGCTTATTTATATCCTCTGTTTTTACACGGCGAGGACAGCCGAGACGGAGCATTTTGCTTGATCCGTATATCAAGGAAGACAGACAGCCGAAGCTGTCTGTCCTCGTGGTGCGAGAAACGGGACTTGAACCCGTACGGTGTTAACCACACGCCCCTCAAACGTGCGCGTCTGCCTGTTCCGCCACTCTCGCGCATCCGCGGTTTTGCCCGCTGACAGATGATATTATACTAAAAGCGCCGCCGTTTGTCAACACCTTTTCGAGACTTTTTTCTCAAAATTGCGGAAATATTTTCCCGTGCCTCAAATCGGCGATTTTTCGTGCCGATTTTCCGCCGTCCGTGTTGCCAAACTGCTTTGCAGATCCGCGGTAATGCCCTACTTTGCAGCCGCTCTTTTTATGATCTCCTCCGAGAGTCCGCGGCTTATCTCAACGATCCTTGCCACATCCTCGGATGCCGTATCCTTCATGCCGTCGTTCAGCCAGTCTATAATAAGCCCGAACATCTCGCACTTGATAAGCCTTATAAACAGCTTTCTGTCGGATTCGTTGACGGATTCGTCGGCAAATGCTACACCCACGTAGCTTTCAACGGCATAGCTGCAAAGCTTCATCAGTTCTCTTTCAAACATATCGCGGCTGACGGAATTATATATGTGAAAAGCCGCGCGTTTGTTTTCAAGGGCGAACGCCATAGCCGCAGCAAAGCATTCTCCGAGAGAGTTAACAGTCGGATATCGCTCAATTATAATATTCGTGCGCTCCGTGACGATCTCCTCAAGCAGCGCGGGTATGTCCCTGAAATGATAGTAAAATGAGTTGCGGTTTATTCCGCAGTCATCGACAATATCTTTAACGCTTATTTTGCTGAGCGGTTTTTCATTCAGAAGCTTCACGAATGAAGCCTTGATAGCCTTCTCGGTAAAATTTGCCATTATGACCTCCGTTAAAAGGTAAATATATCCTCACGACAATATAATACCATCAAGGCATAAAAAATGCAACTGATTTTGCGATTTTTGAAATTTCGGTTGACCGCAAACCGGGCGTATGCTATACTGATACTACTGCGGCAAAGGTGCCGCTACAAGAGACAGAAAGGCAAAAATCAGTATGGATATTCCGAAAAGCAGAATAGATTTTCTCGATTGGGAAATGGGAGTTTTTTTCCATTTCGGCATACGCACGTTTTACGAAGGACACGTTGACTGGGATATGAAGCCCATGCCCGCCGAAGCGTTTGATCCTGCAGAGCTTGACTGCGAGCAGTGGATACGCACGGCAAAGGACGGCGGCGCGACATATGCCATTCTTGTCTGCAAGCACCACGACGGTTTTGCAAACTGGCCTTCAAAATACACGGATTATTCCGTAGCGGCAACTCCCTGGAAGGACGGTCGCGGCGACGTTGTACGCGAGTTTTGCGATGCCTGCCGCAAGTACGGTCTGAAAGTAGGACTGTACTACTCCCCCGCGCAGTTCGGCAGCGCGAAGATGAATGCCCGCGAATACGACGATTATTTTATAAATCAGATAGGCGAGCTTTTGCGTAACTACGGCAAGATAGATTACATCTGGTTTGACGGCTGCGGCAGCGAGAATCACAAATACGACACCGAGCGCATTACGTCGGAGATACGCCGTATGCAGCCTGAAATTCTCATATTCAACATGTGGGATCCTGATACGCGCTGGATCGGCAACGAGGCGGGCATTGCGTCCATGAGAGACGCGCCAGAGGTCAACAGTCTTGCGTTCTCCGTACAGACCGAAGTAAAGGACGCGCTTGATGAGGAAGTTTTTCTCCCCGGCGAGTGTGACTGCCGCATAAAGCGCGAATGGTTCTACGGCGATGCCGACTGCGCGAACCTCAAAAGCCTTGAAGAACTTTGGGGGCTGTATCTTATGTCGGTAGGCCACGGCTGCAACCTGCTTCTGAATATCGCGCCCGACAGACGGGGACTTATCCCCGAAGCGGACGCCGCCAGATTTATTGAGCTCGGCAAAAAAATCAAAGAAGAGTTTTCCTCCCCCGTCGCCCGCTTTACCGATTTTGAGAAAGACGGCGACTGCTTCAGAACGGTGATACCCATTCCCTACAACAAACTTATCAGATACATAGTAATTAAAGAGGATATCTCAAACGGCAGCTCCGTCACGGACTTTGATGTCAACGTTCTTCCCCGTGATTTCGGCGACGCAAAAACCGTGTTCCGCGGCTGCTGCATAGGACATAAAGCCATATGCCCCCTGCCGCCGCTGGGCGCACGGGCGATAGAAGTAAAAATAACCGGAGCAAAAGGCGATTTCAACATCACCGACATTGAGGTATACTGATGGCTAATCAAAAAGCAAAAAACGGGCTGCATAGCCTTATATACTCCGCATTATTTCTCGCGCTTGCATACGTTCTTCCCTTTCTGACAGGTCAGATACAGCAGATAGGCAACATGCTGTGCCCCATGCACATTCCCGTGCTGCTCTGCGGATTTATCTGCGGATGGCAGTGGGGACTTACAGTCGGCGCTGCGGCGCCTCTGCTGCGCTCGCTGACTCTCCACATGCCGCCTTTGTTTCCGTCAGCCGTTTGCATGGCATTTGAACTTGCGGCATACGGCGCAATTGCCGGCCTTATGAACCGCGTGCTGCCTAAAAAGCCTGCCTTTACATATGTTTCCCTGCTTATTTCCATGGTCGCCGGCAGACTGGTGTGGGGGCTTGCAATGTTCATCTGCCTCGGTGCCACCGGCGGCTCCTTCGGTCTCAAAGCTTTTCTCAGCGGTGCGATCATCAACGCCGTCCCCGGCATCATCGTGCAGATAGTGCTCATCCCGCCTATCGTCATGCTGTATGACAAACTCAGCAAAAAGCCCCAAAGCATTTAAGTATTAAATGACCCGCCGCGCCGCGGCGGGTCATTTGTATAAAGTAAAAAGCCGCCCGAGGGCGGCTTTTTTCACATATTTACACTTTAACGTACCTTTGCGGTCGGCGCTTTGTATCCCACAAGATCTTTTATGACCTCGCCCGCAATTATAAGTCCGACTACGGACGGCACAAATGCGTTAGAGCCCGGAATATCCCTGCGTACAGTACTCTTTCTCTCCGTGTCCGACGGGCGGATGCAGTGGGTCCTGCAGCTGATCTCATCGCTTTCGATGGGTCTTACGGGAGCTTCCTCGGAATATACGACCTTCAGGCTGTCTATATGTCTTTTGCGGCACTCGCCACGTATGACACGTGCCAGCGGGCAGACGGCGGTGTCGTATATATCCGCGACCCTGAATGCCGTGGGATCGGTCTTGTTGCCCGCTCCCATAGAGCATATTATGGGTGTCAGGCATGCCTTTGCGTTCGTTATAAGCGCAAGCTTTCCGCTGACGGTGTCGATGGCGTCTACAACGTAGTCAAAGTCATGAAAATCAAACTGATCCGCGGTTTCGGGCAGATAGAACGTTTTGTGCTTTGTAACTTTGCAGGCGGGATTTATGGAAAGTATGCGCCTTTCTCCCTCATCCACCTTGTATTTGCCCACGTTTTCTCTTGTTGCAAGTATCTGACGGTTTATGTTTGTAAGGCATATCCTGTCGTCGTCAATAAGATCGATCGCGCCGACGCCGGAGCGCGCAAGCGCCTCGACCGTATATCCGCCCACACCGCCTATGCCGAATACCGCAACGCGGCTGTTTTCAAGGCGCTGCATTGCTTCTTTACCGAATATAAGTTCCGTTCTCGAAAACTGATTAAGCATTGATTCTCCGTCTACTCCGTTTTGCCGGTCAAATGTCGCCGGTCTGTATAGTCTTTTCTGCCGTCCGCAATATCCGCAAGGGATATAGCCGAAAAATAGTCGCGTGTCAGCTCATAATAGCCCTGCCATACAGGCAGCGTTCTGCACTGTGCCGACTCCTCGCATACGGGGCTGTCCTTCTGCATACAGGCGACGGGAGCAAGATCTCCCTCGGCACTTGAAAGTATATCCCACAGACTGATCTCTTCTGCGGGACGCGAAAGTCTGTATCCGCCTCCTATACCCTGAGTGCTGACAACAAGCCCCGCGCGTCTCAGCGACGGCATGATCCTCTCAAGATATTTCAGCGAAAGTCCCTGACGGCGCGCAACGTCCTTCATGCAGACGCACTCACCGTCTTTGCCGTTCATCCACAGATCAAGCAGTATGCGAATTGAATATCTTCCCTTTGTAGTTATCATCGTGCGCCTCCCTTCAGCATCAGTCGTGCGCTTTTATACCTATAGATTATACTGCTTTTTGCCGTTCAAGTCAAGCACCGCAGATAAAGCGAAACATATAAAATTGGTTTATGTACACACATATATGCGCCGCCGTTTTCCACGAGGTGTGCACACCTTCATTAAAAAACGCAGCAAAAGTGGACGTTTCTAACCGAAGAGGCGCTTTTGTACTGTATTTCTTGATAAATGAAATACAGAAGCCAACCGGACAAATACTTCTCCGCATTACCTGTCAGCAAAAAGCAAACCAATATCAGGCATTTTCGAATTAACCATATCGTTAGAATTGCTGCATATCGTAAATACGCCAATATTGTAATAGCTGTCTCCGGCGTATTGCTGTCGGAAACTGCACTGATGACTGCCGCGGTCACTGGCAGAGCCGAATTGTGTCGTCCGATAAATACTCTGCTTTTATACATTTGCAGCACTGAATTATAACAATTGCTGTTAAAGCTGCAAAAATATATAATCTTTTCATTTTATCTCAGTAAAGGTTCTCACTTACCTATGGGCAATATAACCGTCATTTCGAGGTTTTCAAGCATCTCCATAAGCCAGCTGAGATTTTTATGATAAGAATCATATCTTTTGCGGCTGAACCATGGGAAGCAATAAACCTGCTTTCCCATGCTGTAGCCGATCGCCGCCATCGCCCTGTACTGCTCGTTTCCGACCGCCTTTACAGGTCTTTCAAAGCGCTGATCGTCAAGGCAAAAAATGTTTTTAACCTCGTCCACCGTCTTGTTCGATCCATTTTTCTTAAGCGCCTCGAATACAAGCCGACGCACGCTTTTTCTGCTGCTGAAGGCAGGATAAAGAGTGTCCATGTAGCAAGCGTATTTTTCCAACTCTGTAAAAGGATACTTCTGCTCATTAATACTGACATCAACATCTTCAAAAGTCATGAAATCCTTTGGGCGCGCGCTCTTCATCCCGATAAGATAGCTTGCTGGCCAAAACTCTTCGTCCACTTCGCCCTCAAGGCGGTTTACACCTTTAGTAAAAGAATATACAAATTTTGACGATATTGAACTAAAATAGGTACAGAAATACGATCGGCAGGTTACATATCCGTCGCATCTCAGCTTTATACTTTCAATTTTCATACTGCTATCCGTTGTATTCCGTAATGTTCCACCGATAAGCATCTTTTCCCACAAGCCCGTCGGCTGAGGGATCAATATAGCTGTCTTCTCCCATTCCGACATACGACTTCCCTGCTTCAGACTCAAGAGTTACCTTAAGCCCTTCAAGGGAGGCGGCATTTCGGCAGTTGCTTCTTTCCCGAAGACCGAGGCGACTATCGTCTGCGCAAAGGCATTTCGCTGGATCCGCAAGAGGATGAAGCGTATATTCACCTGTATCCGGCACTTCAATAAGCCACCACAGCTGATAAACGCTGCCGTCCTCTTTAGGCAGATTTTCAATTCTTGCGCGATTATACGAAAGCGCATTGCCGTCGCCGTCGGTGATCATGACAGGCGTGCATGATTTTACAGAAATAAATCTGTATGATCCGTTATTGAACCCAATCTTATATACTGCCCGTCTCGGCAGGTTGAAAAAATCTTCGTCAAGCGACGGTCTTCTTGAAACATCAAGCGTAAAAGTACCGCTTTCGTCATGGGAATAATCAAAGACATATCCCAAAACCTCATTTGTATACTCCCGACATCCAAGCGGTGCTTTGAACACGTATGCGTCATGTTCGTCGTCATAAAATTCAATGCCGTGGTCCGGCTTAGTGTCAAATCTCTCGCACAGAAAGTCCTCGGCGACCGACGCAGGGACAGTAAACGTCGAGGTTTCGGCATCGTAGTATTCCGCAACGTCTGCCCGCACGCCGCCGTTCATATCGTCCATGCAGCCGCAATACTGAAAATACGGAAAGACGGACGCAAAATCGACTTTTTCACCCTCGGTTATGTTGGGAACAATTGCACCGATGCTCTGATTGTAATACGAAACTATTTTGAGAAAGCCACTCATAGTCGCCTTTTTGCCGATGGCGCTGTTGAACGCTCCGCCGACAGCTGCGGGCAAGTCTTTAGTCACATCGACCTCTTCTTTTACAGACACCTCTGTGTCCGCGGTCGGCTTTCCCACCACCGCAATTGAACAGGACGTGCAAAACAGCATGGCTGCGAGAAGCAAAGCCGCACTTAAAAATTTCATGATTTTCATGTGTTTGTCCTCATCTCGTTTGAATTTATGCAGATCTATCCCGCGTTCTCGGGGCTTTCCCTTACAAACCTGTCGCCCGAAACGACCTTGTAAAATCCGCGGTCAATAATAAGAGTGCCGTCGTCGGCTATCTCAAAAATATACTCGTGCGGCACAAGTTCGGACAAAGCCTCCGGATACTCGTTACCGTATGTGAACCGAAGCTTCTCCACAGCTGCTTCCTTTTCATCATAGCGATACTCCGCGCATATGTTGCCGCCGCCGTTTTCGTTGTCCACCCAAATGTCGCAGTGTCCGCCTTTAAAAAAAGTAAAGCTCGGTTTTCTGCCGCCGCTGAATACGGCACCGTTATCCTTGTAATATCCGCTCTCACATACAAACGTGCCGAGCAACGGATTATCCTCGTCAGGGTCGGATACAGTCTGCACAGTATCAGAAACTTTAATAAATCTGTCGCCTGCGTTCACCGTGTAGTATCCTTTGTCAACGGTAAGACTGCCGTCCTCACCGACCGTAAATACAAAATCGTCGGCAATGCTGTTCTCTCCGCTTTCGGTATCCTGCATTACAGTCATATCATAATTCATCTTGGTATGAATTTTGTCGGACTCCAGCGCATAAGTACCGTAAACGGTGCAAGCGCCCTCAATGTAGTGTATCCGCATGGAACAACGCCCGTCAGCATCGAAAACCACATTCAGCTTATCATCGCAATCATCCCGAAAATTGTAATCGGCGTAGTATTCGTTCGCGCACAGATATTCTCCGACAATGTCGTTGACCGTATACTTTTCTCCGATGTCGACGGCAGTGTTTTCAGACGCTGTTTGTCCATGCGCGCCATCCGTTTTGTATGTGCAGCCGCTAATAAGAAGGCACACCGTTAAAAGCGCAAATACAATAATGTTTTTCATATCTGTCTCCGTATGTACTTATTCATTCGCCGAGCGGCAAAACGGTCGAAACCGGCTTCATATCTTCTCCGGTCAGATATGTTACGGCAAGCGAAGTCCCGTCGTCGGAAAACTCGGCTTTATCAATAGGCATAACCGTTTTTGAAAAATCCAATTTGAATTCTTTTCTGTAAACATCCTCATCAAAGATATTCTGAACAACAACTTTTCTGCCGTCAAACGTGTTTTCCTGCGGAACGTCAATGTATGCGACGAGTACGCCTGTAGCGGCTATAACGTACATATATTCGCGGGAAAGCTCATTGTCCGCGGCATTATAATATCTGTGCCCCTGAATTCCGGTGCCGTAGCCGACGCTTATGTCAACAACCGAATCCCGTACCATAGTGATGTTCATGGGGCGGTATGTTTCCTGCCCTTCTTCCAGAACGGTATTACCGTTTTTGTCGTAAATACGGTAATATAACAGTGAGGTGTCTCTGCTCTGATACAAAGTGTAATAATCGCCGGAGTCAAGAACATTCATATTGTCTGTATCGATTCCGGTACTGTCACTGCAATCCTTATTTGAAGATACATCCATTGCGTCAGTCTCTCCGACCGGTGTATTATCTCCGCCGCGCGAGACGGAGCAAGCACACATAAAGCATGCAAGTATACACAGCATAAAACACAATAATTTCTTCATCGCTGCCTCCGTATGTACTTATTCACTTACCGAGCGGCAAAATGAAAATCAAATCTTTTTCGGATAACGCATCAAACAGCCACGTTATATTATTATGGGTCGCTTCAAATCTTTTACGGCTAAACCACGGAAAACAGAATACTCTTTTTCCGAAGCTGTAGCCGACCGCCGCCATTGCCCTGTACTGCTCGTTTCCGACCGCATTTACAGGTCTTTCAAAGCGCTGATCGTCAAGGCAGAACATCTCTTTTATATCTTCTGCCGTACAGTCAAAACCGCTATGGCGAATGCCACGTTCTATCAGTTTGCGAACGGGAGTCCGCCCCCCAAACAGCGGATATATTCTGTCAATGTAGCAGGTATGCTGCAACAGCTCTTCAAGCGATGTCGCCGTCCCGTTTACCGAGACTTCCGTCGGCGCAGTCAGAACAAAGTCGTGCGGTCTGTACGGATACATGGATAAAAGATAAGAAATCTCCCACGCGCCGCAGTCTATTTCCCCGTTTAATATATTTGCACCGATAGAAAACTTATAGGTCGTATCGTCCGGAATATTTCCCTTGCAGGTATAAAACCGCGAGCGGCAATCGACATATCCACCGCTTTTGACTTCAATATTTTCGATCTTCATAACTCCCACGCTTTCTTCGGCTCAGCCAATACTCTCTTGTTTCGGTCATTTTTGGCTGCTCAATGTTTTTCCCTTACAAACCTGTCGCCCGAAACGACCTTGTAAAATCCGCGGTCAATAATAAGAGTGCCGTCGTCGGCTATCTCAAAAATATACTCGTGCGGTATACTGTCTCTGTCCGCGTCAGTACCGTCATACAAAAATCGCAGATCTGATATATGAAATTTTCCGCCGTCTGAGGTATAATTCCCCCACAACTCACGTCCCGTGCCGTCTGCGGACTCTATATAAAGGCAGCAGTGACCCTCTTTTGCCAGATATACATACGGTACGATCGCATCACCGACGCTTGAATTTTCATACGCGCCCGTGCTGCAATAGTAAATTCCCATATAGTCCTCTGTTTTCGACGACGCGGGCAGCTTTCGCACTTCCTCCGATATCTTTTCAAATCCGTCGCCGTCATGAACGGCGTAGAAGCCTTTGTCAATCGTCAGACGCGCCTCAGACTCCGCCGTGAAGGTATAGGCGTCCCCCATATAATCTTCCTGCCGCACTCCGAACGGATCCCACACGGCAGAATATGTCAGATCAAGCTTTACGCTGAGTCTGTCGTCGTCAACACTGTATGTGCCGTCTACATACGTCACTCCGCCGATATAGTATATCATTGCAGTGCACGCACCGCTGCCGTCAAAGCTGAAATACGGTATGTATTCTTCAGAGTTTTCTGCAAACATATCGTATATCTCACCGCGGCAGATATACGTCCCCGTAAAATCGGTCTCGGAGTATGACCACCTGCCCGCGTCCTCGGCAGCCCGCCTATCGCAGGAGCAAAGAGCAATTATTAACAGCAGCACGGCTGCAGATAATGCGATAAACTTATTTTTCATTTTCAGAAGCCTCCCGCATACGGAGCGTATTTGCCGTTTTCCGTAATTACCGATTTTGAAAGCAGCCAGCCGATGCCGCCATCCGTCTTTGTCATATATACCGTCACCTTGTGCGACGGCACAAGGCAGAACGCATCGGCGTAATACTGCAGGTCTATCTCCGCCGTGCCGTCATTTTCGCGCACACCGCATACTGATGCCGAAGCCGTCAGCGCACCTATGTATACACTGTCGTGCTTCTCCTGCCAAACGCCGTCGACGTTTTCATAAAAATCAATCTTTTCAGAATCGATATACAGCTCCGGCGCAAAATCCTCTATACCGAACACAGAGCTTGCAAAGCTTTTCAAGTTATCATCGGTCATCGACAGTCCCTGCCGCTTGAGATAAACGGAAGCCGTTCTGAATACGGCAAATTTGAAATAATCGGGCGCATAGGTCCCGACGCCGTCCTCCCACGACACCGCGTCGTTATCCGCCATAAGCTTAATTATCTCTGCGGCGTCGGAAAACTCTTCGTCCGTGATGCTAACATCAAGCCTTGACCATGAGATCGGGTCGACAGAATAATAATACTCGCCCTTCGGCATATATTCGCAGCCGCTTGACTCAACCTCAAAGTACAGTGCCGCCTTATCCGCAGGACCGGCGTCCGAATACACAATGAAGCGAAACTCACCGATCTTCACATCGGAATATCCGCATTCCTCATACATATTCACATCCCCGACGGACGTCATATGCGTCGGCATACTGCCCGTGTCTCCGCCGAGGAAAGCCGCGACGGTATCGTAGATTCCGTTTAAGTTTTTCTCCTTCAGACCGTCAAGCGTATCAGTTTCAAACGTAATGTCTTTGTCACCGAAGCCAAGAAGCTTTTCAAGTTTTTCCCTAGGCGTCTCCTTACGCCCTACCGCGCAGCCGCACTGAAAAAGTATGGCAAGCATTAATAATGCGGCTGCCGATGCTTTGAATATTCTCATTATACCCTCCTGTGATAATATCTATGGTTGACAATTTACTGTCAGTATGCGCGCTGCCTCTGTTTATTCTTTATCCCAATAGCACCAATTATGATAATGCTGTCTCAGCACGCCTGTAATATCATCGGTCAATATATTTCTGAGGGCTGCATTATCAAGAAAATCCGACAAATAGTCAAGACGGCAAAGCCCCTCATAACCGTCAATTTCGGCTGCTTTATTATAGCTCGCAATAAACGCATCTTTCAGCTTTTCCCCGTCAAACTTAACAAGCCTTTCCAAAATTGTCATGGCTCCGGGCAAATTAAGATCGGATATCCACTCAAGCAGCCTGTCCAGATACGGCTCCAATTCGGCATCGTCTTTTTCGCTCAAAATGTCGGCGCAGTATTCTCAAACCGACGGCTCTGACGCAGGCATGATCAGAAGCGACAGATCTTTTACTTCCCTTGCCGAACGTTTGCCCTCCTCGATCGTCTCGGGCGTGTTTTTCCATTTCAGCATATTGTAAATGATTTTTATATTCTCATCCATTGCATTTCCTTTTCTCCAAATCGATGACTGATCTTCCATAGCAGCCTATCACTTTAGCTTTACGCCGTCAATAATAATCAAGCGCCTTGCATAGCCAAATCGAATTCTTTCATTGGACACATAAAACCCAAACAACTCATTTCATCATCTCAATCGTTTTTTCGCCGACCGTTAAAGTGTACCCGCCTTCAAAGCCGTTAATATACGCATAGTAAGTATAAAATGATTTATTAAGTTCATCGTCGGTTTTCTTCAAATACTGAAACTCCGAGCCGAGGTCATCCGACACCTCCGACCATCCTCCGTTTGTGTCCGTGACCGTTATAAAGCAGTCGTCGGTGTCGCCGCAGCGGTAAACATAAACACTGACGACGTCGAAAAGCGTATTATAAGCAGTTTTCACATCAAATCCGGTTCCGATCTTCCATCTGCCGCCTGATTTTGGTATGATCGCGTATTCGTATGTATCGCCTTTTGAGGCGACAACAAATGACGACAATTCTCCGTTCGTAATAATTTCCGCTTTACCCGTATGGTTGTAGCTGTACGCCGCTTCCGGTGACGAAAACGATACAAAAGCTTTTTCCGGCGGGATCAGCACAGACGCAGTTATTATCATCGCCGTGGCAACAAAGGCAATTATTAAATACCGGCGTTTATGCACTGTGCGCGATCTTTGTATCAGCACAAAGCATATGCAAAACATAGCAGCCATTAAAGCTATTCTTATTAATCCAAAAAGCATAATTTACCTCAAGTTACCGTAAGCGTATGATGGTGATTGCATAAATTCTCCAGTTTCAACAAATGCCAAAGCAGCCAGAATATACCATCCATTAATACTGGCATTAGTATACTGTGTCTCGGTGTTGTTGTCCCAAGAAATAGATGAAGAACTTTCAAATCCGACTTTTAATTCGGATATATTGGCTTTTAGTCCAAAGCTGCTGGACGTATTGCCATCTAATACTGATCCTGATATTCCAATATCGTCAAGACCTAAACTTACATTCAGCGTAAATTTTGCTATATTAATCTTTATACCAGCCGATGAAGACTTTACGGGCTGTTCTAGATCACGTTTAGCATATACTGATATCGGCTTTGTAGAATCTCCTCTTTTTGAAACGGTTTTTGTATTTTTCACGCCAGATTTAACAGTAACAGGTAAATAGTTAGGTACTTTATCAACCTCCGCTTTAAAAATAGTTTTAGACGTTGAACTTCCAGCGCCAAAAGTTGATTTGGCAAAATTTTTAATAGCTTTTCCGGCTTTTTTGAAAAATCCACCAATTTCCTTCCAAAGCATTCCGCTAGCATCGGAACGATTTATTGGGTTATTTCCACAATATACAAACATATTATACCCAGATATATCTTGCCCCGTGGACACATAGCCGTCCGCATTGATAAAACGTGTGGTTATAGGATCATAATATCTCGACCGGAGATAGTAGAATCCCGTCTCGGTATCGTAATAGTAGCTCTTGTAGCGGATGGGGTTGAGGTTGAGCACGCGCATATACTCTGCGCGGTCGGCGTCAGTCCACTCGGCGGTCTCTTCTTCAAACGTGTTGAGATAGGTTTCGAGCAGGACTCCCCACGGGTCGTACAGATAGCTGCCTATAAGCTCGCCCCGGGAGTTGATGAGTCCCGTCACATCTCCCGAATAGTCGCGCACATAGTAATACTCCGCACCGTCAAGGCGGAAGCCCAGCATTCTTCCGCATGGCATGAATTCTATCGTACCGCCAACGGCTTGGTTGAAAGTAGCAAGTTGATCACCATATACGGTCAAAGTTCCGCTACGAAATATGCTGGTGTCTACCCCACCTGTGTAAAACTGGTTAAGCATATCAGTCGGAACTTTTGCACTAACAATTGTATGGTATTTAATTGTCATTTAAATACCCTCCAACTGTTTCCTCACTAAAAGGCAATTTTGTAACCGTTAGATTGGAAAATCGTTAAAAACCTACCGCAAGGGGAATGTAGTTGTTATGTACCAACAAGCATCGCCTTTTGGGGACAAAAGGCAGTTTGTTGGGATAATCCAAAGCCCTTAAAGGTTTTAGGAATATTCCTGACAAGTCTGTGTTTAGATGACCAAACGCGATGCTTGCTGGTATGATTAAATTTTGCTAAGGTTCATTCGCTTGCTTTATCAAATTCAAAAACAAAAGGAATTTCATCTCTAATAAAAGGATCTTCATTCGTTGATATACTTGCATTATCAATGAATTGTATGGAAGTAACAATTGGGTCTTCAATTAACTCCCCATCTCTAAAACGTGAATATTTCACGACAAAAATGCCTTCTTGCACAATATGTGCCGTTATTTCCAGTGCGGATACGGGTGCAATAATTGTATTAGAATCCAAATTTAGCACCGCACTTTTGGGCATTTGCTCCACCACTTGATTTTGAAATTCTACTTTGCTTTTAAAACGGTCTAATACCATAACGCGAATCAATATGTTTTTCTCATTGAAAAAAGCAAAAGCATTTCTACCATCTTCCAACAATAGCACAACATAATACCCTTGATGTATTTTTCGCATACACTGTACATCAAAATTTCTTTTGAAATTCGAGAATGTCAAATCACCAGTTTCTACCGTACTCTGTAATTCTTCTATTTGCATAATTGGATATTTTTCCGTAAGCAAAGTATTTTTATTTGTTGTTTGATTGAATTTCATATTATTACACCCTATCAATGTTACCATACACATTACTATGACAATAATTACGCTCAATACTCTACTCATCATAGCAATCACCTCTCTACTGCAAAATACACGGTTTCTGTATTTGCCGCGTCTACAAATGCTTTCGATAATGCGGAATCGTTCATGTATAACTCGCATCGACATAGCAATTCATCAGAGTACCTGTCAAGAATGACAGCTGCGGCACCATATTTGTCGGCTTTATCCGAACTGTGCAATGCCAATTCCCAAAGTGTATCAAAACTCGGCAGAGGAACTCTGTAATAACCGTTTTCACTTCCCCATCCGAAATCATACAGATGTGTTCTTACCCATTCGGAATTGTCTGATGGACGCAGCGCCCTGCTTCCATCAATCGGCACAAGTCCAAAGTCAGCAGAGCTGCTTTTGTCAAATCTTGTACTCATCACAAAATAGTTTCCCATATTACAATCCTTACGGCAATATTTTTCAGTTCATTTTGCATACACCTGACTTATGACCTTTGAAGAAATGCTTTTCCAGCCGGGAAAGTCGTTAAGTATGTCTTCATATGACCGTGTGAGGACACCGCCGGGGATCCGCCCTTCCGCCCTCGTTCTCTGCGAGTCAAAAGAAAAACACTTAAAATTTTCCCGTATACTGCGATTTGTAAAATAGTCTTTATCTACCTTGGCGGACAGAAATTCCACAAAGTCCTCCGCGTAGTCCTGCATTATCACCGCAACTGCACCATATAAATTGCTGCGCCAGATATCAAATTGCTCCGTCTCATCTTTAGTTTGTTTTCGCCTTGATTTTTCTGAGCATGTCGGCATCGGTTGTTCTACCAGCCTGATAAGGCCATCAAACTTAATGGACGGAGTCAGTTCATATCCGCTTTCCTGTCCCCAGCCAAAATCATACAGAAGCCTCTTGCGGTATGTCTCTCCGGTTTCTACATCTAAATAAAGATCATCACGGTCTTTTATCAATACCGTACCTTCATAATCGGGAAAAAAGTGGATCGTAATATAAAAATATCTTTTCAAGTATAACTCCTGCTTTGCTTCAACATTTCCGATCCTGCGCCTGCCTTCCATCTTCTGTTTATAATAAACACCTCGGTCACAATTTCGCCTGCATCGGCGGAGACATATGTTATCTCAACTTCAGTGCAGTCCTCGGAGAGTTTTGCGGATACTATCGGGTTCTCAACATCAGCAAGAGGGTCTCCGAAGCTGTCAATGACCTTATACAAAACCGAGCGGTCAAAAATATCACGCACAATGACCGTCCTATACATAAAGCTTTCAAAGTAGACAACAGTCCTGCCGTCAAGGTCAAGAACATTCGGATAAAATGCGCTCAGCCGTCCTGTATCGGTATCAAAAAACTTGCTCCAAAGAACGCCGCTGTCATTCCTCTCTATCTTTATGATGCCATCCCCGCAGGCGGTGACATCGGGAGCAGTTTCACGGCTCGACACCTTGTATACATAGCTTCCGCCGTCATTATACAGATAGCAGGTATACAGCGAATCCGTTTTGTTCAGCACGGTTTTGTAATTATCGCCCTCGCCGACAATTTCGGCATCTTCTTCCGACGTCATACCTTTTGTTTTGTCCGACAGCCTGCACGACAAAATGCGAACACTGTCGGAGGCAATTTTCAGCGTCAGCTCAAACTCATCGACGGACGAGTAATACTCGATCATCTTTTCGGAGCCGGCGCCACCGGTCCCGGGCTTCGGATACGTGACTTCAAACTTTGCCAAAGTAACGTCGTCCTTTTCGGAATGCGAAAAGCACCGCGCCGCCGGCAGGATCCCGCCTCTGACTATCGGCTCAATAACGTAGTTCTGCCGATCGTCTGTAAGGTATTCGGAAACGCTGTCGTCAACGGTAACGTCAAATATCTCCTCAATGCGCTCGTTAAGCTTCTCCCGAGGGATCGTGCACGTCATGCCCTGCGAATAATCCGAGTACGGCGGGCGCATATATCCCATATCATCCCTCATATCGCACAAGGCAATATACGGAATGAGCTTGTCCACAGAAACAGTACCGCCGCTTTGAAACTCAAACAAACCAACCGACAAAAAATACCGGTTGCCGATAAGAATCAATTCTTCGATAAGCGAGTCATCCCGATTTTCGTCGGTATCGGTCCTCTGCTCCGCAGTGTCGGTGTCAGTCGTTTCGGGTTTTACATTTGTGCCGACGCACGACGAAAGAACCGCCGCGACTATCAGCATATAAATCAAGCAAATGTATACTTTTTCATATCGCTCCTCCGCGCCGCATATCACTTTCAGCGTGACAGATAATATATGCCGCGACCCGTATCGTCTGACGCAACGGCTTTTTCAAGGAAATATTCAAACTCATTGTCGGTACGCGTTACGTACACACATACTTTTTGCGCGGGGATGAGCCTCAGCGTGTCGGCATAGTACTGCACATCGACTTCGATCTTTCCGCCGTCTTCCCTGACCGCTTTTATTTCCGACATGGGCACAGCCCATACATTCTGCACGGAAATGCCCCATGCACCGTCGCGGTATTCAAATATGTCCGAGGCGTCCTCGCCCACATAAACTATTTTTGCCTCCGGAGTAAAGTCCGATATACCGAACAGCTCATATGCAGCCGATCTAAGATAATCTTCTTTTATGTAGCCGTCTTCGGAAACGTAAGGCGAGCCCTCTGAAAGCTTCAGCACCGTTTGGAAAACTCCGTAGTCAAACCAATCGGTCCGCTCCGTCGGAGCGCCGTTTTCCCACGCGATGCACCCGAACTGCGCAGCGCTCTCCAGAATATCAATAAGTGAGTCATACGATTCATCGTAATTCTTTCCCGCTGTCGACCACACTGCGCCGGACACCGTATAGTGATAATCGCCCGGACGCAGAATATCATTATCACTCTGAGAAACGGTAAATCGGAAATCAAAGCCGTCGCTCTGGTCCCCTTGAGCGGGTGATACGGAGTATTCGCCTAAGATGACGCCGTTCAGAAACGCATACGGATCCTTGCCGCATTCACTTGTCTGCGAAATTTTCGCAAGCGCCGCGCTGTCTTTTTTCAGAAACGAAGCAATAGACTCCGCGCCCGTGTTTCCATCTTCCGCCGACTTTTCAAGTTCTTCAGCGTACAATGTGCCGTTGCCGCCCTGTTCCGGCGCAGGATCGCTTTTTGAAACAGCGCACCCGAACAGTATCGCTGCCGCAGCGACCGCGGCAATGACGATCAACAGTTTTTTCATACCAGTACCCCCCCGTTCTGTATTTCTGAACAGTCCCAACTATTTCTCATGCCAAACCGCCAGTACTTTACCGGTTTTGCCGTCTGCCAAGAAATTTGCAACGCCTCCCACACTATTGGCTCGCAGCGTTCCCTGAACCAGCCAGATGCCGCTGTTCTCATCGTAAAACACCTGATACGGCTTTTCTTTTTTGACCTGTTTTCCGTATGCTTCGATCCAAATCTTCTCGGCTTTCTTTATGGCATCCGCCGCGTCGGTAATGCTGCCGACATCATCCTCAGATGAAAAGTTATCAATATAGTATTGATAATCACCCGTATCAAAGGCTTTGACCTCAATGGCTCTGTCTTTGTTAAGGATAAGTATCACGAAAATCCCCGCAGCGAGCACCGCCGCAGCAAATACAATTAGTATGTATTTTCTTCTTTTGATCATTTTTGCTTTCCCCTATTTTGTCACATAGATCTCATTCGGACCGATATACTCATCCACCGCTCTCCACCGGACTTTTGACGCGCATATCACAGTGCCTGTATAGCTTTCTATATCTTCTTCCGATAATCCGCCGCAGTCACACCAATAAACGCAGTCTTCTTTTAAGATCATAGTTGCGTCAAGTATTTCACAGGTATAGTCATCGTCACACGGAAACAGTTTTAAATACTTTAGCCCCACAAATTGCATTTCGATTACTGATGGGTGTCTAAACTGTCGTTGAATAATCACATTCAGAATTCTTTGGCTGTTAACCGGGAACATGCTTAATTCTTCATCCACATATGCACCGCTAATGTATTTAATTTCTTTTAGGCAGCTGTCATGAAAGCCATACATATTATCCATGAAACTATACAGATCTTTTTCGTTTGAAATTTCGTTCCACATATGCTCTCCCGTTAGTTATTCTCAGGCAAAAACTTATTCTCCGAACCATATTCGCAGCACTTTCCCGTCTGCCTTTTGCATTGCTATACTGCAATCACCGCCAAGCGCAATTCGGCTTGAATTATTTCCGAAAGTTACTATCCATATTTCATCATCAGTATCGTAAAATACGGTTTGCGGAACATACCTCTGCGCCTCTTTACTTTTTTCCATTCCCTCAAAAATGGTTATTGCTATTTTCAAAGCAGTTTCTTCATCAGGTATTACTGCCTTTTTGCTATATGTTCCGATGATTTCGCTCCAATTTTTATCATAAAAGCTGCCGGATTCATATTTGATCATGTCTTTCTCCTTTTTACAGTTTCCACATGCTGAGCAGAAAACCACACACAAAAGTATTACAAGCATAACTCCAGTTCGTCTCATATTGCAAATCCTTTCTACGGTGTAGGCCAAGTCATACTTTCACAGTTAAAATCACATCCATCAGAAATGTGAGCATCCCATGATATTTGAAATTCTAGCACCAAAGAAGCGCGCTGCGCATCCGTTAAAGCAATCGGAGATATGACACCGAGGTTAGTCGTAGATAGTTACTCACTATATCACCTCTTCTCTGTCAACCTCATATAGGGAATATTTCAAGGTGACCCATCTTTATAACTTGACCGGATGCATCCCAAAATATTATCCAATTTTTCCACTGCAGCTCTACCTCAATCCCTACTAATCCACGTATTGATCAATCTTGAGTTTATCAAGATTTTCATAATTCACCCTTTCGGATGATTGCCAAAGTATAAACTCATCTCCGTCTGCGTCCTCAAGACTTAGTTTACGCTGCCCTTTTTTTAACTTCAAGGTCAAATAATCGGAATCATCATAGCGACAGCTGTATCCGTTTTGGGTACAACTGTATACATTTCCGTCAATTTCCCATCCGTTCCAGCGGTCCAAGTCTCTGTACTTATCACATTCATCGCTGCTTAATTTGCGTACTTCTGTCACATTTCCGATTTCATCCAGATTATACAGTGCTGCATCGGACTCTGAATACAGTACAAATCTGCCGTCATCCCAGAAAACACGGTTTAATATGCTCTTTCCCAAACCGTCTGCAAATGTGTATATATGCGTTTCGGAGCCGTCGGAAGAGAAAACATACAGCAAAGCTCTTTTACCGTGTTGCGCCGAGGCAACTACAGTTCCGGTTTCGGGGCTTATGGCGGCATCATAAATTCTGTAATTCCTGTCAGGCAAATCGAACAAAACGATAAGTAATACAAATATCGCCAAAATAGTTATGAACAACCGTTTATGATGTTTTGTGAAAGCTCTGTCCTTTTTTAGTGCAAACCATTCTTTAATTAAAGTCATAACGCTCTCCGACACTCAACTAAATAGTTTTCTTAGTTTATCAACCAAATCAAATGTTGGTATCGTAAACAAAGTTGTCGTATCATAGCTACGCTGAGAATAATTTGCAGATGTTCCAAAATAGGTGATCGTCGTATTATTATACTTTGTCAGCAGATCGCCCCATGTGCTGTCGGTGTATTCAAACGCGCCGTAGCAGCCTTTGCTTCTGTCCCATACCGCAGTGAATTTTCACCGCGGCATGGGACTTTGCACGGAGGAAGTGTTGTTGAACTACTTTCTGAAGTCAAGCATATTTAATAATACAAAGGTACTAATCTCAACTACTTTCTTCTATTCATTCCTTTTCGGGATAACCAACTACCAAAACCTCTGCGAAAAAGGATTGCAAAAACTATACCCCAGAGACAATAGAAACACATTAAAAAATACACAATCAGAAAGCCATATGCGTCATCAGCTCCGAACAAATGAAGAACAACGCACAAAACCAACGCTGCCAGGTGAATAAATATTATTACGAAATAAAATATGATAAAGAATTTCGGAATCACATTTCGCCAACGGCTGTACGTAAGCCATTCCCAGAATTTTTCTCCTTTTTTTCTCTTTTTGTATGCGCTATTGTTCAGTTTATATGTCTTTATTTGGGATATTTCTAACCTAATAAACAAAAAACTAAGCCCCAAAAGAATTGTTATTTCAATGATTTGATTACTAAATTTCATAGCACTATCCAAAAAATCTTTGACGTTGCTTCTTCATACGTTGAGAAAATGATAAACTGACTATGCATGAAATTGGGAAGTCACGCTTAACGACGGTGTCGGCGAATTTTTTATAATACTTCATGGTATTCTTTCCATAGTAAGAGAAAGCTT
>CAUGPT010000007.1:0-71709 GCA_959601495.1 uncultured Eubacteriales bacterium
GCCTGCGTTGCGGTCCTCGGATGCGGAGTCGACACGGCGTATCCGAAAGCGCACGAAAAGCTTTTGCAGAGCGTTCTTGAGCGCGGCGCGGTTATATCCGAATATGCGCCCGGCACAAGCCCTCTCGCAAGTCATTTCCCCGTAAGAAACAGAATAATCAGCGGACTGTCGCAGGCGGTCTGCGTCGTTGAGGGTCAGATGAACAGCGGCTCTCTTATAACCGCCCGCCACGCGGTGTTTCAGGGCAAGGCGGTGTACGCCGTTCCCGGCAGAGTGGGCGACTGCGGCGCGCAGGCACCGAACTATCTTCTGACGCAGGGCGCGCAGCCTGCGACCTGCGCCGCGGATATTATAAAAGAATACGAATACCTCTATCCGCATACGCTGCACCTGAAACGTCCGTTTTCGCATATATCCCCAACAGACGCCGCGATAAAGTTGGGCGTCTGTGCCAAGAACGCGGAAAACGGCAGGGCGGTTGCCGTTGATATGTCGTATGCAGGCGCGGGCACCGCGGGCAGCGGCGACGCGGAAACCGTTGTGAAGGATACGGATTTTGTCAAAGCGTCTTCCGGAGATGAGAAGGCAGCGCGCCCCGCCGCAAAGAAAAAGGACGGCGAAAAAAAGACAAAGAACGCAAAGATAGGCAGAATAAAGAAGGCGGACGCCGCACCTTTTCCCAAAGAGGAGGAAAAACGTCCGTTTGCCGATGTGTCCACTCTGCGCGATGCGGATATGACCGTATTTGAAAATATGATACCGGATACACCCGTGCTTGCGGATGAACTGAGTCAGAAATGCGCCATGAAAATTTCCGACGTCATGGTCTCGCTCACAATGCTTGAGATGTGCGGGCTTATAGAGGCGGGCGCGGGCGGATATTTCATCAGGCGCGGCGCCGACACTATGCCCGACAGTATAGGCGAAGAGGATGACGGTCTGTAACTGCCGCCGCGTGCTTTTCTGTGCCGCGGACAGGCGCGGGACCTAAATTTTATATTTTGTATTGAAAATCTCACATTAATTGTATATAATAATAAACTGCACGGCAGAAATGAATTTTTCCGAAAGGATTTGACATATGACAAACCTGGTAATAGTTGAGTCTCCCGCAAAGGCGGGCACGATCAAGGGCTATCTCGGATCAAGCTATAAAGTTATAGCTTCGAAGGGTCACGTCCGCGATCTGCCCAAATCCTCTCTCGGTATTGATATAGAGAACGATTTTGAGCCTCATTATATCAACATACGCGGCAAGGGCGATCTTATAAAAGAGCTGAAAAAAGAGGCGTCCAAAGCCGACAGAGTTTTCCTCGCAACCGACCCCGACCGCGAAGGAGAAGCTATTTCATGGCATCTCGCCGCGGCACTGGGCATCCCCGTTGACAAGGCAAAGAGGATCACATTCAACGAAATTACGAAAACGGCTGTCAAAGAGGCGATAAAAAAGCCCCGTGAGCTTGACATGGATCTTGTAAACGCTCAGCAGACCCGCCGTATTCTTGACAGAATAGTGGGCTACAAGCTTTCTCCGTTCCTTTGGAAAAAGGTCAAGAGCGGTCTTTCCGCGGGACGCGTGCAGTCCGTTGCCACCCGCATCATAGTGGAAAGAGAAAACGAGATACGCGCTTTCGTTCCCAGTGAATACTGGACGGTGGACGCAGTCATCGAAACCGCCAAGGGCAAGGAAATGACCGTCAGATACTACGGCCTGACAAACGGCAAAAAGAAAGTTGAGCTGAAAAACGAATCGGACGCAAATAAGGTCTGCGACGAGTGCAGAGGAGCGGATTTCACGGCTGTAGAAATAAAGCGCGGCTCAAAGACAAAGTCGCCCGCACCGCCGTTCATAACCTCCACCCTGCAGCAGGAGGCGTCCCGCAAGCTGAACTTCCAGTCCCAGCGCACCATGAGAGTCGCGCAGGAGCTTTACGAGGGTATAAACCTGGGCAGCGACGGCGGAGTTCAGGGTCTTATCACCTACATGAGAACGGACTCGCTGCGCGTTGCGGGCGAGGCTCAGAGCGCGGCAAGAGAATATATCGTTGAAAAATACGGCAGCGAATACTGCCCCAAGAATCCCAGAGTTTATAAATCAAAGGCAAGCGCACAGGACGCGCACGAGGCTATCCGTCCTTCTTCCATGAAGCACGAGCCCGCCGCCGTCAAAAAGCATCTTACAAGCGATCAGTACAAGCTTTATAAGCTCATATGGGATCGCTTTACCGCAAGCCAGATGGCGTCTGCCGAGCTTTCCACTGTTTCAGCCGATTTCGACTGCAAGGGCAACCTTTTCCGCGCAAACGGATATACGGTCAAATTCAACGGATACATGGCGGTCTATGAAGAGTCTACAGACGAGGTCGACGAGGAGAAGAACAAAAAGCTTCCCGCCTGCCGCGAGGGAGAAATTCTGAAAAGCCGCGATGTTTCCGGCACACAGCACTTTACGGAGCCTCCGGCAAGATATACAGAGGCTTCTCTCATAAAATTTCTTGAGGAAAAGGGCATCGGCCGCCCCTCCACATACACGCCTATCATATCCATCATCACATCCCGCGGATACGTGGCGAGAGACGGCAAATCGCTTGTGCCCACCCCACTCGGCGAGATAACGAATTCTCTCATGACCGAGTATTTCCCCGACATTGTAGACTATAAATTCACTGCCGAGATGGAAAGCGATCTGGACTCCATCGAGGACGGACGCACGGATATGAAATCCACTCTGCGCAGCTTCTACGGCGATTTCGAAAAAGAACTCGACAAGGCGATGGCGACCGTATCAAAGGACGATATCGAAGTTCCCGTTGAGGAAACGGATATTATCTGCGATCAGTGCGGCGCGCGCATGATAGTCAAAAACGGACGCTTCGGCAAGTTTGCCGCGTGCCCCAACTATCCCACGTGCAAAAACACGAAACCCCTTACAAAAGCCGCTCCCGCGGAGGACGGCAAAAAGCAGGAGACAGCGCCCTTCAAGTGCGAGCTGTGCGGAGGCGACATGGTGCTCCGCAGCGGCAGATACGGCGCTTTCTATGCCTGCGTAAACTATCCGAAATGCAAGTTCACAAAGCAGAAAATGCGCTCTCTTGGGGTAAGCTGCCCCAAGTGCGGCGCGGATATAGTTACGAAATTCGGACGCAATAAGACAGTGTTCTATTCCTGCTCAAAGTATCCCGAGTGCGATTTTTCCTCATGGGATATGCCCACATCGGAAAAATGCCCGCAGTGCGGCGGCATGCTGTATGTGAAAAAGGGCAAGGATCAGCTTGTCTGCAAAACAGAGGGCTGCGGCTACAAGCGTGACGGAGCGCCTAAAGCCGACGGCGGCGCGGCGGAGGAAAAATGAAGCCGCTTGTAACAGTATACGGCGCGGGCCTTGCGGGAAGTGAAGCCGCATGGCAGGCAGCGCGTTTCGGCTGCCGTGTGCGGCTTGTCGAAATGAAGCCCGCACGCCGCTCGCCCGCACATTCCTCCGACGGATTTGCGGAGCTTGTCTGCTCAAATTCGCTGAGAAGCGCGGATATAACAAGCGGTGTGGGTCTTCTCAAGGAAGAACTGCGACGCCTCGGCTCGCTTATAATGGAGGCAGCCGACGCAACGCGCGTTGCCGCAGGCGGTGCGCTTGCAGTCGACCGTTATGCTTTCTCAAATTATGTGACCGAAAAGATAAAAAGCTGCCCCGATATAGAAACGGAGTGCGGCGAGCTTTGCGCCATCCCCTCGGAGGGCATCAATATAATTGCCACGGGTCCTCTTACGGACGGCGCGCTGGCAGTGTCCATAAAAGAGCTTGTGGGCGGCAGAGAGCTTTCGTTTTTTGACGCCGCGGCGCCTATTGTGGACTTTTCGAGCATAGATATGTCAAAAGCGTTTTTTGCCTCACGCTACGGCAAGGGAACGCCCGACTATATAAACTGCCCCATGAACAAAGAGCAGTATGACGCGTTTTACGACGCGCTTGTGAGCGCAGAAGAGGCAAAGCTGCACGATTTCGAGACAGGAGAAGCGCTGAAAGTGTTTGAGGGCTGCATGCCGGTGGAAGTAATGGCGCGCCGCGGCAGGGATACGCTTCGCTACGGCCCCATGAAGCCCGTAGGCATTCGCCGCCCGGACTCCGACGAGAGATACTACGCGGTCGTTCAGCTGAGACGCGAAAACGAGGAAGGCACCATGTTCAACCTTGTGGGCTTTCAGACGCACCTCACGTTTCCCGAGCAGCGCAGAGTTTTCCGCATGATCCCCGGACTTGAGAACGCGGAATTTATGCGCTACGGCGTTATGCACCGAAATACGTTTCTCAATTCTCCCGGTATCCTCAGCCGCGATTACAGTATGCTTTCAAACAAAGATCTGTTTTTCGCGGGTCAGATGACAGGCGTTGAGGGATATATAGAATCATGCGCATCCGGCTTCTGCGCAGGACTTTCCGCCGCGAAAAAAGCGTGCGGAGAGGATGAATATGTTTTCCCCGAGAGCACGATGATAGGCGCTATGGCGAAATATGTCAGCTGCGGCGGAGCGGGTGATTTTCAGCCCATGAACGCCAATTTCGGCATACTTTCCCATACGGCGGAGAAAATAAAGGGCGGAAAGAAAGAGCGCTATCTTGTATATGCCAATGCAGCTCTTTCCCAAATAGACGTTGCTGCGGCGAAGCTTTGCGAACAGAGACCTATGGAACCTTGAAATGAAAGGGATGGTATCATGACAAAACCCGAACTGCCGCTTGACTGCGGTCTTCTGGAAGAAAAACTCGGATACAGCTTCAAGAACAAGGACCTCCTTCTTGAAGCGCTGACGCATTCGTCATATATAAACGAACACAAAAACGAAAAGGGCAGAGAGTGCAACGAGCGTCTGGAATTTCTCGGCGACTCCGTGCTCTCCATCGTTGTGTCCACATACCTGTTTTCGCAGTACACCTCGCGTCAGGAGGGCGACCTTACAAAGATACGCGCGTCCGTCGTGTGCGAAAAGGCGCTGGCGAAATACGCAAAGGAGATATCTCTCGGCGACTATCTCTATGTCGGCCGCGGAGAGGAGAAGGGCGGCGGCAGAACGCGCGCTTCCGTAACGTCGGATGCGTTTGAGGCAGTCCTCGGCGCGTTTTATCTTGACAGCGGCGAGGATGTGGAAAAAATCGCCGATTTCGTGCTGCCTTTCGTAAAGCGCGAGATAGATTATATCCGCCGCGAGGATTCTTTTCTCGACTATAAGACCGCCCTGCAGCAGATAGTGCAGCAGGCGGGCGGAGAGAGGCTTGAGTACACCGTTATAGGAGAGGAAGGCCCCGATCACGACAAAACGTATACAGTGGCTGCCATGCTGAACTCCAACATGATAGGAAAGGGCGTCGGCGGCTCCAAAAGAGAGGCAGAGCTTGCCGCTGCCAAAAACGCGCTGAAGCTTTTCGGCGGTGTGCCCGAAAACAGCTGAGACTATGAAGCACATAAATATACCTATATTCATTCAGCACATGGGCTGCCCCAATCAATGCGTGTTCTGCGATCAGCACGCCATAACGGGCGCCCATTCTTTTTGCATGGAGTCCGTAAAGGATGATATAGAGGCAGTGCTCCGTACAAAGGGCGACAGAGAATGCGAGATCGCGTTTTTCGGAGGCTCTTTTACCGGGATAGACAGACAGCTTATGCTATCCCTGCTCGATGTTGCACAAGAATACGTAAATGCGGGAAAAGTGCGGGGAATACGTATGTCCACCCGACCCGATTATATTTCCCCGGAAATATGCGAGATCCTTCACCGTTACACCGTGAGTCAGGTGGAGCTGGGCATACAGAGCTTTGACAACGGGGTGCTTGAGCGTTGCCGCCGCGGACACACTGCGCAGCGCGCGTACGAAGCCGTAAGGCTTTTGCGGCGCGAGGGCTTTTCCTTCGTCGGACAGATGATGGTGGGACTGCCGGGAGCGGACGCACGGTCAGAAACAGAAACGGCAAAGACGATCTGCGCCGAGGGTGCACAGGGAGCAAGGATATACCCGTGTGTTGTTTTCAGAAACACTCCGCTTGAAGAAATGACGCGCCGGGGAGAGTATGTGCCCCTCAGCGTTGAGGAGGCGGTGAGCCGCGGCGCGGCGGTCCTTCGCGTTTTTGTCGATGCCGGCGTACCGGTGCTGAAAATAGGGCTGCACGAGGGAGAGGGTCTGCACTCGGAAAAAACGTATTTTGCGGGCCCCAATCATCCGGCGCTCGGCGAGCTTGTGCGCTCAAGGCTTTACCGCGATGCCGTGCTTGCGGCACTGGACGCGCGCTCCGACAGCGCGCGGGGAAAAACGCTTGCCGTTTATGTACCGCGGGGCGCGGTATCGGCGGTCTCGGGTCATAAAAAGTCGAATAAAGCCGTGTTTGAGGAAAAAAGCGGCGCAAAATGCGTCAAAATCCTTGAAAAGGACGAGCTTTGCGGGTATAATGTATCTATTGACATATTTTAATTCGGTAAGAAAGGAAGGAACAGACAGTGTATCTCAAAACGCTTGAACTTCACGGCTTTAAATCCTTCCCTGATAAAACAGTGCTGCGCTTCAACCCGGGCGCGACCGTAATTGTGGGCCCCAACGGAAGCGGCAAGTCCAATATCACGGACGCCATGCGCTGGGTGCTCGGCGAAATATCCACAAAGAACATCCGCGGCTCCAAAATGGAGGACGTTATTTTCGTCGGCGCGGACGGTCACCGTCCCATGAGCTTTGCGGAGGTCTCCATCACATTTGACGATTCCGAGGCGCCCAGAAAGCTCAATTGCCCCTATGAAGAGGTAACGGTCACCCGTCGGTACTACCGCGCGGGCGAGAGTGAGTATTTTATAAACCGCAAGCCCTGCCGCCTGCGCGATATTTATGAGCTTTTCATGAATACCGGTATAGGCAGAGAGGGCTATTCCATAATCGGTCAGGGCAAGATCGCGGAGATAATCTCCAAAAAGAGCGAGGACCGCAGAGGTATATTCGAGGAGACTGCGGGCATATCGAAATACAGATATCAGAAGCACGAGTCCGAGAAAAAGCTCAGCGAATGCGAAAGCAACATGACCCGTGTGGAGGATATTTTCAATGAGATAGAGAGCCGCATAGGTCCTCTCGAAAAAGATGCCGCCAAGGCGAGAAAATACATGGAGCTGTACGACGAGAAAAAGCAGCTCGACGTATCGCTTTGGCTTTTTGACGTTGAAAAACTCAGAGGCGACGTTGACAAGACCGCGTCGGATTGCAGGCTCAGCGCTCACGAGCTTGAGATGGCGGAGGACGACGAGCGCCGACTGGAGAGCCAGTACGACAGGCTGTTTGAGGCTTCGCAGGAGAACAAACAGTCCGCCGGCGCGCTTTACAACCGCATAAAAGAGATAAACGCCGCCATCCGTCAGGCGGAAAGCGAGGCAGCCGCGATCGAGAGCCGCACCGTCCATGCGAAAGCCATGGCGCAGGCGGCAGAGGCTTCGGCGCAGAGCCGCAGAAGCGAGGCGGAAAACGAGAGGGGCGAGGCGGAAAAGCTGCGCGGCAGAGTTTCGGAAATACTCGGCGAGATAGATGCCAAAAACTCAGAGATCGCAAAGTGCGAGAAAGAGCGCGACACCGCAAAAGCCGAAGAGGGAGCGCTTGCGTCCGAGCTTGAAGAGGCGCTGGGCGTTCTGCGCGAGCGCGAGAGCGAGCTCGGTGAGGTGAGAGTCCGCAGCGACGTTCTCAAAAACAGCATAAATGACAGAAACGACAAAGAGGAGGGTATTGCCGCCGAGGTCGAAAAATACGAAAAGCAGCTTGCCGATATCGACCGAGACTGTGCGGATTGCCGCTCAAGCGTCGAGATGTACGAGGCGGCGCTTTCAAAGTCTGACGCGGAGATAGAAAAGAGCGACAAGCGGCTTATCGCTTTGTCCGACGAAATAGACACCGTGCGCCGCGAACTCGGCGAGAGCGAGGCGGCGGCAGAGGCGCTGCACAGCCGTATATCCGCGCTTAAACGTATGCAGGAGCATTTTGACGGCTACAACAACAGCGTTAAATTCGTCATGCAGAAAAGCCGCGAGGGGGCGCTTTCGGGTATACACGGCCCTCTGTCAAGGCTTATAAAGGTCGGCGAGAAGTATACCGTTGCCCTTGAGACCGCGCTCGGTCAGAATTTGCAGAACATAGTTGTCGACGATGAAAAGGACGCAAAGGCTGCCATATACGCGCTGAAAAACGCGGGCGCGGGCAGAGCAACGTTCTATCCCATATCTGGTATGCGCGCGCAGAGCCGCACCCGAGAGATGGAGGATGCCTCCCGCAGCCGCGGATTTGTAGGCTACGCCGACGAGCTTCTGGAAACGGACAGCCGTTATCGCGGTATTATATCCTCCGTTGTCGGCAGGGTATGCGTATTTGACAACATAGACAACGCCTCCGATGTGGCGCGACGCAGCGGATGGAAGCTGCGCATAGTGACACTTGACGGTCAGCAGATAAACCCCGGCGGTTCATTTACGGGCGGCAGCGTCCGCAGGGATTCCGGTATGCTGACAAGAGAGGGACACATAGAAAAGCTTGAGAGCGAGAGAGCCGAGCTTGATAAAAAGTGCGAGGCTATCCGCAAAAAGCTCGAAGGGCTGCGCGCGGAGAGCACGGAGCTTACAAACTACCGCCGCAAGGAAGAGGAAAAAGCAAAAATTTCCGAGGTCATGCTCAGAACAGAGCGCTCGCAGATGGACGAATACGAGGCGAACCGCACCGTTTGTCAGAATCTGCTTGAGCAGCTGAGGGCTGACAGGAAAAATCTCGAGGCACTGAAGGAGCGCGGCGGCGAGGACGCTGCGGGACTTGAGTGTGAGATAGAAAAGCTGCGTCTTGAAATAGAACGCATAAGCGCGGAGCGCGCCGAAACGGACGTGCGCCGCAACGATGCCCGCGACAGGGCAGAGGCGGCGGACGCACGGGTCAACGAGGGCAGGATCGCTCTTGCGGCACTCATGCGGGATGCCGAAAATACCAAAGCGCTTTCCGCGTCGGCTGACGAGAGAGCGGCAAAGCTTGACGACGAGGCGGCGCAGAACGACGCCGAGGCAAAGAGGCTTTACGAGAGTATTTCCGCAGCAGCCGACGCGCTGACGGCAGGCAAAGAAGATACAGAGCGCCTGCGCGCCGAGCTTTCGGAGGCGGAGGATAAGAGAGCGGCTCTTTCCGAGGACAGCGAGGAATACGACCGCCGTCTCAACGAGAACCGCCGCAAAACAAGAGAGGTCAGCGACCGCAAGGAGCTTGTTTTCAGGGCACATACTGCAAACGAGGCAAAGCTTGAAAAGCTCAACTCCGATGTGGATAAAATGACATCCCGCCTCTGGGACGAATACGAGCTTACCCACAGCACCGCCGTCGCTCTTGATTATCCCGAGATAACGGCAGAGACAAGACCCGGCGCTTCCCGCCGCCTGGCGGAGCTGAAAAGCGCGGTCAAGGCTCTCGGAAACGTCAATGTTTCCGCCATTGAGGAATATACGGCGCTTAAAGAGCGGTATGATTATATGAAAGCCCAGCTGGACGATCTGAGAGCGTCCGGCGAAGAGCTGAAGCAGATCATTTCCGACATAGAGGAAGAAATGAAGAAAATGTTCTGCGAAACATTTGAAAAGGTCAACAAATGTTTCGGAGAGACATTCAGAGAGCTGTTCGGCGGCGGCAGCGCGCATCTGACGCTTACCGATCCCGAAAATGTTCTCACGAGCGGCGTTGATATCAATGCCGCGCCCCCCGGAAAGATGATAAAGAATCTGACGCTGCTTTCCGGCGGCGAGCAGGCTTTCGTAGCCATTGCCCTCATATTTGCGCTTATAAGGGTAAATCCCTCGCCGTTCTGCATATTCGACGAGATCGAGGCGGCGCTGGACGAGGTCAACGTTGCGAGAGTCGCAAACTATGTAAAGCGCTTCTCAAAGGAGATGCAGATAATCCTCATCACCCACAGACGCGGTATGATGGAAACGGCAGACACGCTGTACGGCGTTACAATGCCGCGCCACGGCGTTTCAAAGGTATTCACGCTTGATGTTTCAAGCGTTGCCGAAGATCCGTCGTCGGCAGACGAGCTTGTGGAGTAGAACGGCAGTACATACGCTGCACATACGAAGGAGAAGGACCGAATGGGATTTTTCGATAAACTGAAAAGCGGACTTGCCAAAACGAAAAACGCGGTTTTTTCGCAGGTGGACAGTATTCTCAAAAGCTTTGTAAAGGTGGACGAGGATCTTCTGGAGGAGCTTGAAGAGGCGCTTATATGCTCCGATATGGGCATGGAATGCGCCGAAAAGGTCATAGACGAGCTTCGGGACGCCGTCCGCGAGGGCAGACTGAAGGAGCCCGAAGAGGTAAAGGCGGCGCTGAAGGATATCCTTCGCGGCATGATCGGCGAGGGCGAGCCGCTGAAGCTTGACACAACGCCGTCCGTTATACTTGTTATCGGAGTAAACGGCGTCGGAAAGACCACGTCTATCGGAAAGATCGCGTACAACCTGCGCCGACAGGGTAAAAGCGTGCTTGTAGCCGCTGCGGATACGTTCCGCGCCGCGGCAATAGAGCAGCTGTCCGTCTGGTGCGACAGAGCGGGCGCGGAGCTTGTACACCAGAATGAGGGCAGCGACCCCGCAGCGGTAGTATTTGACGCCGCGGCAGCCGCCAAAAAGCGCGGCGCCGACGTTCTTATAGTAGACACGGCGGGGCGTCTGCACAACAAGAAAAATCTCATGGCAGAGCTTGCCAAGATCGACAGGGTAATATCCCGCGAGCTGCCGGGTGCCTCCCGCGAGACGCTGCTGGTGCTTGATTCCACCACCGGTCAGAACGCCGTTGTTCAGGCAAAGGAGTTCAAAGAGAGCGCCGATATAACGGGGCTTATCCTCACAAAGCTTGACGGCACGGCAAAAGGCGGCGCGGTCTTTGCCATAAAGGATATACTTGACATACCGGTGAAATATATCGGTGTGGGCGAGCAGATAGAGGATATGCAGCCCTTTGACGCCGATATGTTTGTGGAGGCGCTGTTCGACTGATATGGATATAGTTCTTGCATCGAGAAACAGAAAAAAGATACGCGAACTTGACGGGCTTCTGAAAAGCCTTTGCCCCGATATAACGGTGCGATCTCTTGACGATATAGGCTTTTCGGGAGATATTGAGGAAAACGGACAAAGCTTTGCGGAAAACGCTCTTATAAAAGCAAGCGTGCCCGCGTCCCTCGGATATATAGGCGTTGCGGACGATTCGGGTCTGTGCGTCGACGCGCTCTGCGGCGCGCCCGGTATATATTCGGCAAGATACTCAGGTCTCGGAGACACGGAAAACAACAAAAAGCTTCTTCGCGAGCTTTCGGGCGCGGAGGACAGAGGCGCGGAGTTCGTGTGCGCCGTTGCCTGCGTTGTCCCGACGTCATTGGGGCTTTGCCTTCCCGAGGGGCTTTGCGATAAAAAGTATTCGGACTTTGCCTCCGCGCGCTGCGGGGCATCCGCCGAAGCGTTTGTTACGGTCGGCAGATGCAGGGGCGAAATACTGACAGAGGAGAGGGGGACGGACGGTTTCGGCTACGATCCGCTGTTCTGGTGCCCCGAATATAAAAAGAGCTTTGCGCAGCTCAGCGCAGAGGAAAAGGACAGCGTCAGCCACAGGGGACGCGCCATGCGCTCTTTCGCAAAGCTTATATCCGAAATTCACTGATTTTTACAAAAAAATTGCATTTGCAAAAAGATTTGCAAAAGAAAATACGTTAATATAGTTAAGGTATATTTATGATAACAGGAAAACAGAGAGCGGCTCTGCGCCGCATGTCAAATTCGCTTGACACCATATATCAGGTAGGCAAGGGCGGTTTTTCGCCCGAGCTTATAAAGGGTCTTTCCGACGCACTTGAGGCGAGAGAGCTTGTAAAGCTGCGAGTGCTTGAAAACAGCGGCATGACAACACGCTCTGTCGCCGACGCGCTTGCGGGGGAGCTTTCCTGCGAGATCGTAAGCGTTGTGGGCGGGTGCATTGTTATATACCGCCGCTCGTCCATTGAGAAAAACAGAAAGATAGAGCTGCCGAAATGACGGATAAAAATGACGCCGCAAAAAGTATAGGTCTTTTCGGCGGAACGTTTTCGCCCCCCCATGAGGGTCACGTCAGGGCGGCAAGGCTGTTTATCGACGTCATGGGGCTTGACAGGCTCATAGTAATGCCGGCGGGCTTTCCGCCGCATAAGCCGCTGCCAGACGGCGCCTCCGACAGCGACAGACTTGAAATGGCGCGCCGCGCCTTCGGCGCTTTCGCCGAAGTTTCCGATTGGGAGATAAAACGCGGCGGCAAGAGCTACACGGTGGACACTCTGCGAATGCTCAGAGAAAAATATCCCGAGGACAGACTTTATATGCTCATCGGCGAGGATATGCTCGAGTCCTTCGGCTCGTGGCGATCCCCCGCGGAGATAGCAAAGCTTGCAGGGGTCTGCTATATGCGGCGAAACGCCTCCGGCAGGCTCTGTGCCGCCGAGGACGAATTCGAGCGCATATGCGGCTGCCGTCCCGTCTTTATCGGGGCGGAGCCGCTCGTAGTATCGTCTACCGAAATAAGAGAAAAACTGAACGCGGGGCAAAAGCCGGATGCCTTGGCGACTTCTGTATACGAATATATAAAGGAAAACGGTTTGTATCATGACAGAAATAACGGAGAAAATGCTCGCGGAGCTGAGAGAGAGAGTTAAGCCCTATCTTACGGACAAGCGCTATCTCCACACTCTTGCGGTGGAAGAAGAGGCGGCAGCCCTCGGCAGCGTATATCTGCCAAGCGACATAAACCGTCTCCGCGCTGCGGCGCTTTTGCACGATATAACAAAAAAACTGACTGCGGATGAGCAGCTGCGCATATGCGAAGAATTTCACATACCGGCAACCGCGGCGGACGCCGTGTTCTCGCCGAAGCTTTTCCACGCAAAGACCGCGGCGGCAATAGCCGCACGCGACTTTTCAGAGTATGCGGACGCTGAGGTCATTTCCGGAGTGCGCTGGCACACAACCGGTCGTGCGGGCATGACCGATTTTGAAGCTATTATATATCTTGCGGATTATATAGAAAAAACGCGCACGTTTGAGGACTGCGTAAAGCTGAGAGAGTATTTCTACGGCGCCCTCGCCGCGGCGCAGGATGACGAGGCAAAGCGCGAGCTTCTGTGGCGCACAATGGCGCTGTCCTTTGATATGACGATAAAAAGCCTTATGAGCGATTCTTCGCTTATAGACCGTGACACGGTCGAAGCGCGCAACTATTATCTTATGAAGCTCGGCACGGCGGCAAGGAGAGAAAAGTGACCAATTTCAAAAAAATCATGAAAAAAGTGCTCCCGCGCCTTTTGTCCGGACTGATTGCCGGAGTATGCGCGCTGACGCTTTTCGCGTTCAACTATTTTGTCCTTTTTGTTCCGGATTCCTCGCAGAAGGACATTAAATTTGAGATCCCCGACGATACGTCAAAGGGAGACGCAAAAAAGCCTACCGTAAAGCCCACCGTTTCAAAAGCGGAAAATTACAACATACTTGTAATGGGTCACGACAGGGCGGCAAGCCTTACCGACGTTATAATGCTTATAAACTATAACGTCAAGGAGCAGAAGATCACCATAATGCAGCTGCCCCGCGACACATACGTAACGGTCAACGACTACTATTATCACAAGATCAACGGACTGTACAACTACTGCATTTCCGAGGTGCGGGAGGAAGGCTCAAAGGATGCCGAAAAGGACGGATGCGTCCGTATGGCGGAGTATCTTGAGAAAAACCTTGCCATTACGATCCACTATTCCGCAGTCATGGACCTTGACGGCTTTGAGGGCATAGTGGACGCCATCGGCGGCGTTGATATGTACGTTCCGCAGGATATGTACTATTCCGACCCCGGGCAGAATCTGTATATCAACCTCAGAGAAGGATATCAGCATCTGGACGGCGCAAAGGCAGAGCAGTTCGTAAGATACCGCAGCGGCTACGTCACGGGCGACATCGGACGCGGCAACGCGCAGAAGCTGTTTATCTCGGCGTTCATAAAATCGCTTACAACGAGTCTTGCTAATGCCGATGCCTCCATGATAACGACCCTTGCGGGTAATGTTATAAACTATGTCAAAACGGATATGAGTGTTGCCGATATAGTATACTTCGGCAAAAGCTTTCTCGGTATAGGCAAGGGCGACGGCGTAAAGCTTGAAAATATCAGCCTCATGACCATGCCCGGCAACGCCACCATGTACAATGGAGCGTCCGTCTTTGTAATGAACAAGGCATATGTTGCACAGCTTATAAATGAGTATTATAATATATACGACTACAACATAACGTCCGCTTTTGACAAAAACGAATTTTTTGTCACGCGTGAGCAGAGCGTTGTGCGCGATATATACTCAGCCGACAAGGAAAGCGTAACGCTTACGGTGTATACCGCAGGCAGCCTTGACGAAAACGGGCTTGAATAAAAACCGCTCGGTACATAGCAAAAAACCGATACAGAGAAAGGAAAAAACGGTTATGAAAATGAAAAGAATACTTGCCGTGCTTCTGTGCGCGGTAATGCTTATACCTCTTGCCGCCTGCGGCAGAAAGCCAGCTGTTTCGGACGACACAAAGGACCCCCGCGACACACCGGACAATATAGAGTCCGAAACAAAGGTCAACTTTCTCGTAATGGGACATGACAGAGCGGCAAACCTTACCGACGTTATCATGATAGTGACCCTTGATACAAAGGACGGCTCAATGGCGCTGACCCAGGTTCCCCGCGACACATACGTTGAGCTTGACGACTACTATTATCACAAGATCAACGGAATGTTCAACTACTTTATAGGCAAGGCGAAGGACAACGGCTCGTCATCCGCGGAGAAGGATGCGCTTACTATGTGCGCCGACTATCTCTCAAAGCACCTTGATATAAAGATACATCACAGCGCTGTCATGGATCTTGACGGCTTCGGCGATATAGTGGACGCTATCGGCGGCGTTTATATGTACATCCCCTATTCCATGTACTATTCCGACCCGGGACAGAACCTTTACGTCAATCTGCCCGAGGGCTACTGCAACATGACTGGCGATCAGGCGGAACAGTTTGTCAGATACCGCAGCGGTTACCTTAATGCCGACATCGGACGCGGAGACGCGCAGAAAATGTTTATGACGGCGTTTATCGAGTCAGCCAAGAAAAATGTGAAGCTTTCAAATATTGATAACATCGCCTCTATCGTGCTTGCAAGCGTTATCACCGATGTTACCGTCGGCGATATAGTAAAGTACGCAAAGGCTGTGCTCTCTCTTGACCTTTCCAACATCACCATGATGACACTGCCCGGTCAGGCGGCTATGTGCGACGGCGCTTCGTACTATGTTATGAACCGCGCAAGCGTTATGGGCATTATGCAGAAATACTACAACATCTATAAAACCGCAGTTGACGACAGCTCCTTTGACAAGGAGAGGGCATTCTGCAACGACGACGATCCCGATATGAAGGCTGTTTACTATGCTGACGCATCGGAAATGCCCGCAAACGAGCACAACGCAAAGGATATATCCGACAACGATATTGATATACCCCTTTATTAACTGAAAAGGACACCGAAATATATGGAAAATTCCGAATTTGCACCCTCTGCACAGATAACTCTGTGCGATGATCCCTCGCCGCGCAATATAGCCGAGTTTGCCGTAAAGATCCTCGACTCCAAAAAGGCGCGGGACATAAAGCTTCTCTACGTGGAGGATCAGACGAGCATTGCGGACTGGTTCGTTGTATGCACCGGTACTTCAAGCACGCATATAGATTCTCTCGCGCAGGAGGTCGAATACAGACTGTCAAAGTACGGCATCGCCCCGCTCCACACTGAGGGCGGACGCGGCGACAGCTGGATACTTGCCGACTACGGCGCTGTTATACTTCACGTTTTCAGCGCGCAGAAACGCGATTTCTATAAGCTTGAAAAGCTGTTCAAAGAGGGCAGCGAGGTTGATATCTCTCATATTATTACTGAGTAACGGAGCGCTGACATGAAATACGATTTTAAGACAGTAGAAGAAAAGTGGCAGAAAAAATGGGAGGACGCAGGCGCGTTCAAGGCAGAGGATTTCAGCAAAAAGCCTAAGTTTTACGCAATGGTAGAGTTTCCGTATCCCAGCGGTGCGGGTATGCACGTCGGTCATATAAAGGCATATTCCGGTCTTGAGGTGGTCTCCCGCAAGCGCCGTATGCAGGGCTACAACGTGCTTTTCCCCATCGGCTTTGACGCTTTCGGACTTCCCACCGAAAACTATGCCATAAAGACAAACACGCACCCCAGAGTGGTGACCGACCGCAATATCGCAAGGTTTACCGAGCAGCTTAAAAAGGTCGGCTTTTCCTTCGACTGGTCGCGCGTTATCGATACCACGGACGAAAAGTATTACAAGTGGACTCAGTGGATATTCCTTAAAATGTTCGACAACGGACTTGTTTTCCGCGACACTGCGCTTGTAAACTACTGCCCCAGCTGCAAGGTCGTGCTTTCCAACGAGGACTCTCAGGGCGGCAAGTGCGATATATGCCACAGCGAGGTCGTGCAGAAGTCAAAGGACGTCTGGTATCTCAGAATAACCGAATACGCTGATAAGCTTCTTGAGGGGCTCAAGGATGTTGACTATCTGCCCAACATAAAGCTTCAGCAGGAGAACTGGATAGGCAAGTCTACGGGCGCGTTCGTAAACTTCGGCATCGCAGACGCGGACGATAAGATAAAGATATATACTACCCGTCCCGATACGCTTTTCGGTGTAACGTTCATGGTAATGGCGCCCGAGCATCCTCTGCTTGACAAGTACGCGGACAGGATAAAGAATTTTGCCGATGTTCTGGCATACCGTGAACAGTGCGCAAGGAAAACGGAGTTCGAGCGCACACAGCTTGTAAAGGATAAATCGGGCGTAAAGCTTGAGGGCTTTACCGCGGTCAATCCTATAAACGGCAAGGAAATTCCCGTATTTATTTCCGATTACGTTATGATGGGCTACGGCACGGGCGCTATAATGGCGGTGCCCGCGCACGATCAGCGCGACTATGACTTTGCGAAAAAGTTCGGCGCGGATATTATCGAAGTCATCCGCGGCGGCGATATTTCGGCAGAGGCATATACGGGCGACGGCGAAATGGTGAATTCCGATTTCCTCAACGGATACACTAACAAAAAGGACTCTATCCGCCGCATGACAGACGAGCTTGAAAAGCTCGGCGTGGGCTGCGGCGGCGTTCAGTACAAAATGAAGGACTGGGCGTTCAACCGCCAGCGCTACTGGGGCGAGCCTATTCCCATAATCCATTGTCCCAAGTGCGGCATGGTGGGCGTTCCTTATGAAGAGCTTCCGCTGAAGCTGCCCGAAATGGAAAACTTTGAACCCGGTGTCGGCGGCGAAAGCCCCCTCGCAAAGCTTGACAGCTTTGTAAACTGCACCTGCCCCAAGTGCGGCGGCGCGGCTCGCCGCGAGACAGATACCATGCCCCAGTGGGCAGGCTCTTCATGGTATTTCCTGCGCTATATCGACCCCAACAACGACAAACGTTTTGCCGATATGGACAAAATGAAATACTGGCTGCCCGTTGACTGGTACAACGGCGGCATGGAGCACGTCACAAGACATATGATATACTCCCGCTTCTGGCACCACTTCCTGTACGATATAGGCGAGGTGCCCTGTCCCGAACCGTACGCCAAGAGAACGGCGCAGGGACTGATCCTGGGACCCGACGGCGAGAAGATGTCAAAGTCAAAGGGCAATGTAATTGACCCTCTGGACGTTGTTGACAAATACGGCGCAGATGTTCTGCGCGTGTATGTGCTGTTCATGGGCGACTACGAAAAGGCGGCTCCCTGGTCGGACAGCAGCGTTCGCGGCTGCAAGAGGTTTCTTGACAGAACCGCAGGGCTTCTCGACATTGCAAAGGGAAGCGGAGCAACTCCCGAGCTTGAGTCTTCGTTCCACAAGACCGTAAAGAAGGTAAGCGACGATATTGAAGAAATGAAATTCAATACCGGCATTGCCGCGCTTATGACGCTTATAAACGAGATATACGATCACGGCTCTCTGACAGTCGATGAACTTAAAACGTTTGTCAGCCTGCTTTGCCCCTACGCTCCTCACCTCTGCGAGGAGATATGGGAAAAGTGCGGCGGCAAGGGACTTCTTTCTCTCGGCGAGTGGCCCGAGTTTGACGAAGCAAAGACCGTTGACGAGACTGTTGAGATCGCGGTCCAGATATGCGGCAAGCTGCGCGCTACCATAACTATTCCCAGAGACGCGGATAAGGACGAGGCGATCGCCGCCGCAAAGGCTGACGCGCGCGTGGCAGAACAGCTGGCGGGCAAAAACATCGTCAAAGAGATATATGTCCCGGGCAGAATAGTAAATATAGTTGCAAAATAAAAGGCTTTTTCAAAGAATTGTAAAAATGTTCTTGACAAGCACAGCTTTCACAGCTATAATAATTAAGAAGTGCAATCCGGCGCTTCTCAGTGCATAAAGCGAGGGGAGGGAAACAGATAATGGCAGAAATCAGAGTAAAAGAGAATGAGTCTCTTGACAGCGCGCTCCGTCGCTTTAAGCGTCAGTGCCAGAGATCGGGTATCCAGGCCGAGCTTCGTAAAAGAGAATGCTATGAAAAGCCCAGCGTAAAGAAAAAGAAAAAGTCTGAGGCAGCAAGAAAGCGTAAATTCAAGTAATAAAAACGGGGGCTGAATATTTTCAGCTCCCGCTTTTTACATTTAGGAGTATATATGAAAATAGTTTTTCTCGACGCAAAAACCCTGGGGGACGACGCGGACCTTTCTCCCATCCTGTCCCTGGGAGAATGCACCCTGTATCCGTCGACAGAGCCCGCGCTCACGGCGGAGCGCATAAAGGACGCGGACGTCGTTATAGTCAATAAGGCAAAGCTTTTCGCCGACACCGTGGGCGAGGCACCGAAGCTGCGGCTTGTCTGCATCGCCGCAACGGGATACGATAATGTTGACACGGAATTTATGAAAAGGCGAGGCGTGGCAGTATGCAACGTTGCGGGATATTCCACCGACAGCGTTGCACAGGTAACGCTTGCCATGGCGCTGTCGCTGGCAACTCATATAAAGGAATACAGACAGTGGGTGGACGACGGCAGCTACACCCGCGCGGGCGACGCTAACCGCCTTGTTCCGGTGTATCACGAAATGTGCGGCATGACATGGGGCATTGTGGGCCTCGGCAATATCGGCAGAAAGGTCGCCGCGGTCGCCGCCGCTCTCGGCTGCCGTGTTATTGCCAATAAACGCACGCCCGTGCCGGACTTTGAGTGCGTGGATATTGACGAGCTTTGCAGAAGGGCGGATATTATATCCGTGCATACTCCGCTTACGGAGGGGACCCGCGGGCTTATATCGGCGGAGCGGATCGCAATGATGAAGAAAAACGCCATCGTTATCAACGTTGCCAGAGGCGCGGTTTGCGACGAGGCGGCGCTTTGCGCAGCCGTCGCGGACGGCAGAATAGGTGCTATCGGAGTTGACGTGTATTCAAAAGAGCCGTTCGACGCGGACAGCCCGTACACCGCCGTTGCGGGGCTTCCCAACGTGCTGCTCACACCCCACATGGCGTGGGGCTCGCTGGAGGCGAGAAACCGCTGCATTGCGGAGATCGCGGAGAACATAAAATCATACGCAGGCGGCGGCAGCCGCTCGCGTATAGTATAAGCGGGTGCCGATAAGCGGGAGGCGCGCCAAAGCGGAGCCGCGAAGAACGTTTTCGCGCCGTGCGGGGCGTATGCTGCGCGCGGCAGTGAGATGCGGAAAGCGCCCACAGGGACGCGGAAAAAATCCAGACCGCTGCGGCTCATTCTATCTCCCGATAATTTGCCATGCCTGCGGGCAGCCTGAAACGAGATACATATATATAAAATCTACCGTACGGAGACGCATATGGAAAAAAACAGAAAAGACGCGGGAGCCGACGAGCTTACCCCGTCCGTTGCTCAGTATTTCTCATGGATCAACAACACCAACGAAGGCTCAACGGAGCGCCAGACGCTTATAAACCTTGAGTTTTTCAAATGGCTGCGCGATACATACGGTATGCAGATAGCCATATACGCGTGGGACGCGGGCAACTTTGACGGTGCCGGCGGCACATACGGCTCAACGGACAGCGAGCATTTCAAAAAGTCCTATCCCAACGGCTGGGGGAAGATCGTTAAGACAGCCGCCGAGGGTGGTATCCGCCTCGGTCTCTGGGGCGGTCCCGACGGTTTCGGCAGCACTCCCGAGGAGGAGCGGCGCAGATACGAAAACGTTGTGCGCCTTTGTCGCGACTACCGTTTTGCCGAATTCAAGATAGACGCCGTCTGCGGCGGACTGCGGGAAGACAAAACAGAGCTTTTTGAAAAAATGCTGCGCGAATGCAGAGAGTATTCGCCCGATCTGATAGTTCTCAATCACAGGCTCGATCTTCACGGGGCGGAGAAGTACGCGACGACGTTTCTGTGGAACGGCGACGAAACTTATACCGATGTTTCCGTATGCAACAAAAAATGCGCCATGCACAACAGGGAGTATATGTTCTCGCGCGGGCACGTGCCGGAGCTGCGCAGGCTTTGCGAGGATCACGGTGTCTGCGTCTCCTCGTGCATAGATTATTTTGAAGACGAGCTTATATATCAGGCGTTCAACCGCGCGCTGATACTTGCACCGGAGCTTTACGGAAACCCGTGGCTCATGCGCGACGATGAATTTGCGCTGCTTGCCCGTATATACAGAATGCAGAAGCGAAACGCCGCGCTGCTTTGCAGCGGTATGCTTTTGCCCGATGATATGGGCGCCAATGCCTGCTCGCGCGGCGACGGTAAAAAACGGCTCATATCCACGGGCAACGACACGTGGGAGAAAAAGGATATAATACTGAAACTTGACGAGTCTATCGGACTGCGCGGCGGTGAAAACAAACGCTTTGCCGTAAACCTGAGGCACCCGTACGAGGAGCATCTGGGCGTGTTCGATTTCGGCAGCGAGGTGACGCTCACTCTGATGCCTTTCCGTGCCGCGCTTATCGAGGTGGCTGTGCCTGAGGCGGCGGATCCGGTCGTTGCGGGCGCAAAATATATAACTCTGCGCGACGGCTGTGACGGAGTGCCTGAGATAAAAACATTTGAAAAGGCAGAGAATTGCAGCCTTATTATCGGCGGCGCGGAAAAGCCTTATGCGGCACCCGAGCCGCGGGAGCCCCTTGAGGCGGCACCGAAATATCTCGGCTCGCTCGACTCTTTTTCATGGATGCCCGCCGACGGCGAGAGGCTTTACGAGGCGGCAGTGTTCGCCGCTGACAACGACTCTCTTGAGGCGCGCAGCCTCAGACGCAGCGGAGAAACCGCCGTGCCTCAGGTGAAAGCCGCGCGGGACGCGTTCTTTTCGCAGGAAACGTACAGGCTTCGCGGCTGCGAAAGCGCCGCTATGTTTGACGGGCGAGACGATACGTTCTTCGATTCTCAGTCAAAGACCTATTGCGGCAGCACGGTGAGAATAAACGGCGGCTGTCTGCGTGTCGATTTCGGCAGCATCCTTGAAGCCGATACGCTTGAGGTGGAATGCTTTGTCACCGACACCGTAACGCCGGAGGTCATGGGTCAGTCCATCCCCGGCGCGGCTGAGTATTCCGACGATCTTTCCCATTGGCACACAGCGCAGCTTTCGGGCGGAGAAAGCCTCGGGCAACTTGCGATCGATGTTGTGCGCTTTACGGTGCACGATATATATAAGCTTTGCGGGAAAAAGGTGCGCCTAACCTACCGTATTTCGGGCGGCGTGCGCTATATCCGCATTCCCGAGCCGCCCGACAGGATATACGCCGTGCGGCTGAAGCGCGGCGGGCAGGATGTCACGCCGAAAGGAGCTCGGGCAAACAACCTTCAGTCTCCGTATCAGCGGGCAAAGACCGTGGGCGCGAGATATGGGGACATAACGCTTCCCGAAAACTATCGCTGCGGCTCGCGCCTTGCGGTGGCTATTGACGGCGAGCACGGCAGTGAGGCAGTGTACTGCTGTGCCGAGATCGGCGGCACTCTTGTGGGCTTTCCCTCGAGAGCGCCCGAATACAAGGCGAATATGTGGGAGCACAAAGTCATTGACAGTGACAGAAACTACACATATTTTCTGCCGCTTCCCGAAGGGCTTGAGTCGCAGACGGTGCGCATATGGGTGCCGTTCAGCAAGTACACGTGGGACGCGTGCGGCATAAGGGTGTATATCTGCGACCCGCATTGAAAATTTTATAAATAATGTGTATAACCCGTCTTTTTCGGGGAACAATACCGTACCGAAATTATTTGAAAGGTACGGTATTTGTTTTTATGAAGGTCAAATTAACTGTCGCTCTCTGCTGCGCGGTGCTGTTTGCGCTGATAACTCTTTCCGTTATGCCCGTAAACGGCGAGGAGCAGATATACAGCGATCTTATACGACTGCACGTTATAGCAAACTCCGACTCCGACGAAGACCAGGCGCTGAAGCTCAAGGTGCGCGACGCGATTCTTGAAGAAACCAAGGCTCTGGGGCTGGGTGAGGACAAGCAGTGCGCCGAGGGCGTACTTAACGCAAACCTCGGACGTCTCGAGTCTGCTGCAAAAAAAGTGATAGAAGCCGAGGGCTATACTTATGACGTGTCCGCTTCTCTCGGACAGGAGAAATACCCCGAGAGAAGCTATGAGGATTTTGTTCTGCCTGCGGGCAGCTATACATCTCTGCGAATAATCATTGGCGAGGGCGCGGGACATAACTGGTGGTGCGTCGTGTATCCTCCGCTGTGCACGGCGACTGCGGAGAGGCGCGAGGATGTGTTTATTTCCGCCGGATTTACGGGAGAGCAGTATCGGGCCATAACCGAAACGGACAAGGCTCAGTACAAGGTGAAATTCAAGATCGTCGAAATTTTTGAGGAGATTTTCGGACGTTGAGCAGCGCCCGAAACCACGCACCCATGTCGGAATATTTTGAGCGGCGCATATGCGGTATATCCGTATATGCGCTGTCTGTTTATTCAAATACCATATTGTTTTTATGCGCCGGGTGCGTATTTTTTAGTTGTTTTGATGTATTTGTTTCGTTTTTCGGGATAAAAATATCAGAATTTCCAAATCGTTATTTTTGTCGCGAAAACTGTTGCAAAGCCGCGGACAAACCATTATAATTAGACTATGTTAAGCGTCTGAGTTCACGGCGAACCCGATTTTTGAAAAGGATGTATTGTTGTATGAAGCTTCTTGAAGAAAGAATACTTAAAGACGGAAAAGTCGGCGCGGGCGACGTGCTCAAGGTCGACAGCTTTCTTAACCATCAGATAGATGTAAGCTTCCTCTGTGAGCTGGGCAAAGAGTTCAAAAGACTGTACGAAAACGAGAATATCACGAGAATACTTACCATTGAGGCGTCCGGCATAGGCATTGCGTGTCTCACGGCTCAGTATTTCGGAGTTCCCGTAGTATTTGCCAAAAAGACAAAGACGAACAACATATATGCGGATGTTTATACATCCAAGGTAGAGTCGTATACACATAAAACTACATACGACATAGTAGTGTCAAAGGAATTTCTCAAACCCGACGACAGGGTTCTCATTATAGACGACTTCCTCGCAAAGGGCAGCGCGCTTACGGCGCTTATATCCCTGGTCAGAGACGCGGGGGCTGAGGTTGCGGGCTGCGGTATTGCAATAGAAAAGGCATACCAGCACGGCGGAGAGCTTATAAGATCGCAGGGTATAAGAGTTGAGTCTCTAGCAAGGATAAAGTCCATGAGCGTTGAGACCGGCGTGGAATTCTGCTGACGCTTTTTTAAGTTTTTCAGAGAGCGATGCTCTCTTAAAATATTTATTTTTTTTGGAGGATTACCAATGAACAGAAAGATTCTTGCAGTTCTTCTCGCGGTAGTTACCGTATTCAGCATGCTTGCGCTTGCAGCTTGCGGCAAGGACAGCACCAAAACTGACGACGGCAAAAAGGACAGCGACAAAGAGATTAAAGTAGGCTTCATATTCCTGCACGATGAGAACTCTACTTACGACCTCAACTTCATCAATGCAGCTGACGAGGCTCTTAAGAATCTCGGCTTCAAGGAGACACAGTTCATTTATAAGACCAACGTTCCCGAGGGTCAGGAGTGCTTTGAGGCAGCAGAGGACCTGGTTGACCAGAAGTGCTCTATCATCTTTGCAGACTCCTTCGGTCATGAGGACTACATGATCGAGGCAGCAAAGAAGTATCCCGATGTTCAGTTCTGCCATGCAACCGGTACAAAGGCTCATACCGAAGGCCTTGACAACTATCACAACGCATTCGCTTCCATCTACGAAGGCAGATACCTTGCAGGTATCGCTGCAGGTCTCAAGCTCAACGAGATGATTGCAGACGGCAAGTTCAAGGCGGAAGAGGCTAAGATCGGCTACGTAGGCGCATTTACATACGCAGAGGTTATGTCCGGCTACACCTCCTTCTTCCTCGGCGCGCGCTCTGTATGCCCCACTGCAACTATGGAGGTTACCTTTACCGGCTCATGGTACAACGAAACCGCAGAGAAGGAAGCAGCTAACAAGCTCATCGCTTCCGGCTGTAAGCTTATCAGCCAGCATGCAGACTCCATGGGTGCTCCTACCGCATGCGAGACCGCAGGTGTTCCCAACGTTTCCTACAACGGTAGCACAATTTCCGCTTGCCCCAACACCTTTATCGTATCCTCCAGAATCAACTGGGCTCCCTACTATGAGTTCGTGATCAAGGCTGTTCAGAACGACGAGAAGATCCCCGCTGACTGGACCGGCACACTTGCAACCGGCTCCGTTGTTCTCACCGAAGTTAACGAGCAGGCTGCTGCTGAGGGCACTCAGAAGGCTATCGACGCAGCTGCTGCAGAGCTCAAGGACGGCACCCGTCACGTATTTGACATTACCACCTTTACCGTAAACAAAGAGGCTGTAAACGAAGACCTTATGGCTGACGTTGACACCGACGCAAACTACGAGGCTGACACCAAGGTTGTTTCCGACGGCTACTTCCACGAGTCCGAGTACCGCAGCGCACCTTACTTCCAGCTTGAGATCGACGGTATTACTCTGCTTGACAGAAACTACGGCGACTGATTTTCTATAAATTATCAACCGATCGGAGCGGGGCACATTTTGTGCCCCACTCCGTGACTCTGTTTTACGACCGCAAATTTACGGTCGCTCTTGCATTTTATTAAGGCTTTTTGCGGAGGTTTTCTGTGAACGAAAAGATTGCGATAGAACTGAAAGGTGTTTCGAAAAGCTTCGGGCACGTGGTTGCCAATAAAGATGTGAACCTGCAGGTCAGACGCGGGGAGATACTTGCCGTTCTCGGCGAGAACGGAAGCGGCAAAACTACCCTGATGAACATGATTTCGGGTATATATTACCCTGATGAGGGTCAGATCTTTGTTGACGGCGAGGAGGTAGTCATATCCTCTCCCAAGGACGCTTTCAAGTACGGCATAGGAATGATACATCAGCATTTCAAGCTGGTGGACGTTTTCAGCGCTGCGGAAAACATAATTCTCGGTACAAAGGACGAGCAGGGCTTCAACATGAAGCGCTCTGTCGCCAAGGTCAGAGAGATCACCGAGAAATACGGATTTGTAATTGATCCCGATAAGAAGATATACGAAATGTCGGTCTCCGAAAAACAGACTGTGGAGATAATCAAAACGCTGTACCGCGGAGCCGATATTCTCATACTGGACGAGCCTACGGCAGTGCTCACCCCTCAGGAGATAGACAGGCTGTTCGCCGTTCTTCGCCGCATGCGCGACGACGGTAAGGCGATCATCATCATAACGCACAAGCTGCATGAGGTGCTTTCCATTTCGGACAGAGTATCCGTACTGCGTAAAGGCGAGTACATCGGCACGGTCAATACTTCCGAGACTAACGAAAGCATGCTCACCGAAATGATGGTAGGCAAAAAGGTAAGCCTCAATATTGAGAGAGGCGAGCCTGAGTTTCCCCGCGACAGACTTGTTGTCGAAAACGTCAGCTGCATAAACCGCGAGGGCGCGACACTTCTCGATAAGGTCTCATTCACCGCGCGCAGCGGCGAGATACTGGGCATTGCCGGCATCGCGGGCAGCGGTCAGCGCGAGCTGCTGGAGGCGATTGCGGGACTGCAGCATATCGAGAGCGGCAGCATTACATACAACAATCCCAAAACAGGCAAAGCCGACGATCTGCGCGACAAAACTCCGCTGCAGATAAGAGAGCTTGGCGTTCGTCTTTCGTTTGTCCCCGAGGACCGTCTGGGCATGGGACTTGTGGGCAATATGGACATTATTGACAACATGATGCTCCGCAGCTATCGCAAAGGACACTCGATGTTCCTTCAGCGCAAGGCGCCCAAGGACCTGGCAGAGACGATAATAAACGAGCTTGAGGTCGTTACCCCCAGCGCAAGCACTCCCGTGCGCCGCCTCTCCGGAGGAAACGTGCAGAAGGTGCTTGTGGGACGTGAGATAGCCGCCGCACCTACGGTGCTTATGGCTGCGTATCCCGTCAGAGGACTTGACATAAACTCATCTTACGCAATATACAATCTGCTGAATCAGCAGAAGAAAAGCGGCGTTGCCGTTATATTCGTCGGCGAGGATCTGGACGTTCTGCTTGAGCTTTGCGACAGGATCATGGTCATAAGCTCCGGCAGGGTCACAGGCGTTGTCGATGCGAGAAAGGCAACGAAAGAGCAGATAGGATTTATGATGACCGGCGGCACTGCCGACGGTGAAGAAGACGGTGTAAAGGAGGCGTGACATGGAAAAAACAGCAGTAAAACAGGAAAACAGAAAAAAGCACGAGCCTCTTATACATATAGTAAAGAGAGATACGCTTCCGTGGTATCAGTCATGGGGAATACGCGCAGCTTCAATTGTCGCGGCGCTTATCATAAGCGCGGTGGTCACGATGCTGCTCACGGGCGAAAACCCGCTTATGGTTTACAAGACCATGTTTCAGGGCGCTTTCGGCTCGGAGAGACGTATATGGAACCTTTTGCAGAGCCTTGCAATGCTGCTTTGCGTTTCCCTTGCGGTGACTCCCGCCTTCAAAATGCGCTTCTGGAATATAGGCGCCGAGGGTCAGGTGCTTGTGGGCGGCCTTGCGACGGCGGCATGCATGATTCTTCTGGGCGGCAAGCTGCCCAACTGGCTGCTCATTATAGTAATGACTGCGGCAAGCATACTCGCCGGCGCGATATGGGCGGTCATCCCCGCGCTTTTCAAAGCCAAGTGGAACACAAACGAAACGCTGTTCACCCTTATGATGAACTACGTAGGCATTCAGCTCGTATCGTATTTCGTAATGCTGTGGGAAGTCCCCAAGGGCTCCGGTAAGATAGGCATTATCAATCAGACCGGCAGGGAAGGATGGTTTCCCACCATCGGCGAGTACGACTATCTGCTCAACATTATCGTTGTGGCGGTGCTTACCGTCGCGATGTTTATCTATCTGCGCTACTCAAAGCACGGATATGAAATAGCCGTCGTGGGCGAGAGCGAAAACACCGCAAGATATATCGGCATAAGCGTTAAAAAGGTCATAATCAGAACAATGCTTCTGTCCGGCGCGATCTGCGGCATCGCAGGCCTTCTGCTTGTAGGCTCCACCAACCACACAATAACGACTACTACGGCGGACGGACGCGGATTTACCGCCATCATGGTGTCGTGGCTCGCAAAATTCAATCCCGTTTTCATGGTGTTCACTTCGTTCTTGCTTGTGTTCCTCGAAAAGGGAGCAACCGAAATTTCCACAGTGTTCAGACTGAACCAGTCGTTCTCCGATATAATAACGGGAATAATTCTGTTCTTCATTATCGGCAGCGAGTTCTTTATAAACTATAAGCTGAAGTTTCACAAAGCGCATAAGGAGGTAAAATAAATGAGTATATCGATGCTTATAACCTTCTTCCAGCGTGCAGTCGTCCAGGGCGTGCCGATACTTTTCGGCTCGACGGGCGAAATCCTTACGGAGAAGAGCGGAAACCTTAACCTCGGTATCCCCGGCATTATGTATGTTGGCGGCATTTCCGGCGTCATCGGCGCATTCCTTTATGAAGAATCGCTCCCTTCAAGAGCCGACATAAAGGCACTGCCCGCCATTCTCATACCGATACTTTGCTGTCTTCTCGGTTCGCTCATCATGGGCCTTATCTACTGTTTTCTGACAGTTACGCTGAGAGCAAACCAGAACGTTACCGGTCTTGCAATAACCACATTCGGCACAGGCTTCGGTAACTTCTTCGGTGCTTCTCTCGTAAAGCTCACCGGCAGTGACGTTCCTTCCGTTGCTCTTACAAATACGAGCCAGTTCTTTACCAAAAAGCTTCCGATCGCAGAGAAGCTCGGGTGGTTCGGAGAGCTGTTCCTCAATTACGGATTTATGACGTACGCCGCCATCGCCATCGCTATCGTGGCTGCGATCATACTCAAACGCACAAGAATCGGTCTTGAGCTGCGCGCCGTGGGAGAAAATCCCGCCACAGCGGACGCCGCGGGCATAAGCGTTAACAAAAACAAGTATTTTGCAACCTGCATCGGAAGCATGATAGCAGGTCTCGGCGGACTGTACTACGTTATGGACTACGCAAACGGCGTTTGGTCAAACGAAGGCTTCGGCGACCGCGGCTGGCTTGCAATAGCGCTTGTCATATTTGCGATGTGGCGCCCCAATCTGGGCATATTCGGCTCGTTCCTGTTCGGCGGACTGTACATAATCTATCTGTTCGTGCCCGGACTCGCGATGCGCAATCAGGAGCTGTTCAAAATGCTCCCGTACCTTGTTACCATTGCGGTGCTTGTTATCACAAGTATCCGCAGCAAGCGCGAAAATCAGCCCCCGCAAAGCCTCGGACTTTTTTACTTCCGAGAGGAGCGGTAATTCGGTAAAAAAACCGTCGGGATGACCGACGGTTTTTTGTGCGGCGGCGGTCGGGAAAAAATGCACGATACGTATTTATCCAAGGATTTACAATTGCCTTATAATCTTGACAATATACTGCCCGGGTGTTATAATTTACATATGTAGAAATTGCATCCGCAGATAAAGAAAGGGTAATACTTAAATGAGAAACAAACGGTTGATCGGCAGAATATTTGCGGCTTTGCTGTGCGTTTGCATGGCGCTGGGCGCTTTTTGCACCTCCGCGTCGGCGGCGTCCGTCAGCTTTGACGGTATGGTAAGCGCTGCCTCGGACATAATCCGTGCCAACGAGGGCGCATATGCTTCCGTAAATCCCGATGACAACGGCGCGCTCAGTGTCGGATGGCTGCAGTGGCACGCCAACCGCGCGCTCAGCCTTGTAAAATCCATTGTCGCCGGGGATACAGCCAATGCAAAAAAACTTCTCGGCACTGCTCTTTATAATGAAATCACTGCTGCGTCGTCCGCTGCGTGGTCGTCAAGAGTGCTCACAACGGACGAAAAGACCCGTCTCTCCGCGCTTATGGACAGCTCGGTCGGCCATACCGAGCAGGACAAGCTTGCATATTCCGATATTTCCGTATACATAAATCACGGTATGACTCTCGGCATAAAGGATCCGTCGGCACTTGTGTTTTTTGCCGACATTGAGAATCAGTGCGGCGGTGGAGGCAGCGCAAGAGTTGCATCGTCGGCAATAAGCGCCGCAGGCAGCGCCGAAAATGTCACACTTAAGGTGCTGTATAACGCGGCTATGGCAGACAAGATCGCCGGCAAGTACGAGACAAGAAGAAACAAGACATACAACGCCTGCCTTATCCTTGGGTGGGATTCTCTTGCGGAAAACTTTGAGGTCTGGGTCGCAACATCGTCAGTCAACGTGCGCAAGGGCCCCGACACCGCATATGAGCGCCTCACTTCGATCGCCGCGGGCGGTCAGATCGCTGTTACGGCAAAAAAGAGCATTGACGGCTATTGCTGGGGCAAAACGCCTATCGGCTGGCTGTGCCTCGACTATTGCGAGTGGAAAAGCGGCAGTCTCGGCGCGCAGGTGCTCTTTGACGCAAACGGCGGGGACGTTCCGTCTCCCGTAATAGCTTGGCGCGACGTCAGATATAACACTTCAAGATGTGCGGATTCACTTGCCGTTTTCGATGCAAAGCTCGGCAGCTCGGCTGCCCCCACAAATCCGTACGGCGCGGAGACCACTGTCGCCGCTGACGGTAAGGTGACCGCTGCTCCGTCTTACGGCGTGTCTCACAGCCCTATCCCCGCAAAAGGATTTGTAATTTCCGGTCATGGCGAGGGCATGCATTGGCTGTACCAATACGTCGGTGAGGATTCATACATATACTTTGACAGCGAATTGTGCCGCGTGTATGTGCTTTCCGATGCGCAAAGCTATGCCGCGCAGGGATATAACTCCGTTTTCGGCAAAGCATACGGAAGCCTCCCCACCGCGACACGCGCCGGATATTCATTTGACGGCTGGTACACAAAAGCAAACGGCGGCGAGCGCGTCGGCGCTTTGACCGTGTGCGCGACCCATTCTTCGCAGGTGCTTTACGCTCACTGGAGACTCGGCGAGCTTTCTTCCGCTGCGTTCGACACCGACGGCGGCTATTTTGAAGGCACTGTAGCCACTGCGCTTTCGGGACTTAACTGCGGGCGCGGCGAGAATATGATGATCGTATACGAGGGCAGCGCCGGCTATGACAAGACAAATACCAACGTCCACGGAGCGGAGATCTCGGTAGACAGCAGCGGCAGGGTAGTTGAGGCTCCCGGCTGGGGCTCCTGCAAGCTTAGTATACCTTCAGGCGGCTTTGCTGTCTCCGGTCACGGCAACGCAGGCTGGTGGCTGTGCGTAAACGTAAGCGTCGGCGACTATGTAAGCTACAGCGCCGATGCGGGCACTGTTACCGTTTATAAATCGAAAGATACATACGAGGCGCTGAACAGGCAGGTCCGAGTGGGCTCGCCCGTGGGCAAACTGCCGACACCCGTTAAGGAATATTATGATTTCAAGGGCTGGTATACCGAGTCCGGCAAGCTTGCGACGGAAAAAACCGTTCTGGACAAAGCAGGCATGGTGCTCCGCGCCCGCTGGGAAATAGCGCCCACAACACTTAAGTTTGATCCCGCGGGCGGCACTGTTACGGGACAAACGGCGACCCGAACACTTTCCGGCAAAAACCGCTCCCGCGGTACGGATATGCTTATTATGTATGATTCGGGCAAGCGAAGCGGAACAAACAGCTACGGCTACGAGGCGATTGTCGCGGCAGACGGAACGGTCATCAGATCCTTCCCGTACGGAACGGGCGACAGCCCCATACCCGCAGGCGGATTTGTACTTTCGGGTCACAGCAGCGGCGGATGGTGGCTGTATACAAATGTTCATGACGGCGACTATGTAAAGGTTACAGGAAACACCGTAACGGTTTATCCCTGCGTCGGCAGCTCTATGGGCGATAGCCGCACGGTGAAGTACGGCAGCGCATACGGCGAGCTGCCCGCGGCGAGCCGTGACGGATATACATTCCTCGGTTGGGCAGACGTAAACGGAAAAACAGTCAAGGCATCGGATACAATTGACATATACGGAGATATAACTCTTACGGCGCTCTGGCAGAAGACCGATACAGTAAAGTTTGATACGGTGGGCGGAAAAATCAGTGTGCCGTGCGCATACACTGCCGTTAATTCCATAAATACCGGCCGCGGCACAAATAAGCTTGTGGTGATCACGGGAACTGCCAAAACGGGAACAAACGAATACGGCAGAGAAGCTTGTGTCGCAAGCGACGGTAAGGTCATCTCCGTAAACTACGGCGGCAACAGCGACGTGCCGAAATTCGGATTTGTGATCTCCGGTCACGGAACCATGTCCGACTGGATACTGGCAAACGTTCACGTAGGTCAGTATGTTTACTGGAGCGGCACCACGGTATACGTTTACAACAGCCGCTCGGAATACGATATGCAGTCCGGATCGTTCGAAATTGCCGACGGCGAAAGCTTTGCATCTCTCGCGCTTTCTCTGCCGCAGGCAGTTAAAGCCGACGCCGCGTTTGCCGGCTGGACGCTGGACGGCTCCGCGTTCACGGCGGATACCGCGGTTTGCGGCGATATAACGCTCAAGGCAAAATGGAAAGCTTCAAAGGCCGCAGCCATATTTGACCCCTGCGGAGGAACAGTGGACGGCGCGGTGTCATCCGCCGTTCTTTCGGGAACGAACAGAAGCCGCGGCACGAATATGCTCGTGCTGTACAAGGACAAGGAGACCACGGGCACTAACCCATACGGCACTGAGGCTTTGATAGACTCAAACGGCAGAGTGGCATCCGTAACATTCTACTGGGGCGATATCAAGATACCGAACGGCTGCACCGTGCTCTCAGGTCACGGAACCATGTCCGACTGGATACGTGACAACATAGAAGTCGGTATGTATGTAAACGTTTCGCAGAACAAAGTAAGCGTTTACAAAAACCGCGCGGCATATCTTGCCGCAAACGGCGGCGTTGTGCTCGAGGTCGGAAATGCCTACGGCACGCTTCCCGAAGCGAGCCGCAGCGGTTATGCTTTCGGCGGATGGAAAAACTCCGCAGGGCAGATCGTTTCGTCCGATATGACAGTCGCGGACTGCGACGATCCGACACTTACCGCGGTATGGCTTGACGAGATAACGATCTCGCTTGATACCGACGGCGGAAAGATCGGCGCAGTATCGTCAATGTCGCTTTACAACATGAATACCGGACGCCCCGCGAATAAGCTTATACTGTGCGCGGGCAAGGCGACCACCGGTACAAACGAATACGGCGCAGAAGCGATCGTAAGCTATGACGGACGCGTCGTGGAGTTCTATTCCTACTACGGAAACCATAAGATCCCCGACGGATGCTTTGCGCTTTCAGGTCACGGCATAGCCGCAGATTGGATAATAGATAACTGCCGTGTCGGAAGCTATATAAAGGTTGACATTCTCGGAAAAGTTACAGCATATGCTTCAAAGGCAGACTGCGATGCCGCATCCGGCACTCTGAAGGTCGCCGCGGGCAGCACCGCTTCATGCCTGCCCGTGCCCGTAAAGAGCGGAGAGGTCTTTGACGGCTGGTATACTGCCGACGGCGTAAAGCTTCAGCCCGACAGCGTACTCGGCGCAAGCGAAACGCTTTACGCAAGGTTTAATAAATAATTTGGTAAAATGCGGCTGCAGCGCAGCCGCATTTTTTATTATAAAACATAAGAAAAGCCATACGGCAAGGCGCCGTATGGCTTTTTTCATATCGATTTGCGGATAAACAGAGAGCAGAGCCGCCAAGAAGCCGGGCGGTCAGCGAATTTGCCGTTATAGCAACAAACTCAGAGAGCCTTTTTGATCTCCTCCGCAAGGTCGCGCGCTTCCCAAGGCGCGTTGAGATCTTCACGTCCCATATGACCGTATGCGGCAAGCTCGGAGTAGATAGGACGGAGCAGTCCGAAGCGCTCGATTATTGACGCAGGACGCATATCCACAAGGCTGCAGAGGATCTCTTCAAGCTTCAGATCATCCTCCTTGCCTGTGCCGAAGGTGTCCACCATTACGGATACCGGCTTTGCGACGCCGATGGCATACGCAAGCTGGATCTCGCATTTAGACGCCGCTCCTGCCGCAACAATGTTTTTGGCAAGGTAGCGCGCCATATATGCGGCGCTGCGGTCAACTTTAGTGGGATCTTTTCCGGAGAAAGCGCCGCCGCCGTGACGGGAGTATCCGCCGTAGGTGTCAACGATTATCTTTCTGCCCGTAAGTCCCGTGTCGCCTGCGGGACCGCCGATGACAAATCTGCCGGTGGGATTTATGTGGAACACGGTGTCGCTGTCGCAAAGCTCGCCTGCAACAGGCAGAATCACATGATGCTTTATATCCTTGCGTATGGTTTCGAGGTCAACATCAGGGTTGTGCTGAGTCGATACGACGACCGTATCAATTCTGCGGGGCATACCGTTTTCGTCGTACTCAACGGTAATCTGCGTTTTTCCGTCAGGTCTGAGGTAGGGGAGAAGTCCGCTCTTTCTGACCTCTGTGAGCCTCTTTGCCATTTTGTGGGCAATAGAAATAGGCAGGGGCATAAGCTCGGGTGTCTCATCGCAGGCAAAGCCGAACATCATGCCCTGGTCGCCCGCACCGGTATCAAGTCCGTCGCTCTCTCCGTTCTTTGACTCAAGAGAGCGGTCAACGCCCATGGCAATGTCGGGAGACTGCTCGTGTATGGAGCTGAGAACGCCGCATGTATCGCAGTCAAAACCGTATTTAGCGCGGTCGTAGCCTATCTTGCGTATGGTCTCGCGGACTGTGTTTGAAATATCAACATATGCCTCTGTGGTGATCTCGCCCATAACGTTTACAAGTCCGGTGGTGACAAATGTTTCGCAGGCAACTCTTGCTTCGGGGTCCTGACGGAGAATTTCGTCAAGGATCGCGTCAGAGATCTTGTCGCATATTTTATCGGGATGTCCCTCAGTTACGGATTCGGAAGTGAACAGTCTTTTCATTTTTCAATGTGTCCTTTCAGTGCATGGCGCCGCTCTGCGTCGGTACGTGCGGCACCGGAATATCTTTTACTTTTTGCTGCTTTTGTCTTTCTTTTTCTTAAAGAATGCCGAAATGCGCTTTGTGATCGGCGGCTTGTCTTTCTTTACGGGATCGGGAATATCGTCCGCCGCGCTCGGCTCGGGAACGTCCGTGTCGCTGTCTATAAACACCTGACCCGCGTCAATTTTATCGGTCTCGGGAGACGGATCGTTTTCATAGTACGCCGTGTGGCTCGGGTATCCTTTGTGACGCAGCCGTCTCTCCGACCACTGCTTTACAAGGGCATATATGACCGCGGTCGCGGGAACGCCGAATATCATTCCGGTAAATCCGAAGCAGCCGCCGAAAACGAATATGGCGATAACGACCCAGAAAGCGCTTATTCCTATTGAGCTGCCGAGGATCTTCGGCCCGATGATGTTGCCGTCCAACTGCTGGATAATCAGTACGATTATGAGGAAAAGTATGACCTTATCCGGTGCAACGATGAGAAGGAGCAGCCCTCCGAATATGGCGCCGAATATGGGACCGAATGTAGGAATTATATTTGTGATCCCCACAATAACGGCAAGCAGCGGGTAGTACGGGATCTTGAAAGCCCAGAATACCACAAAGCTTATAAGTCCGATTATAACGGAGTCTATAAGTTTGCCGACGATAAAGCCGCCGAACGTTTTATGCGTGTATCTGGCGAGGCGCACCGTGTTCAGGTACGCGCGCCTTGAAAGCATTGCGGAGAAGAGCTTTTTCGTCTGCGCGCAGATCTTTTCCTTGTATACAAGGAAGTATACCGCGATGATTATGCCCAGCAGCACGTTTATGACCTGGCTTACAATCATGCCGCCGTAGTCAACGGCATAGTTCAGCGCGCTTTGCAGGAAAGTGTACGAATTTGAAAGTATATCCTTTATGCTCAGCGATATATCGTATTCCGCCAGAAGTGCGGCAAGCGTTTCATAGTGCTCGCCCAAAAACTTTTCCGAGTGCTTTGTGACAATGCCGTCGGCAAAGCGCTGGATGTTCGTTATATAGTTGTTTAGCTGGCTGCCCAGATCCTCAAAGCTTTTGACGGTCTGGGGGATGACTGCATACAGTATGACGGCGACAACCGCAAATACCGTCAAAAGTGTCAGAATAATTGACAGCGTGCGCCGCAGAATGTGAAGATCCTTTTTTGATTTCTTGAATTTCAGGACCTTTTTTTCGTACATGTTCATGATAGGATTGAACAGATACGCAAAAACAAAGCCGTAAACAAGGGGAGATATGGCAGAGAAAAACCTGCCGATATACTGCATAACGGCGTCAAAACGGAATATGCACATAATGATAATTGCGCATATTATGACCGAAATGCTTGCGTATAAAGCTATCGAGGCGTATTTTTCGTTCTTCTTAAACTTCAATATTCTGCCTCCTTATAACGTTCTTTCTACATTATAAAACAAAACGCACGCAAGGTCAATAGAATACTAAAAAGTGGCATGGGTTCTTAAACTTTGCGGCGGTGAATATAAATATTATATGCTGCCCGTGTTTTCGATGCGGACGCTGACTTCGCCGGTGGAGAGCGCCTCAAGTTCTCCGCTGTCGTGCTTTACTATCAGTCGGCAGCAGTCGTCGGTATCGACCGCCGTTGCCGAAACGCTTTTTCCGTTTTTTATAAATGTCACTCTTTTGCCTATGACAAAGCAGCGCCTGCGGTATTCGTCGGCAATGCTTTTTCTCTTGTCCGCGTCGGAAAGACCGGCGCATACATCGGATAGTCCGCGGATAAACGCCGCGCACATACGGCTGCGCGCGTCGGGCTGCGCCGCTTCCAGCATATACCCGGCTTTGTCGGCGATCTCGGGAGGAAACCCACCTTCGGGACGGTACATGTTTATGCCCGCTCCCACAACGGCGTATTCCGCATGCCCGTCGGGGGAGAAGGCGGCTTCCGTCAGTATGCCGCATATCTTGCGGCCGCCGAGATACAGGTCGTTCACCCATTTGATTGACGGGGAAATGCCGAAAAGCTCCTCCGCCGCGCGGCACAGGATCACAGCCGAGGCGGGGGTTATGAGAGTGATGTGCTCGGAAGGCACGGACGGGCGGAGAACAACGCTCATATAAAGCCCGCTGCCGCGGGGAGACGCAAAGCTTCTGCCGAGTCTGCCGCGCCCGTTTGTCTGACTGTCGGCGGCAATGCAGAGAAATTGCGGACAACCCTCCTCGGCGCGGCGCTTTGCTGTATTGTTCGTGCTGTCCGCCGTGTCGTACACTTCAGGTCTCGGAAGTCCGGGGCAGAGCGAGCCGATCTTTGATGCGTCCAGTATATCAACGGTATTTTTCATATATGCTCCTGCGCGTATAACTGTATACAATATTTTACCATTTCCGTATCGTTTAATCAAGTTAAAAATTGCGCCCGTGCGTTTATTCGGGTGCCGCGGTGTCAATACTTATGTAAAAAGAGGCGCTGCGTGGGTCTGCGGCGCGAAAAGGCGCCGCACGGCGCGGGACGTAAAAGCGCTGCGGAGCAAAGAAGGATAAAGCGTCGGAGCGGCGGGGATACGGAAAGCGCGATACGGTATGCAAATAATACTCCGCGCGGCGCAGACGAAAAAATACCGTATGACGGAGCGAAAAGCGCTGCGTGCGGCGAAGAAGTAAAAATGTAAGAAGCGCCCGCTGAGGCGCGAAAGAAAGCGCCGAGGGCGGCGCAAACAGGGAAGGCGGGCTGCGGCTTTGAAAAAGACAGAAGGCGGCGTTGTAATAGGCGGATACTACGGCTTCGGCAATCTGGGGGACGAGACTATACTTCGCGGTATATGCGCAAGTCTCAAAGAGGTCATGGGCGGCGAAAAAATATGCGTGCTGTCGGCGACCCCGAAAGAGACCGCATCGCAGTACGGCGTCTGCAGTGTGAGCAGAACAAACATAGCGGCGATAATCGAAAAAATGAGCAGATCGTCCCTTTATATAAGCGGCGGCGGAGGACTTTTGCAGGACGATACCAGCAGGCGCAGTCTTTTGTATTACAGCACAATGATGCTGCTCGGAAAAAAGCTGTGCGGTCATCTTTACGTGTACTCAAACGGAGTCGGCAATGTTAAAAGAAGCGGGCATATGCGGCGCGCGCTTATTGAGGCGGACCGAGTAAGCGTAAGGGATGATACCTCAGCCGCGCGGCTTGAAAAACTCGGCATCGGATCCCATGTGGCGGCAGACCCCGCGTGGAGGTTCGCTTCCCTCGGGACGCGGCGCGAAAAATACGGATACTTTGCCGTGTGTCTGCGTGGCATAGGTAATATGAATACAGAGACCATGGAAAAATTCTGCGCAGAATACAGCAGTCGGGGACTGTATCCTTTGTTTGTGTCAATGCACGACGGAGCCGACCTCGGTATCTGCTCGGACGCCGCAAAACGATGCGGCGGGCGCTGCATATCTCCCGTAAGCTTCGAGGGGCTTATGTATATCCTGTCCGGCGCAGAGTTTGCCATAGGCATGCGGCTTCATTTCCTTATAGCAGCCGCAGCGTGCGGTGTACCGTTTGTGGGGCTCGGCGCGGACTGCAAGCTTTTCGATTTTGTCTCTCTGTGGGGACGCGGCGAAATACTTTCGGAAAGCTGCGGCGCGGACAGGCTGTCATCCGCTGTTTTAAAAGCGGCAGCCGACGCCGAAAGTGCCGCGGCTTCGGCTGAGATAAAGAGCAAAATGCTTGCCTCGCTTGCCGAAAAAGAAGATGAAATACTCAAAAAAATGTGTCTTTCACTGTGCTGCGGCGGCAGCAGCGTGGTAAATCCTATCAAAGAGGTATGAATTTTCGTTTTTTTCGTAAAACGGTTGAATTATGAAAAATCCTGTGCTATTATTTGGTAGGAAAGGGAAAAATATCGGCGCGGTTTCACTGCCCGCCATCTCTCTTTTCGTCTGCTGCCCCTGCCCTTTGTATCGGTTCGGCGGGGATACGGCTGCGGAACATGAATAATTCGGCAAAACCGGAAAGGAAAGATACTTATGGCTCTGAGACGCTTCAGCGTCACGGGTATGAGCTGCGCGGCGTGCAGCGCTCGTATCGAAAAAGTTGTATCCGCTCTTGACGGAGTGGATTCTTGCACGGTCAGTCTTTTGACAAATTCAATGACGGTAGAGGGAAGTGCCGCCGACAGCGATATTGTCGCGGCGGTAAAGAATGCCGGCTACGGCGCCTCCCCCGAGGGCAAAAGCAGGGGCGGCGGCAGCGCGTCAGATGCTGCGTCCGCACTCGAGGATACGGAAACGCCGAAGCTTATAAGACGCCTTATATGGTCGGCGGTATTTCTCTGCGCACTTATGTATATATCCATGGGACACATGATGTGGTCGTGGCCGCTTCCGTCGGTGCTTTCCGACAACCATGTTGCTATGGGCCTTTGTCAGATGCTTTTGTGCATTGCGGTCATGATCATAAACTCCCGCTTTTTTGTAAGCGGCTTCAAGGCGCTGTGGCACCGCGCCCCCAATATGGACACACTTGTGGCGCTTGGCGCGGGAGCGGCTTTTGTATACAGCACCTGCGTGTTGTTTGCAATGACCGGTGCGCAGAATGCAGGCGACAGTGAAGCAGTTATGAAATATATGCACGAGTTCTACTTCGAATCGTGCGCAATGATACTGACGCTTATCACCGTGGGCAAAATGCTCGAGGCGCATTCAAAGGGAAAGACCACGGGTGCGCTGAAGTCGCTCATGGAGCTCTCCCCAAAGACCGCTACTGTTATACGCGGAGAAGAGGAGACTGTTATCCCCGCATCCGAAATACGTATAGGCGACATGTTCGTGCTGCGCCCCGGCGAGAGCATTCCTGCCGACGGCACGGTGCTTGAGGGCAGCGGATGCGTTGACGAGTCGTCGCTGACGGGCGAGTCCGTTCCCGTTGACAAAGCGCCGGGAGACGGCGTGTCCGCGGGCTGCATCAACAGCTCGGGCATGCTCAAATGCCGCGCCGACAAGGTCGGCGAGGATACCGCCATATCTCAGATAATCAAAATGGTCAGCGACGCCGCCACAAAAGCGCCTATCGCAAAGGTGGCGGATAAGGTATCGGGCGTGTTCGTGCCGACGGTCATGGCCATCGCGCTTGTAACGGCGGTCGTATGGCTTTTGTGCGGCGAGAGCATAGGCTTCGCCCTTGCGCGCGCGATATCCGTTCTTGTGATAAGCTGCCCATGCGCACTGGGGCTTGCGACTCCCGTTGCTATAATGGTCGGCAGCGGCGTGGGCGCAAAGCACGGCATACTTTTCAAAACCGCAGCATCCCTTGAGGCTGCAGGCAAAAGCGGAGCGGTCGTTCTTGATAAAACAGGCACGGTCACCCGCGGCGAACCCGCGGTCTGCGACATTATCTACTGCGGCGAAAGAAGCGAGGCGGAGCTTATGTCTCTTGCCGCTTCTCTTGAAAACGGCAGTGAGCATCCTCTTGCTGCTGCAATTATGAAATATGCCGCCGAGAACGGCGTTGAAACAATAGAAACAGAAGATTTTACGGCGCTGCCCGGCTTCGGCGTGACCGCGACGGTCGGCGGCAAGGCTGCCTTCGGCGGCAAGGCTGCGCTGGCAAAAGAGCACGCGGACGTGCCGGACAGCATTACGGCGGAGGCAGACAGGCTCTCCGGCGACGGCAAAACGCCGCTGTACTTCGGAACTGACGGAGAGCTTTACGGCATTGCAGCCGTTGCGGATATCATAAAAGATGAAAGCCCTGAGGCTGTAAGAGAGCTTAAAAATATGGGACTGAGAGTCGTTATGCTGACGGGCGACAGCGAGCGGTGTGCCCGCGCCGTCGGCAGGCAGGCGGGCATTGACGAGGTCATTGCCGAAGTCCTGCCGCAGGACAAGGCAAGAGAGGTCGCGGCGATCGAAGCCGAGTGCCCCACGGCAATGGTGGGCGACGGCGTCAACGATGCCCCCGCGCTTACCGGTGCCACCACAGGTATAGCTATCGGGCGCGGAACGGACGTTGCCATCGACGCGGCGGACGTTGTTCTGGTAAACTCAAAGCTTACGGACGTACCCGCGGCCATAAGGCTCAGCCGCGCAACACTGAGAAATATACACGAGAACCTGTTCTGGGCATTTTTCTACAACACGATAGGCATACCCGTTGCGGCGGGTGTGTTTATAAAGCTTTGGGGATGGCAGCTCAACCCTATGCTGGGTGCTGCCGCAATGAGCCTTTCAAGCTTTTGCGTTGTTACAAACGCGCTGCGGCTCAACTTTGTCAAAATATACTCCGCAAAGCATGACAGAAACAGAAGACTGAAATCAAAAAAGACCGCACATAAAGCGTGCGGAGAGGAAAGAGAGGCTTGTTCGGTTATGAATACGGCAAATGAGAAAACAGTAAAGATCGAGGGCATGATGTGCTCTCACTGCTCGGGCAGAGTAAAGGCGGCGCTTGAAGAGCTGCCCGGCGTCGAAAGCGCCGAAGTCAGCCACGAGAAGGGTACGGCGACTCTCAAGCTGTCCGGAGACGTCTCCGACGATGCGATCCGCGAGGCTGTTGAGAAAGCGGGCTACAAGGTAGTCTGACACCGAATTAAAAGAGAAAAAAGCTTGCCGCACGGCAAGCTTTTTTCATTATTTTTCTTTGGGATTTATCAGAAACGCATTGGGAAGTATGCGCCCGAGGGTGGGGTTTGCGGAGCAGTTTTTGGTGATGACCTCGCCTTTATACGCTATAACGCTTGTTGCGCCGCTGTCGCAGCTTGATGCGTTTATAACTCCGTAGGAGAGAAGTATTTCCGCCATGTCGTCAACGGTGCAGCCGATGGAGTATGTAACGTCACGTCCGTCGACGTTCAGAAATACCATAACTCCGTCTTCTCTCTGACCTACACCGGTTCGCGGCTGTATGCCGTATCCCGAGGAGCCGGAAACCATTTTCTGCCCGTTCGCTATAAGCAGGGGGCTGAACTGTATTCCGTCGCGTATGTTGCCGTAGCTTGCCCAGTCGTTAAGCGTGCCCACAATGAGTCTGTCGTCGTTTGTGATAACGATGCTGCTGTAATACGGAACATAGCTGCCCCAGTATTTTCCCTGAGAAAGGCTCATGCCGACGACCTCGCCGCCGTTGCCGTTTTCGTCGTAATCTGCAAAGCCGCTGGCGTTGACACCCGCGACCGCGCCGTAGAATTTCATCATATCCAGTATGCGCATACCCGTAACTCCGGGATACTGCGTCATGCCCACGTAAACGCGCGAGGGCTCGTCCACAAGCATTATTCTGCCCTTATAGTTGGGACCCGTTATCTCCGAGACGAGAATGCCGTTTTCTATATCGTTTATGACTATCGTGTTGCCCACGAAGTCCTTGCCGCCGACATAGAGGTTTGCAAGCCCCAGCGGATCCTTGTTCTCCGGCTCCGGTTCCGGCTCGTCATTCGGGGGAGCCGTTGTGTCGGCTGTGGTGATGTCTCCTCCGATAACGTTGGGATCCTCATGCTGGTTGCTCATAACGGCACTTATAACGCTGTCCGGAAAAAACCACGTGGCAAGCCACTGGTGGCTTTTCGTTGTCATGGCGGTCTCTATCCAAATGGTACGCCAGTATTTTATAAACGGTATATCGGAGCATACTATAACGGCGTACAGCGCCGTAAGCCCCACAAAAACGGAGATCAGCACGGCAAGCACGCGAGCTTTTTTTTGCTGTTTTGTAAGCTTCTTGCGCTCGCTCTTGCCGCCGCGTTTTGTTCGGACGGCGATTGCGTCGTCGCCGCGCCGCGCGGGGACTTCGTTTTTGTTATGTACAGTCAGTTTGTTTCTTTCCATTATTCCTTTGAGGTGCCGGTTTCGCCCTCGAAAATTTTTCTGCCCATAAGCACGCCCATAACGCTCGCCATCATAAGACCGCGCGTCCAGCCGCTGCTGTCGCCGAGACAGTGCAGATTGCGGACGTTTGTGTTAAGATCGCGATCCATGCGGACTTTGTTAGAGTAAAACTTGAGCTCGGGGCTGTACAGAAGGGTCTCGGTAGATGCAAAACCGGGTACTACCATGTCAAGCATACGTATGAATTCGATTATGTTCGTCATTGCGCGGTAGGGCATTGCCGCCGTTATGTCTCCGGGCACGGCATCCTTGAGCGTGGGCTTGACGTTGGAGAACGCAAGCTCCTTTGCCCATGTGCGCTTACCGTCAAGAATATCGCCGTAGCGCTGAACGAGTATGTGACCCGCACCCAGCATATTGGTGAGCTCGCCCACCTTCTGCGCATATGCGATAGGCTGATTGAAAGGCTCCGTAAAGTTGTGGCTGACGAGGATGGCAAGGTTTGTGTTGTCGCTCTTGTTGTCCTTGTAGCTGTGGCCGTTTACAACGGCAAGATCGTTGTCGTAGTTCTCCTGTGCCACAAATCCGCCCGGGTTCTGACAGAATGTGCGGACCTTGTTTTTCCAGGGCTTCGGATAGCCGATGAGCTTGCTTTCGTACAGCACACGGTTCACTTTCTCCATGACCTCGTTGCGGCACTCAACGCGCACGCCTATATCGACCGTGCCGGGCTTGTGCGCAATGTTGTGCTCCGCGCATATCTTTTCCAGCCAGTCCGCGCCGCGGCGTCCCGTGGCTATGACGACGCGCCCCGCTCTTATTTCCTTTTCGGTGTCGCCCTCGCGGACGATAACTCCGCGGCAGACGTCGCCGTCAAGTATGATGTTATCGCAGTTTGCGCTGAACATCATGTCAACGCTGTGCTCCATGAGCCATACCTGTATATCGTAGTAAAGCTTCTGCGCTTTTTCCGTTCCGAGATGGCGGATAGGGCAGTCTACGAGCTTGAGGCCCGCTTTTATGGCGTTCTTTCTGATCTCTTTGATCTCGTCATTGTTGCCGATGCCCTCTATGTGGGGATCCGCACCGAACTCAAGATAAATCTTATCGGTGTAATTTATGAGCTCCTGCGCAAAATCCGCGCCTATAAGATCGGGCAGATCGCCGCCCACCTCGTAGGAGAGAGAAAGCTTTCCGTCGGAGAAAGCGCCCGCACCGGAAAAACCGGTGGTTATGCTGCAGCCCCTCGGACAGTTGACGCAGTGCCCGATTTCCGATTTGGGACAGTGACGCTTTTCAACGGGGAGCCCTTTTTCTATAAGAAGAATTTTCTGTTTTGAGCCCAGACGGAGCATTTCCATTGCCGTAAATATACCTGCGGGACCCGCTCCCACTATGATCAGATCGTATTGAGTTGCCAATTGAGAAATATCCTTTCGTGTATACCGCGGAACAAAGGGCTGAAGCCGTGCGGCGGCAAGCCCCGGATATCGGCGGTATTCTGCTTTTTTCGTACTATTAGATTTTATCACCACGCGCCTTTAAAGTCAAGTATGTAAAATACGGTAAAGTTTTTTTAACATTATATTATCGGTTAATTCACATTATATTTTGTCTTCATGCTTGCAATTTGTTTCAAGTTGTGATATTATATCTGCAGAATAGAGTAATTATGCACAAATTCATATATTGATTATCAGGAGAAGTAATGGATATCGGCGTACTTGGAGCGGGCACGTGGGGTATTGCACTGGCAAAGCTTTTGTGCGAAAACCGCCATCGCGTCACCGTTTGGTCCGCACTTCCGGAAGAGATAGAATGGCTTTCGGGCGGGCATGAGCATAAAAATCTGCCCGGAGTAAAGCTTCCGCGGGACATTAAGTATACGGCAGATATTGAAAAGGCACTGAGGGCGGACTTTGTTTTGTTTGCGGTGCCGTCCGCTTTTGTCCGTTCGACGGTGAGAGCGGCGTCTCAGTTTTTAAGAGAAGGTCAGATAATAATAGACGCGGCAAAGGGCATGGAGAGCGAAACGCTTTTCACCATGACCGAGGTCATAGCCGACGAAATGAAAAAGTGCGGCTGCACCTTTGAGCCGAAGCTTGTGGCACTGTCGGGTCCCACCCACGCCGAGGAGGTCGCCATCGGTATGCCTACATCCGTCGTGTGTGCCTGCAGCGACGAAGAATGTGCCCAAAGCGCAGCTTCGCTGTTTATGAATTCCTGCATGCGCGTTTACACGAATACCGACGTCAAAGGCGTTGAGCTTTGCGGCGCGCTGAAGAATATAATCGCTCTTGCCTCCGGAATGAGCACCGGCATGGGGTACGGTGATAACACCCGTGCAATGCTCATCACCCGCGGTATTGCCGAAATGACGAGAATGGGTCTTGCCATGGGCTGCAAGAGGCGCACATTTATGGGTCTTGCGGGCATCGGCGATCTGATAGTGACATGTACATCGCAGCACAGCAGAAACAATCGCTGCGGAGAATATATAGGTCGGGGCATGACATATAAAGAAGCTTCCGAAAAGGTCGGCATGGTCGTCGAGGGCTATTACGCACTTGAGGCTGCCGTTGAGCTTTCCCGCAAGTACGGGGAGCCGCTGCCCATCATCAGCGCCGTTTACGACGTAGTGATGAACGGCAGAAAACCCGAGGACGCGCTTGACGCGCTTATGACTCGCGCCATGCGCTCCGAACTTGAATAAACTTTGTCAAAAATTAATTTAGGAGATATATGTATGAAAGCAAAAAGACTCATTGCGATCCTGCTTGCAGCACTTATGTGTGTTCCGATCCTTGCTTCCTGCGCGGATGACGGACCGGAGGATTTCACACGTCCGCAGGGCGACACTGCCAGCAACGATTCAAACTTTCCCGGTGCCGATTATGACGGTGAAGATTTTACCTTCCTTTATATTAAGCACTCGGATGTAGGCAAGGACTACTACGGCGGCAACTATCTTGACTCCGAGGCTCTCGAGGGACGTACCGTTGAGGATGCTGTTTACGAGAGAAACCTTGCGGTTGAGGAAAAGTACAGCGTAAACATCAACCAGGACGTTCAGGTCAACGGTGACCCCGCAAAGCTTCTGCAGAAGAAGTACATGGCGGGCGAGTTCAACTTTGACGTTATCTACGGCTGGTGCTACAAGCTCGGCGCGTGCATCACCGAGAACTATTTTGAGGACTTTTACAAGCTCCGTGACAACGGTACTGCGGATTTCGATCAGGAGTACTGGAGCCCTACGGCTATGGAAGACCTTACAATTGACGGCAAGCTGTATCTCTGCATGAACGATATCACCATGAATAAGCTTGAGTGGGCAGGATTTCTGTTCTACAACAAGAGCATTTATGAAGATCAGCGCCTTGAAGATGAGTTCGGCTCCATCTACGACCTTGTAGACAGCGGAAAGTGGACTCTTGATACATATCTTAACATGGTATCTTACGTCAGCCAGGACCTTGACGGTAACGGCACTATCAACAAGGATGACCTTTACGGACTTATCGAGGGCGACGGCTCCGGCTCCTCTGTTGCGCACTGGTGCGGTATTGACTACACCACCCGCAACGATGACGGCTCTTACACCGTAGACTTCTACAGCGAAAAGCTGCTTGACATCATCAATAAGGTCAACCCCATATACAGCAACCAGAAGTATGTCATGACATACGAAAATATCTGGAAAGATAACGCAGATATGAGCGGCTCTACCGACCAGTGGGAGTATGCGCGTTCGTTCTTTACGACCGACCATTCTCTGTTCTGCACAGGCTCCGCTTATATCACCAGCGAGTTCCGTAACATGGAGAGCTCCTACGGTATCGTTCCCAACCCCAAGTATGACGAAAACCAGAAGGACTACTACGCCGGCGTTAGCTGCCTCGCTTCCATATTTGCGCTTCCCAGCACTCAGAGAACCGATATGAAGACCGCAGGTCTTGAGCGTACCGGTACTATCCTTGAGTATCTCGCATACAAGTCCAACCAGATACTTCTGCCCGTGTACTACGATACACTTCTGAAGGGTCAGAGACTTGACGGCGACGACGACTCCAGAATGCTCGATATCATCAGAACCTCTATCAGATTCGAGTTTGTTGATTCTATAGGTCTTGAAGATTTCGGCAGTCTGCTCAGCTCTATGTTCTCAAAGCCTTCTTCTGCTACATCGACATACGAGCGTAACAAGAGAAAGCTTCAGAAGAGCCTTGACGATTTCTACTCCAACATGCTTCTTCTCCAGACTAAGCAGGCAGGAACGGAAAGCAAATAATTACAGTTACAAAAAAGCGCCTGCCGACATCGGCAGACGCTTTTTTCTATGGCGAGCGGTTACCGCCGACCGGATCTTACGGCCGGTCGGACTCGACGCGCCGGACCGCTTACCGGCGAGGCGGTCATGCCCCGGGATTTTCAAGCGCCGCTATCCTCGCCTCGAGCGCGGTCACCTTCTCCGACAGCTCCAGTATCGCGGCACTTGCATCTGTAGATACAAGGGACGTGCCGTCCGGAGTGAAACTTACATTCGCGGCATTGATCGACTTGTGATCGCTTATATACTTAGCCGCGAAAACAGCAGCGCTTTCAACCGTAATGCATGCCTCGCGTCCGACTGAGTCTCTCCAAAACGTTATTCTGTCATGGTTCTCAACGGAGGAAACCGGAAATGTTCTGTCAAATAATCCGGCGCAGGCGGACCTTTCTCCGATAAGCGCCCTTGTTTCGGATTTTGAGTATACATCCGGCAGCGAGTCGACTTTTTGGGTCGCAAGCGTCGCTGCCTCCTGCGCCGCTGCTGCGGCGTTTTCAGCTTTTTGGGCATTCTGCGCTCCTGCCGTTACAAGCGCGGAGAGCCCTGTGTATCTGTCTTCCGCTTCAATGGCGGTGCTTGAGTCCAGATTGTCGGCAATGTCGAGATAAAATGTCGGCGTGTACAGAACTTCGCGTTTGTCCGCATCCGCCGAACATATGCAAAGCTCGCATTCCGCACTTCCGGCCTCTGAGGTGAACGAGGAGGGCAGGGCAAGGTTCGCGCGGCCGTCGGATACAGTGCACGCAGCAATGTATGATTTGCCGCCGAGGGCGGCGTTGACCGTTGCAGTGTCGGTGCTCGGATCAAGTGTCACGGGCGAGGAGCCGCTGCAGAGAGAAAACACGATAAGGCGCGACGCTGTGTCGCCTTTTTTTACGTGTACGATCGGGGCTTTTCCGCCTCCGGAAACATCAAGCGAAACGTTGGTTTTGATCATAGGCATCCTTTCTTTGAATTGCAAAGCGGTATTTTTGCGGTCGACTGTATTATATAATCCGGCGCCCGTTTGTTCTCCCCGTGATTCTTCTGATATTTTATAATATATTCATAGTGAGTTAACAAAACATTGGACGGTTTGTCGTATAATTTTAACAGTTATACTTCAAAGGATACGGTTATGCTGCTGCTTGATATACTGAGAAAGAAGAAGCTTGTCGAAACAGACAGAACTATAAAAAAATACGGCGAAGAACTCGCTTCTCTTTATATAAAAATCGGCAAACAGAGAGCGCTTCGCGTTGCGGTGACCGCAAGGATCCCCGATTTTCAGGCGCACCTTGTGGAGGTCATGCTTGACAGGTTTGACGAGCATGTTGAAAAGAAATATTCAATGGAGTTTCTGATGGGCTTTAAACGCTTTTTATCGGAAGCTGACAGACAAAGGCTCTATAAGGAGCAACGCATCGACGCTCTTGCCGACGAAACGGTCGAACTGATCGCTGCGGGCGCCGAAAAGCACAAAACCTCGGTGCAGCAGGAAACATACAACTACTTTATGGAAAATTTTAATATATGAGCCATTCCCGTTGCCGCCGTACCTGCGGCTTCGGCGGAGGCGTTCGGGCTTTGCGCGATACTGCGCGGCGGCTTGTTAAAAAGAAGCGGATACTCGCTTCTTTTTTGTTTCTCTTTACGGCGCCGCGCCGCCGTCTTAATGACAACGCTTTGGCGCTTCGCAAAACGGGATCGCCGAGACTTTTCGGACTTTTTATAAAATTTAATATTTTACGTTTTATTGTTTGACTTTTTTTACCGTATGTATTATTATATATATGTGAAGCTGTGTCCGCTTTTTAAAAACGCGGGCTGCAATTTTGAAAGGAATTATCGTTTATGGAACAAAAGCGTATTTCTGAGCTCTCCGAGATCGCGAGAAATGTAAGGATCGGCATTATCGACGCCGTCCACAGCGCTTCTTCCGGTCATCCCGGCGGCTCGCTCTCATCTGCGGATATTTTGACTTATCTGTATTTTGAGGAGCTCAACATAGACCCCGAAGATCCCAAGGCTCCCGACCGCGACAGATTCGTTCTGTCAAAGGGACATATAACTCCCGGTCTGTACTCCGTGCTTGCGCACAGAGGATATTTTCCGGTAGAGCTTCTGAAGACCTTCAGAAAGTCCGACTCTATTCTCCAGGGACATCCCGATACAAAGAAGATCCCCGGTGTTGATATGTCCACAGGCTCTCTGGGACAGGGTGTTTCCGTTGCCTGCGGCATGGCTCTTGCAGCGAAACTCGACTCCTCCTCCCGCAGAGTGTACGCTCTTATGGGCGACGGCGAGGCAGAAGAGGGTCAGGTATGGGAAAGCGCAATGTTTGCCGCTCACTATAAGCTCGATAACCTTTGCTACATTCTCGACTGGAACGGTCTGCAGATAGACGGTCCCATTGACGACGTTATAGGACCCACCCCCTTTGATACCAAATTCGCGGCTTTCGGCTGGAACGTTATTTTTGCCGACGCTCACGATTTCAACTCTCTCGAGTCAGCTTTTGCGGCGGCAAGGGCGTGCAGCGGTAAGCCCAGCGTGATAATCGCAAAGAGCATCAAGGGACGCGGAGTGTCCTTTATGGAAAATCAAGTCTCATGGCACGGCGCAGCTCCCAACGACGAGCAGTACGCGCAGGCTATGAAAGATCTTGAGGCATAAGCCACAGGGGAGGAAAGATACGAAATGGCAGATAGAATAGCTACCAGAGAAGCTTACGGCAAGGCTCTTGTTGAGTTCGGTGCCGAGTACGATAACCTTGTGGTTCTTGACGCGGACCTTGCCGCAGCCACAAAAACAGGTATGTTCAAAAAGGCATATCCCGATCGTTTCTTCGATTGCGGAATTGCCGAGAATAATATGATAGGCGTTGCCGTCGGTCTTGCGCTTTCGGGCAAGATACCGTTTGCATCAAGCTTTGCCATGTTTGCAGCAGGCAGAAGCTTTGAGCAGGTGCGCAACTCCGTGGGCTACCCACACGCAAACGTAAAGATCGGCGCGACTCACGGCGGTATCACCGTCGGCGAGGACGGCGCGACACACCAGTGCCTTGAGGACTTTGCGCTCATGCGCACAATACCTGGCATGACTGTCATCTGCCCCGCAGATGCAGTTGAGGCGCGCCTTGCTGTCAAGGCTGCTATCGATACTGACGGTCCCATGTACCTGCGCTTCGGCAGAATGGCTGTGCCCACCGTATGCGGCGCCGACTACCGCTTCGAGATCGGACGCGGCGTAAAGCTTTGCGACGGCACGGACGTTTCCATAATCGCCAACGGCGTTGAGGTCGAGCAGGCGCTTATCGCGGCTGAAAGCCTCAAGTCCGAGGGCATTTCCGCTTCCGTTATCAATATGGCTACCATAAAGCCCATTGACCGCGAGCTCGTCATCGAAGAGGCAAAGCGCTGCGGATGCATCGTTACATGCGAAGAGCATTCCGTTATCGGCGGTCTCGGCGGCGCAGTGTGCGAAACTGTCTGCGAGACTGTTCCCGTGCCCGTTGTCAGAGTCGGAACTGAAGATTGCTTCGGCAGAAGCGGTCCCGCAAAAGAGCTTCTCGGTATTTTCGGTCTTGACGCAGCTGCGATCGCAGCTAAGGCAAAGCTTGCCGCAAGCCTTAAAAAATGATAATAAGGCGGCACGCTTTTGTGCCGCCTTCTTTTAACTTTGCAAAAAGAGGAGGTGCAGCGGATGAACAGAGCTCATTCATGCGAGGTCTACAAAAAATGCGGCGGCTGTCAGCTTACAAATCTCAGCTACCAGGAGCAGTTGAGCTATAAAATGAAAAATGAGATTTCGCTTCTCGGCAGATTTTGCCGCGTTGACGAGATAATCGGCATGGACGAGCCGAGCCATTACCGCAACAAGCTGTCCGCTGTGTTTGCCCTTGATAAACGCCTGCGGCCTGTCTCGGGCGTATGGCAGTCGGCGCAGCAGCGCGTCGTGAAAACGGATAATTGCGTCATAGAGGATGAGGTCTCCTGCTGGATAGTCCGTGCCGCCCGCGGTATGCTCGGGGAATACGGCATAAGCGTATATAATCCGCGCACAGGCAGAGGAGAACTCAGACATATCATGGTGCGCCGCGCCGCTGTAACCCGGGAGATTATGGTCGTGCTTGTAACGGCGGATGTGCACCTTTCGTCGGGCATGCACTTTGCAGAGGCGCTCGTGCAGCGTTTTCCCCATATACGCACGGTGGTGCAGTGCATAAACGATACCGATATTCCCGTGTGGCTCGGCGAAAAGCAGACTGTTCTGTACGGCGACGGATATATCGAGGACGTTCTGTGCGGCTGCTTTTTCAGAATTTCTCCACGATCGTTTTATCAGGTAAACCATACGCAGACAGAGATTGTATACAATAAGGCCTTGGATTTTGCACAGCTCAATCCGCAGAGCCTTGTGATCGACGCTTATTGCGGCATAGGCACCATAGGCATAATCGCCGCGGCAGAGGCGGGGCATGTTATCGGAGTTGAAACCAATGCCGACGCGGTCAAAAACGCAATAGAAAACTGCCGCCTCAATCATACGAAGAATTATCGCATTTATAACGCGGACGCCGCAAAGGTCATGCGTCATATGGCGGAGATCGGCAAAACTCCGGACGTTGTATTTGCCGATCCCCCGCGCGCGGGATGCTCAAAGGAGTTTATCCTGTCACTCATAAAATCGGCGCCGAAGAGAATAGTTTATATTTCCTGCAATCCCGAAACGCTTGCAAGAGATCTCGGCTATATCACCCGCGGCGGCTATCGCTGCAAGCGCATACAGCCGGTGGATATGTTTCCGCATACAAAACATGTGGAGACGGTTGTACTTCTTTCCCACAAAAAACCTGACAGCGTAATCAATGTAAAAGTAGAGTTTGGCGAGGGTGAGGGCAAAATTCCTCTTGATAATATTGAAAAGAGAGCAGAAAGTTATAAGCCAAAAGAGCGAGTAACCTACAAGATGATTAAGGAGTATATAGAAGCAAAACACGGCTTCAAGGTACATACCGCATATATCGCAGAAGTAAAACGAGATTTAGGTTTGCCAATGTATGATGCTCCTAATGCGGTAGAGGAATTGAAACAACCGAGGAAACACCCAACACCAGAAAAGGTAGAAGCGATAAAAGATGCCTTGAAACATTTTGAAGTTATCTAATCGTGCGGGCGTATCATTAGAAATAGTGGTACGCCTATTTTTTTTATCCTGATTTGCAGATTTGTTCTTTCTCTCACTTCTGGATATAATGAAGCCAAGAAAGGACGGTGGCAATTATGAGAGATAAAATCTATCACGCATATTTGGATAGCCACGAAAGGCAGATAGTTATACATAGCCTTGTGGAGCTGAAAAATAAACTCATACAGCAAGGCAGATATACAGACTGCGTTGACGAGCTGATATTCAAAGTCGCCAACGCCCCTGTTAAGAGAATGAAAATTGAATATGTCTAAGGCACATTACACCGAGCCGCTTATTCTTATTGATTTTAATTTTAAGAGTAAGCGGCTCTTTTGCGTTCTCTGATATGGTTACATAGCCGCCTTGACAAAGCGGCTAAATAAATGCGAAAGGAGGACGCACCTATGTCAAATTGCAAAGTGATTGCTCTGACTAATCAGAAAGGCGGTGTCGGAAAAACAACAACGGCGGTCAATCTGGGTGTGGGTCTGGCAAAACAGGGCAAGAAAGTCCTGCTCATTGATGCCGATGCACAGGCTAATCTCACAATGGCTCTGGGTTACAACAGACCTGATGATATTCCAATAACCCTCTCTACCGTAATGCAAAGCATTATAGACGATAAATCTTTTGATGCTTCTGGAGGTATCCTGCACCACGGCGAGGGCATTGACCTGCTCCCGTCCAACATTGAGCTGTCAGGCTTTGAAGTCAGGCTTATCAACGCGATGAGCCGTGAGCGTGTTCTGAAAACCTATGTGAATGAGGTCAGGAAGAATTACGATTATGTGCTTATCGACTGTATGCCCTCTCTCGGAATGATAACTATCAATGCTCTGGCGGCGGCTGACAGCGTGATTATCCCGACACAGCCCCATTATCTTTCTGCCAAAGGTTTAGAGCTTTTGCTTCGCTCGGTGTCAATGGTCAAGCGGCAAATCAACCCCAAGCTGCGGATAGACGGTATCCTTATGACAATGGTAATGCCACGCACCAACATTTCTAAGGAGATTACCGCAACCGTTAAGAGTGCCTATGGGCAGAGGATTAAGGTGTTTGATACGGAAATCCCTCATTCTATCCGTGCGGTGGAAGCTACCGCAGAGGGCAAGAGCATTTTTGCCTATGACAAAAGCGGCAAGGTAGCCGCAGCTTATGAACAGTTTGGAAAGGAGGTGGCAGATATTGGCGAGAAGCAGAGAAAGCAAAATCGAGCTGACTGCATACGATGACCTTTTCCAAACAGACGAGAGCCGTGAAGAAGCAAAGTTAAGTAAAATCAGGGATATACCGATTGCAGAGATTGACGAATTTCCAGACCACCCATTTAAGGTTTTGATGGACGAGGATATGGAACAGCTTGTCGATAGTATCAGGCGAAACGGTGTTATGACCCCTGCTACCGTGCGGCTCAAAGAGGACGGACGGTATGAGCTTATCAGCGGTCACAGGCGTAAAAAAGCGTGTGAGCTTGCAGGGCTTGATACGCTCAAATGTGAGGTTAAGGAGCTGACCCTTGATGAAGCCATTATTGTAATGGTGGAAAGTAACTTGCAGAGGTCAACGATATTGCCGAGTGAGAAAGCCTTTGCCTATAAAATGCGGCTTGAAGCTATGAACAGGCAGGGGCAACGAACAGATTTAACTTCTCGACCAGTGGGCGAGAAGTTATTTAGCGTTGATAAAATGAGCAAAGATGTTTCTGATAGTAGTCGGCAAATTCATCGCTTTATCCGTCTGACCGAGCTTGTTCCTGAAATCCTGCAAATGGTGGACGACAGACAGATTGCTTTTCGCCCTGCGGTGGAAATCTCCTATCTGTCCGAGGAACAGCAGTACACCCTGCTTGAAGCGATGCAGTATAACGATGCTACCCCGTCACTTGCACAGGCTATCAAAATGAAAAAGTTTATGCAAGACGGAAAGCTGACGGACGAGGTTATCCAGAGCATTATGGAAGAAGAAAAGCCAAACCAAAAGGAAAAGCCCGCCTTCCGTGATGAAAGGATAACCAAGCTCATTCCAAAGAATGTCCCCAGAGGGCAGGAAACAGATTTTGTTGTTAAGGCGTTGGAGTTTTACAACCGCCACCTGCAACGAAGCAAGGCTCACGAAAGGTAAGCCACACACCGAGGGAGGGGTCTGTCTATGTGGAGGATAGCCATTTTTTCGGTTTCCCCCTCTCCACACCTCACCCCCTTAATTACTACCAAAACTATCCGAGAAAAGAAAAACTGTGAGCTGTCCGATACAGGGCAGCTTTTTCGGTTAGTAAGGGAAATTTTCAATATTAACATTATCAGGAGGTAAGCGATGAAAATTCGTGGATTATTCAAAAAGGCTGCGGCTACTCTTATGGCTGCGGTCACGGCATTGTCGATTTTGCCTGCAACGACGGCGTTTGCAGCGGGTGACATTGGTACGATTTCCTTTAGCCACACCTACGACAGCAGCGGCAATGCTATGAGGTACAATTCGAGTGCCACCTTTGACGGTCATACCGCAGGCGGCACGGGAAACTATAAGTACCGTATGTTTGTGGACGGAGAAAACGCCTTTTGTATTCAGCCGGGTGTACCGCTGAATACGGGTAACACATTGAAAAAGGCATCTTCGGACACTTGGAACGCCCTTTCTGCCAATCAGAAAAAGGCAGTCGGGCTTGCCCTGCTCTACGGGTATCAGGGCAACCGCAGTAACCTTACAGGAAGCGATGATGAGAAGTGGGTTGCGACACAGACCCTTGTATGGGAGTTTGTCACGGGCTGCCGTGAAGCCACAGGCTCATTTAGCAAGACAAGCGACAAGGTTTACAGCCTGCACTTTGGCTCTAACTATGCCAACAGCGGAGCAAAGGCGGCATACGACCAGATTGTTTCGCTGATGAGCGAGCATCATACCATTCCGAGCTTTATGTCGGGCAGTAAAAACGGCATCACAAAGGAGCTTGCCTATAAGGACGGCAAATATACGCTGACCTTTACGGACAGCAACGGCGTTCTTTCCGATTATGCCTTTTCAAGCTCTGACAGTAAGGTAAGCGTGTCGAAATCTGGCAACAAGCTGACTATCAGCTCTGCCAAAGCCTTTGACGGTACGGTACGCATTACCGCAACAAGAAACAATATGCCGATAGTCAGCAGCAGTGCAAAGCTGATTGCCTACGGTGACCCGAACTTGCAGGACTTGGTAACAGGCGTTGAAAATGCCGATACCGTAGCCGCCTATATCAATGTGGAAACCCCGACAGGCACGATTGCCCTGAAAAAGACTTCCGAGGACGGCATTGTAGAGGGCATCCAGTTTACCATTAAGGGCAAGGACTTCAACCAGACAGTTAAGACCGACAAGAACGGTAATATTACCGTAGCAGGTTTAGTGCCTGACATCTATACCATTACGGAACAGGCGATTGATAAATATGAGCCGCAGCAGACCCAGACCGTTACCCTTATCGGCGGCAAGACCACAACCGTCACTTTCAGTAATGTCTTAAAGCGTGGAAGCCTTGAAGTGGTTAAAACTTCCGAGGATAATCTGGTGGAGAGCGTGAAATTCCACCTTTACGGAACTTCCCTTAGCGGTTATTCCGTTGATGAATATGCCGTAACCAATGCAAAGGGCGTTGCAAAGTTTGAAAATGTCCTTATCAGCGGCAACACCCCTTACACCTTAGAGGAAGTAGATACCGCAATCCGCTATGTCGTTCCTGCTTCCCAGACCGCACCGATTGAATGGAACAAGGTCACAAACCGCAGTTTCCACAACATTCTCAAAAAATTCAATGTGACGGTCACAAAGACCGATGCAGAAACAGGCAAGCCGCAGGGCGACGCTTCCCTTGCAGGTGCGGTGTATGGCATTTACAAGGGCGAAGAACTCATTGACACTTATACCACCGATGCAAACGGTCAGTTTACGACCAAGTATTATATTTGTGACAATGACTGGACTATCCGAGAAATCAGCCCGTCCGAGGGCTATCTGCTCGACACCACCATTCATAAGGTCGGTGCAGAGCCAGAGCTTTATACCGTAGAACTGAACAGCACGGAAAACGCCGTGAATGAACAGGTCATTAAGGGTAACATCTCCATTATCAAGCACACCGACAACGGCGAAACACAGATTGAAACACCTGAAGAAGGGGCTGTTTTTGAGGTTTATCTGAAAGCCGCAGGCAGCTATGAAGCAGCAAAGGAAACCGAGCGTGATACGCTCACCTGCGATGAAAACGGCTTTGCCCAGAGTAAGGATATGCCATACGGCATTTATACCGTGAAGCAGACCTCTGGTTGGGAGGGTCGTGAGCTGATGAAGCCTTTTGATGTATTTATCAATCAGGACGGTCAGACCTACCGCTATCTTATCAACAACGCAAACTTTGAGAGTTATATCAAGATTGTCAAGAAAGATGCGGAAACAGGCAAGACAATCCCGTATGCAGGTGCAGGCTTCCAGATTTATGACCCAAGCGGCAGCCTTGTATCTATGACTTTCACTTACCCCGAAGTGACAACGATTGATACTTTCTACACCACCGCAGACGGCGACCTTATCACACCGCAGACTTTGGAATACGGCAAGGGTTATTCTCTGGTTGAGGTGCAAGCCCCTTATGGTTATGTGCTGAACTCCGAGCCTGTCTATTTTGATGTGGTGCAGGAAAATTCAGAAGAAGAAAGCGGCATTACCGTTATCGAAGTGGTACGCTCCAATATGGCACAGAAAGGCACAGTTACCGTAACTAAATCTGGCGAGGTGTTCAGCACCGTTGCAGGCGACAAAGGCTTGTATCAGCCTATCTTCTCTGTCGGCAATCTGGAGGGTGCGGTCTATGAGATTACCGCCGCCGAGGATATTTATACTCTGGACGGAACGCTCAGAGCTTCTAAGGGCGAGGTTGTGGATACTATTACCACAGGCAAAGACGGTACGGCAAAATCCAAGGAGCTGTATCTTGGAAAGTACGAGGTCAAGGAGGTTACTGCTCCGTTCGGTTTCGTACTGAATGAGGAAATCCACGCCGTTGAGCTTGTGTATGCAGGTCAGGAAATCGCCGTAACGGAAACTGCCACAGGTTTTGTGAACGAGCGTCAGCGTGTGGAAATCGACCTTGTGAAAGCCCTTGAAATTGACAAGGATTACGGCGTGGGCGAAAACGGCGAGTTTGCCGATGTAACCTTTGGCTTGTATGCAGCCGAGGAACTGACTGCCGCAGACGGAAAGACTATCCCTGCTGACGGTCTGATTGAGGTCATCTTCCTTAATGAGAATGGTCACGGCAAAGCAATCAGCGACCTGCCGATTGGCAGCTACTATGTGCAGGAAATCAAGACCAATGCGGCTTATCTTACGAGCGATACCAAATATCCTGTAAACTTTAAGTATGCAGGTCAGGAAACCGCTACTGTCCACATCACGGCAAACGAGGGCAACGCCATTGAAAACAAGCTGATTTACGGCTCTGTAAGCGGTAAGAAGTCTGATGAGGACGGAAAAGCTCTTGGCGGTGCTGTTATCGGCATCTTTAAGGTGGGTACAACCGAGTTTACAAAGGAAAATGCGATTAAGACTACCACATCGGCTGATGACGGTAGTTTTTCTTTTGCAAAAGTACCGTATGGAACTTGGGCAATCCGTGAAATCGAAAGCCCGAAAGGTTTTGTACTCTCCGAGGAAGAAATCCCTGTTACTATCGGCAAGGTGGACGAGGTTGTGGAAATCGAGCTTGTCAACTTCTATATCACAGGCAAAATTGAGCTGACTAAGGTGGACGAGGATTACCCTGAAAACAAGCTGACAGGTGCGGTCTTTGAAGTCTATGCCGATAAGAACGGCGACGGAAAGCTCGACAAAGACGATGAGCTGCTCGGAACAATGGGCGAAGTGGAAAAAGGTGTTTACCAGATGGGCGACCTCAGATATGGAAAATACCTTGTCCGTGAAAAGACAGCCCCAGAGGGCTTTGTACTTGACGAGGGCGTGTATGACGTATCCATTGAGGAAAACGGCAAGACCTATGCCGTAGAGAACAAAGCAGGCGTTGGCTTTATCAACACTGCACAGAAAGGCTCTCTGAAAATCGTTAAGACTTCCTCTAATGGAAAACTGGAGAGCTTCTCTTTCAGGGTAACAGGCACGGACTATGACCAGACCTTTAAGACCGACAAAAACGGCGAAATCTTCATTGAGGGCTTGCGTATTGGCGAGTACACCGTTTCCGAGGTCAGCGACAATGCTTCCGCAGGCTATATTCTCCCTGCCGACAAGCAGGCAACGGTAAAGGTCGGAGCAACCACGATTGTCCAGATGCACAACGAACTTCGTGACACACCGAAAACAGGCGATGACTTCAATCCTGCCTTGTGGGTAAGCCTTGCGGCAGTATCCCTTATCGGTGCAGGCGTTCTCGGCATTGTTGGCTTTAAGGGCAGAAAAAAGAAAAAGGAGGACTAAGGAATGGACGCAAAGACTATCATTGCCATCGTGCTTGTCGTCTTTATCGGCGGTGCGGCACTCTGGCTCAATATCCGTCACAGAAAGAATAAGTGACCCATAAAATGCAGGAACGGGGGCGGCTGAAATATGCCGCCCTCTTTCCATATATGGAGGTATCCAATGCGGAACTTAAAGACCGTTGAAAAGAAAGTCAGGGCTATTCTGGAAAAGAACGAAGATGCCCGAAATGACGATATGGTGCTGTACCTTGCCCTTTGTAATGTGTGCCTGAAAGATGCGGGGGCAATCCCCCTTGCGGAAATAATGACACAGTATAAATATCTCGGTCTGCCGAGCTTTGAAAGTGTCAGCAGGACACGCCGCAAATTGCAGGCGAAGCACCCAGAACTGTCAGGCAACGCCCGTATGCAGCGGCTTCGGGCAACAGGCGAAAAGGCATATCGGAAGTATGCCAAAGAATGAGAGGTGTCTATGGACGAAGAAAAACGCTCCAATGGGGGCTATGAAATCATAGAGAGCTGTACTATCGGGAGTAACGAGCTTGTCATCGGTCATAACCCTAATGCCCCTAACCCTTATGTGTGTTGGTACTGTAAGGGCGGCGATAACTATTTCTGGGGCTACTACTGCAATGATATTTCTGCCGCACGGGAGAAGCTGAATGAACGGTATCAAACGGAGTGCCGTATGCCGTACAATCAAGCTGCCCCGAAGCAGAAAAATGGTGATGACCGTGAGCGATAAGCAAAAGAAATATGACTGTACGACCTGTCCTTATCCCCGATATAAGGACGGGTCAGTTATTTTCTGCGATGTCTGTATCCGCAAGATTTTAGACGAGCAGAAAGCGAAAAAAGAACGAAAGGAGCAGCCGAATGAGTGAAGAAAAAAGAATGCTCGGTAATTATGAAGTGACCCAAAGCATCTATGTTGGGGATAAAGAGGTTGTGCTTGCCGTGGATAAAAAGGAACAGTATCCCTTTTTAGTCTGCTACTGCGACTACCACAATCCGCTGTCAGCAGCGTGGGCAACTGAGGGCGTTGCTTCCGATGATTATCTGGAAGCAATGGAGATTTTCACGGAACGGGTACAATCTCAGATTGACCGCACCAGAGCCGAGCTGTCAAAGTTTCCTTTTGATAAAGCCGTGTTCACAAAGGAGCATTGTATTCCTGACGACCATAAAAGCAATATCGTTGGCAAGGTCGTCGTTCTCAATGCCGAGCCGAAACGGTATGAATATCAGCACCCTGCCTATCAGCTTATCTTGGCAGAGGGCGGCAACGGTGCAACAGGCGGCAGAGGTCAGGCGGTGTTTGGTACTTGCCTTGCCACGGGCGAAAGAGCCAGATGGGAAAGGTACGATGTGCTTGGGGAAATCAAGCCTGAATGTATGCCCGATTGGGCAAAAGAAGCCCTTGCCAAAGTCAAGGGGCAGGAAAAAGCCCCGAAGCACAAGGATTTAGAACGATAGGAGGACTGACAAATGGCAGTAAACCAGAAAGCGGTCAAGGTCTTAAACAAGATTTTGGAAGCAGGTTTTACCGATGAAAAAGCCATTGCCGCTATGACAATGGACGATATTCTCTCAATGCAGGGTATTACGGTTGCGGATATTTCCCTTATCAATGACCTGCAAAAAAGTATCAAGGCAAACAAGGTCATTTCCTTTTTGGCGGCGATGCCAATGAATGACCCAAAATAAATCTATAAGGAGGTGAAAACCTAATGGCTGCGAAGTATCAGCTAATCACAGAGCTGTATCGGCGTACAGGTGTTGCCGTTGCGAAAAATCCGCAGGCGTGGCAGGGATTTTTAGTTGCCGCCTGCCGCAACTATAAATGCCGCTTTGACGAACAGCTCCTAATCTATGCCCAACGCCCTGATGCCGTTGCCGTGGCACAGCTTGAAACTTGGAACAAACAGTTTCGGCGGTGGGTCAATAAGGACAGCAAAGGCATAGCGGTCTTTAACCCGAAAGGTCGCAGGAACACGCTGAAATATTACTTTGATGTGTCAGATACGCACGAAGGGTATTATGGCAGCCGCCCCGTTCCGATATGGCAGATGAATGAGCAATACGAGCAGGCTGTTATGGAAAGGCTCTCGGATAGGTTTGGAGAGGTGGAAGGCTCTGATCTTGCTTCTGTCTTAATGGAAACGGCAAAGAACGCTGTTGAGGACAATCTTCCAGATTATTTTTCACAGTTAAAGGACTGCACAAAGGACAGCTTTTTAGAAGAACTGGACGATTTCAATGTAGAGGTCATATATAAGCGGCTGGCAGCAAACAGCGTTGCTTTTATGCTGATCAGCCGCTGCTGTCTGGACACGGGCGAGTTTTTTGACCGTGAGGATTTTCAGGATATTATCAATTTTAATACCCCTGCCACCATTAACGCCCTCGGTATTGCAACGAGCGATATTGCGGAAATGGCACTCAGGGAAATCTCCCTGACTATCCGAGATGTGCAAATGGCAGAGAAAACCCAAAATCGCACCTTTGTACCGAAACCGCAGGCTCGGTATGATATAGGCAGAGAACAACCCGAAAGGAGCAAATACAATGAACGAAATCACTTACACCAAACAGGGCGATTATTTTATTCCCGACCTGACATTAGCGACAGAGCCAGAGCTTCCGCTTGGCAGATACGCTTTGATGCACAGGGATTATCTGGAGCAGCACAAGAGAGTGACATACCTCAACCTGCTGACAACGGGCAGGCTGAACGAACATCTGCACCAGACAGAACAGACAGCACTACAACGGTTGGAGCTTCTGACGAAGCAGCTACAAGCCGAACAGGGCGTGACCGAGGAACTGAAAGCGAAAGCCCCGATGCAGTGGGTCGGACTGATGAACAATATTCGCAGTCAGGCGGAGGAAGTGATACTGACAGAGCTGATTTACAATTAGACAGGTCATACCCCGCCGAGGAAAGCATCGCCAATGAAACAGAGGTCAGGGCTAATCTCCCTACCGTAGAGGAACAGATTGAAATGATAGCTGAAGCAGAGGACGAAAAATCCTCTGCTTTTGCTATTTCTCAGGAGGATATTGACTCTGTTCTTTTATTAGGAAGCGGTTTTCAAAACGGCAAGTACCGCATTTACCGTCAATTCCAGAAACAAGAGGACAGCAAAAATAATATCACTTTTCTCAAAAATGAGTATGGTATCGGCGGCGGTACGCACTACTTCCCAGACGGAACGCAAGGCGGTCAGTCCCACGATGGCAAAGGTATCCACATTGAAAAGCATGGCTCATACACCAATCCAGACCTTATCCTCTCTTGGAGTAAGATGGAAAAGCGGCTGCGTGAGCTGATAAAGAATAACCGCTATCTGAATGAAAAAGAGAAAGACCACTATCCCGAATATCTAAAGAGCGTGGAAGCTCCGCAGTATGAAATCGACACGCAGGAGAAAGTGAACAGGCAGAGATTTATTGATGCCCACCGTGACCTGCCCCCTGCTGATAAACGGGATACGCTCTCTTTGCGGCTGTCCGATTTTATCCGTGACTTGGACGGTTACGAAAAAAGTCTGCTTGAAAATGTAAACAGAAACGACCTTGCCGATGTGACCGCTGAGCAGATGGAACAGCATTTATCTGACCCTGCCACCGTTCAGCAGCTCATTGACTTTCTTGCTCTGGTACAGGGTAAGACTTCTGATATTTACAGCCGCAGCAATGCGTGGCGTTTTTCGCAGGAGCTTCTGGAGCTATATCCGCTTCGCTATCTCTACCATGAGGACGATGTGGTATATATCGGTGCCGATAAATACGAGGTTGTGGCATTCGATGAAAATGCCGTTTCTCTGCGTAATCCAGAGTTTCCACTGTTCGGCAAGGAACTTAGTCGGGCAGACTTTGAGGAAAAGCTAAAGGAAAACCCTGCCAACGACCACTTAAAGGTCGTTGTGACCGAGAAACAGAAAACGGAAATACCGCCTGAACAAAAGCCAGACGGCATCCAGTTTTCTATCGGATTTTCGGAACACCCTGCCTTTTATGACAGGCAGTTTAATGACCGCTACACCGATTTGAGCTTTGCCCTTGGTAATTATCTGCTCGGCGTTCTGGACGAAAAGCAGCACCGTGAGCGTGAGGGCGATGATAATGTCGGTTGGTATCACAAGACGGATTTTGATATAACCGTTACTATTGGCGGCGAGGACTTCCACTATGATGGACGGTTTGATATTGGCGACGGCGAGGGCGATTTAATTGCCCATATCAAGAACTTTTATGAATATTCCCTTTCCCCAGACTGCCCGTTTATCCCAGAGTGGAAAAAGCAGGGCGAGGACTATTACCGTGAGAAGATGGAAAGTTTGCGTTGGGGGCGTGATGTGTTTATTCCGTATCTGGAGCAGCACAAAGACCTGACCCCAGAGGACAGAAAGCTCTTTGACGAGATAATGTCCTTTGAAAAGGAATGGTTTGTCCCTGCCGAGGAAACACGCTCAGTTACAGACAGGGAAATTGATATTCTGCGAGATGTGCTTTCGCAGATGAAAATGGACGATATTGGTCTGTCCGATGAAAACGGTGTTATTGTTGCGAGAGACGAAGAAAATCGGTGGCAAGGCACGGAGTTTTACCATTTTCTGATTGATGAAGCGATGAACTTTGATGAAAACGGCGAGTTGGTCGGAATGGTTATGGATGCGGATACTCTGTCAGACTTTAAGGAGCTTGCGAAAGAAAAAGGCATACCTGTTGCTTCTAACCGTGCAGTACCCCATTACACCGTAGAGCAGACTTCCGATGCCTTTGCAGACCCGTTTATCATACGGGATAACAGCATACCAGAGGGACAAGACGGACAGTATTATGATGTAGGCGGTATTTATCAGACCTTTGAAACTGAGGAAGAAGCACAGGAATATGCAGACACCTTAAATAGTGCCGAAAATAATGTCAATCTGTTCGCCCAGAAAGATGCAGAGCGAAGCAGACAAGAACAGGATACTTCTGACCTTATCGGCAAGGAAATCGTCATAGACAACCGCCGCTATCTCATTGAAAGCGTTGGGAAAGTCAGCGATGATGTGTCAATGCGTGACATCACTTTTAAGGACAGCGTAGGTTTCCCTATTAACCGAGTGGAGAAAATCGGCTATATCCGAAGTCTTTTGGAGCAGGAACAGCCAGAGCTACCGCCCGAAGAAAAAGCTGAGAAGTCTGCCGTTCCCTCTGCTTTACGACACAACTACCGCATTACCGAGGATACTTTAGGCGTTGGCGGTGCAAAAGAAAAGTTCCATAACAATATGGCGGCAATCAACCTTTTGCACGAACTGGAGCTTGAAAACCGTCTTGCCACGCCCGAAGAACAAGAAACCCTTTCAAAATATGTTGGTTGGGGCGGTCTGTCAATGGCGTTTGACGAGAATAACGCAGCGTGGGCAAACGAGTTTCAGGAGCTTTACGCAAGCCTGTCGCCAGAGGAATACCGTGCGGCGATGGAGTCCACTTTGACGGCGTTCTATACGCCGCCCGTTGTGATTAAGGGAATGTATGAAGCCCTTGACCGTCTGGGATTTTCAGAGGGCAGCATTTTAGAGCCGTCCTGCGGCACGGGCAATTTCTTTGGTCTGCTTCCCGACAGTATGGCAGGCAGCAAGCTCCACGGCGTGGAAATCGACGAACTCACAGGCAGAATTGCAGGGCAGCTTTATCAAAAAGCGAACATTGCCGTACAGGGCTTTGAGGAAACGAAGCTGCCAGACGACCACTTTGATGTGGTTATCGGCAATGTACCTTTCGGAGATTTTAAGGTCAATGACAGCCGCTACAATGCCCAGAAATTCCTTATCCACGACTATTTCTTTGCAAAGGCTCTCGATAAGGTGCGAACAGGCGGCGTGGTGGCATTCATTACTTCTAAAGGTACAATGGATAAGGCAAGCCCAGAGGTGCGGAAGTATATCGCCCAGAGAGCTGAGCTACTCGGAGCAATCAGGCTTCCCGATAACACTTTCCGAGCAAACGCAGGCACGGAGGTCACAAGCGATATTCTCTTTTTACAGAAGCGTGACCGCATTACGGATATAGAGCCTGACTGGGTACACCTCGATACCGATGAGAACGGCATCACAATGAACAGCTATTTTGTGCAGCACCCAGAGATGATTTTGGGTGAAATGAAAATGGAAAGCACCCGCTTTGGAATGGATAGTGCCTGCAAAGCCTATCAGGATATTCCTTTGTCAGAGCTTTTGCACAACGCTGTCCAGAACATTCAGGGAGAAATACCAGAGTATATGGGTGAGATTGACGAAATCTCCGATGAGCAGGACGAGGTTATCCCTGCTGACCCCAATGTGCGGAATTTCTCTTTTGCATTGGTGGACGGCAAAGTTTATTTCCGTGAGAATGACATTATGACCCATGCGGCGGCATCTATGACTGCCGAAAACCGTATCAAAGGGTTAATCGAAATCCGTGACTGTGTGAGAAAGCTCATTGAGTATCAGACCGAGGACTACCCAGAGGAAATGATACAGACCGAGCAGGAAAACCTAAACCGCTTGTATGATGCTTTTTCCAAAAAGTACGGGCTTATCAACAGACGAGGAAATTATCTTGCCTTTGCTTCAGACGAGAGCTACTTCCTTTTATGCTCTCTGGAGGTGCTTGACGATGAGGGAAACTTCAAGCGGAAAGCGGATATGTTTACGAAACGGACGATAAAGCCCCACCGTGAAATCACTTCCGTGGAAATGGCGAGCGAAGCCCTTGCCCTGTCTATCGGGGAGAAAGCCCGTGTTGATTTACCCTTTATGGAACAGCTCACGGGTAAGACACAGGAAGAATTGATTGCCGATTTACAGGGCGTTATCTTCCGTATCCCCGCCGCCGAGCCTGCAAGGTATGTGACTGCCGATGAGTATTTATCAGGGAATGTACGGGCGAAACTCTTAACTGCCGAAGCCGCAGCAAAGAATGACCCAGAGCTTGCGGTCAATGTGGAAGCCTTAAAGCAAGTCATACCGAAAGACCTGTCTGCGGCTGAAATCTCTGTCCGTCTGGGTACGACTTGGATACCGCAGGAGGATATTCAAAGGTTTGTAATGGAGCTTTTAACTCCGTCAAGCTATGCACAAAGCCGTATCAGGGTAAGATATACCCCGATTAACGGCGATTGGTTTATTGAGAATAAGAGTTCCGATTACGGAAATGTAAAGGCGGACAGCACCTACGGTACAAAGAGGGCTTCCGCCTATCGTATTATTGAGGACACCCTAAACCTGCGTGACACCCGTATCTTTGACTATGTGTATGACGAACACGGCAACAAAAAAGCGGTGTTCAACGCAAAGGAAACCACGGCGGCACAGGCAAAGCAGGAAGTTATCAAGCAGGCGTTTCAGGACTGGATATGGAAAGACCCAGAACGGCGAAACCGCCTTGTGCGGTACTACAACGATACCTTTAATTCAGTACGCCCCCGTGAGTATGACGGCAGCCATATCACTTTTGGCGGTATCAGCCCAGAGATTACCCTAAGATCCCATCAGGTCAACGCCATCGCCCATATTCTTTACGGCGGGAATACGCTCCTTGCCCACAAGGTAGGGGCAGGAAAAACCTTTGAAATGGTAGCCGCCGCACAGGAAAGCAAGCGGCTCGGACTATGTAATAAAGCAATGTTCGTTGTGCCAAATCATCTGGTCGGTCAGTGGGCTTCCGAGTACCTGCGGCTCTATCCGAGTGCCAATATCCTTGTGACAAGGAAGCAGGATTTTGAAACGGGCAACCGCAAGAAGTTCTGCTCCCGTATCGCTACGGGCGATTATGATGCGGTCATTATTGGGCATAGCCAGTTTGAAAAAATCCCGATGAGCATTGAACGACAGAGGGAACAGCTTCAAAGGCAGCTCGATGATATTGAGCGTGGTATTGACGACGTGCAGGCAAGCAGGGGCGAACAGTTCACGGTCAAGCAGCTTATGAAAACCCGAAAAGGGATTAAAGCGAAGCTCGACAAGCTCAACGATACCAAGCGTAAGGATACGGTCATTGACTTTGAACAGCTCGGCATTGACAGACTTTTTATTGACGAGAGCCATTTTTACAAGAATTTGTACCTCTATACCAAGATGCGGAATGTGGGCGGCATCGCCCAGACCGAAGCCCAGAAAAGTTCTGACCTCTTTATGAAGTGCCGCTATCTGGACGAAATCACAGGAAACCGTGGCACAATATTCGCAACAGGTACGCCTATTTCAAATTCAATGGTGGAGCTGTACTCTGTTCAGCGGTACTTGCAGTATGACACGCTGATGCAGAACGGCTTGCAGCACTTTGACAGTTGGGCTTCCACCTTTGGTGAAACGGTTACGGCTCTGGAACTTGCCCCAGAAGGTACGAATTATAGAGCTAAGACGAGATTTGCAAAGTTCTTTAATCTCCCAGAGCTGCTGATGATGTTCCGTGAGGTGGCGGATATTCAGACCGCTGATATGTTAAAGCTCCCCGTACCAAAGGTCAATTATCACAATATCAAGACCAAGCCGAGTGAAATCCAGACCGATATGGTGGCAGGGCTTGCAAAGAGAGCTGAAAAAGTGCGGGCAAGGCTTGTCGAGCCGAACATCGACAATATGCTCAAAATCACGAATGACGGGCGTAAACTTGCCCTCGACCAGAGAATGATTGACCCGATGCTGCCCGATGACCCAAACAGCAAGGTCAACGCCTGTATCGACAATATGTACCGTATCTGGGAGGAACACGCCGACACAAAGGCTACTCAGCTTATTTTCTGCGACCTGTCCACCCCGAAGAATGACGGCACATTCAATGTCTATGATGATATTCGGGAGAAGCTGATTGCCCGTGGCGTTCCTGCCGAGCAGGTGCGGTTTATCCACGAAGCCACCACCGATGCACAGAAAAAAGAGCTGTTCGGCAAAGTTAGAAGCGGAGAAGTGCGTGTATTGTTAGGCTCTACACCGAAAATGGGAGCAGGCACGAATGTCCAAGACAGACTTATCGCCATTCACAATCTCGACTGTCCGTGGCGACCCTCTGACCTTGAGCAGCGGCAAGGGCGTATCGAACGGCAGGGAAATATGTTCCCAGAGGTTGAGGTTTACCGCTATGTAACCGAGCAGACATTTGATGCCTACCTCTATCAGTTGGTGGAGAGCAAGCAGAAATTTATCAGCCAGATAATGACGAGTAAAAGCCCTGTCCGTTCTGCCGAAGATGTGGACGAGGTAGCTCTTTCCTTTGCGGAGGTCAAGATGCTTGCCACAGGCGACGAGCGTTTTAAGGAAAAAATGGATTTAGACATTCAGGTTTCCAAGCTTAAAGTGCTGAAACAAAGCTACCTTTCCGAACATTATGACCTTGAGGACAGGATACTCAAATACTTTCCACAGACAGTTAAGGAATATGAACAGCGTATTGTCTGCTATGAAGTCGATATAGCCCTTGCCGAGCAGAACAAGCCGCAGGGCGAGGAAAAGTTTTGTGCGATGACCCTGCGAGGGATTAAGTACACCGAAAAAGCTGCCGCAGGCGAAATGCTCCTTGCAATCTGCAAGGAATATCCGCTGTCTACACCTACCGAAATCGGCAGTTACCGTGGCTTTAAAATGGAAGTTTTCTATGATACGGTCAATGCCCACTATTGTCTTAACCTTTGCGGAAAGGCAAAGTACAAGGTAGATTTAGGCTTTGACCCTCTGGGAAACCTGACCCGAATTGAAAACGAGCTTGCAAAGCTCCCTGCCAGATTGGAAGCTGCCAAGACTAAAAGAACGGAAACTATCGCACAGTTTGAAACCGCAAAAGTTGAGGTACAAAAGCCTTTTGCCTTTGAAGGTGAGCTGAAAGAGAAATCGGAACGGCTGAACGCTCTTAACATTGAGCTTAACCTTGACAAAAAAGACCCTGCTGTGCTTGATGCCGAGCCAGAGCAAAGCGAGGAACAGCCCGAAAGAAAATGTGAAAATCGGGAGCGATAAAGTCATTTGCAGATTTGTATTGCCCCACTTTGGGCAGTATAATAAAGGCAGATAGTTACAAGTCGGAGGTGTGAATGATGTCTGGAGAGTTCAGATTTGAAACCTTTGTAGATACCCACAGCAATATTTTCAACGAATATCTAAGTTCTGTTGTTGCCAATCTCTCTAAAGAGAATGAGGAATACAAAGCCATTCAGGATAAGATTGAGAGTTTGTATCAGCAGTATCCGAAAGTGTTGGGTGTGTTTGATACCGAACAAGTGGCGGAGCTTACCAAAGAAGAATGTGCAGCTCTGATTAGGATAATGGAGCTGAAAAATCAGCTTGCGGATATAGAATTGCAGTCAATTTACTTCCGTGGCTGTTATGACAGCGTTGGGTATCTCAAAAAAGCAGGAATTTTATAACCGAGAAAAGGCGGCATTGGCGTAAAGCTGATGCCGTTCTTACATAGCCGAAAGGTAGAAAAATTCATACTCAAGTAGTATAATAAAATAATACAAAGTACGACTATAATTTTGAATGGAGAATATATAATGAAATGTATCTATTGTAATTCAGAAGTAGAACTTACTTCATCGGATATAATCACATACGCTATTACAGGTGCAAAGCTAACCAAGTCCTTTGTCTGTAAAACACATAATGCCTTTACAAATGATAATTATGAGAAAAAATATGTAGCCGATTTGGATTTCTTTAGAAACCATTTGGGACTTACAACACGTGATGGAAAACCAATTCAGTATAAAGCGGATATATCAATAGACGGAACAGAAATGCATAATGTCAAAATCAGTAATAGAGCCTCTTTGTATGCTCCCAAAGATGTTGTTGCAGGTGTGGACGATAATGGGCATAAAATCTTGATGGCACCTATGGAGCGAATAAATAAAATAAGCAAAGGAAAAGCAACAGCAGTCGATATTAGTGATGTAACTTTGCATAAGACCATTACAGCAGATAGCTTTCTCGGTTTCTATGCAGTTCATAGTGTTGCTAAAATGGCATACGAATGGTATTGCTATATAAACAACATAGAAGAATATAAAACAGAATATAAAGACATTGTAGATTATATTTTAGGAAATACAGACGGAGATTTTGTTGATATCATATTAGAAAGAAACTATTATTTTGCTATTGACCAATTATCAGAGGTAGGAACTAACGCATTTTTTCAATATGATGATATTGATGGGTATAGGTATGTTGTATTTGACTTTTGGAAAACAATCGCATATAGAGTGAGAATTTGTAAATCTCCCAATGGTGTAATACCTGAAATAAAGTCATTCTTTTTTGAATTATATTTATATCATATAGACGGAAGCAAAACTAAGACCGCATTTGGTGCATATCCTCTTGATGGCAAAACAAAGCCAGCATTTATTACAATAAAACCTGAAGATATGAAAATTGATTTATGGCGTGAATTTATGAAGCGTATTGAAAAGATAATGTCAACTATGGTTTTGTCAATCTATACCTTGAAAAAAGAAGTTGATTTGATTTCGTTAAAATTAAAAAAGTATGATGAGGGCAAAATAGATGTGGCTCAATTATTAGGTTTCGAAGAAAACAATATTGTAACTGTAATTGAAATTATATCCTTATTACACGCTAACAAGGATAAATATGATAAGACGAAATCGTTCAATTCAAATTTACCTATTATCCTAAATTTGAGAGGAGATACCATAGGTAGGACAATAGAGGACAAGGAGAAATTTATAAAAACATTAGTTGAACGAGATAAAAGCAAGACATTGTCTGAATATATCTGGCAAGGTATTTTCACATTCCAAGAGATTTATGGATATGAAATGAAGTTAATAAACCAAGAATAATTACAATATTACATAGCCGAGAGGTTTTCTTAATCGAAAGCCCCTCGGCTTCTTCTATTTCAGGAGGTGATTTTATTGAATGAGAAGTAACCGACCCTATGTGAAACTTGACCCTGCCGTGATTGAGCAGGCACGGCAGATGGACTTACTTTCCTACTTGCAGAGGTATGAGCCAAGCAACCTAAAGCGTGTGGCAGGTAATGTCTATTGCACGAAAGAACACGACAGCTTGAAGATTTCCAATGGTAAGTGGTACTGGTGGTCGAGAGGTTTTGGCGGTGTTTCTGCCCTTGATTATCTCATTAAGGTCAGAGAGTATAGCTTTGTGGAAGCCGTGGAAATGCTCACAGGTATTACGGCAGACTGGAAGCCGCCGCCTGTTTCCGTACCCAAAGACGAGCCAAAGGTATTGCTCCTGCCACCGAAAAATCGTGATTGTAACCGAGTGACCGACTACCTTTTCGGGCGTGGGATTGACCTTTCTATCATACAGGACTGCATTGCAGACGGTACGATTTTTGAAAGTGTCAAGTACCACAATGCCGTTTTTGTCGGTAAGGACGAAAGCGGAACGCCAAAGTATGCCGCTTACCGCAGCACGATAGGTAGCTCCTTTAAGGGCGACGCATCAGGCAGCGACAAGCGGTATTCGTTCCGACTTCTGGCAAGAGAGCCGACTAATACGGTGCACTTATTTGAAGCCGCCATTGATTTATTGTCCTACGCCACTTATCTAAAGTGTGAGGGTAAGGACTATAAATCGGAAAATCTGCTCTCTCTTTCGGGTGTGTATCAGCCTAAGAAAGAGATAAAAGACAGCAAAATCCCCATAGCACTAACAACATTTTTGAACGCCAATCCCCATATTAAGACTATCATTCTGCATCTGGATAACGACAAGACAGGCAGGATTTGTACTGCCACCTTAAAAGAATTGTTGCAGAAAGACTACCAAATCGTTGATGATCCTCCGCCTGTCGGCAAGGATTTCAACGATTTTTTGTTGTCCTATCTGGGGATTGCAAGACCGACTGTAAGCCGTGAAAGGAGTGATGCCCGTTGATTGTCTGCTGATATTGCCTCAAGAAACCAGCCCAACCACAACAGATTTTAAGAATGAAAGCGAGGATTTAACCATTGAAAAAGTATGATGTAACCCTGACAGGACACTATGAAAAGAGCATTACTGTTTATGCGGAAAGCCCCGAACAGGCGGCGGAAAAGGTAAGGATTATTCTTTGTGATACCGACCTTATCGACTTTTCTGACGATGATTTTGATTACGGAGAAGCCGATATTCAGGAAGCCGATGAGGAAAGAACGGTAGAAAACAGAGCCGATGATGAGGACGAGGACGAATGTCTGAAGCACGAGGAATGTTCGGACTGTCCGTACTTCTGCCCGATGTGTGGAGAGTGCCGTCTGGAGGACGAGGACTAAGTAATGTCTTACCAAGCACTGAATTTGGTTAGCCAAATTCGCTTGTTAGGGGTCAGCC
>CAUGPT010000008.1:0-70546 GCA_959601495.1 uncultured Eubacteriales bacterium
TTGCCTTGGGCAAAATCAGGGCGGCTTTGCCGCTTCCGCGCTTTCGCGCGGCTGCTCCAATTCGACGGCAGAGCAGAAATGCCCTTGCAAGCAAGCATTTTCACTTCGTGGTTAAATATGCTTGGGATTTTGCCTTGGGCAAAATCAGGGCGGCTTTGCCGCTTCCGCGCTTTCGCGCGGCTGCTCCAATTCGACGGCAGAGCAGAAATGCCCTTGCAAGCAAGCATTTTCACTTCGTGGTTAAATATGCTTGGGATTTTGCCTTGGGCAAAATCAGGGCGGCTTTGCCGTTTTATGCACTTTCGCGTGGCTGTGCAATTCGACGGCAGAGCAGAAATGCCCTTGCAAGCAAGCATTTCTTCTTCGTGGTATAATATTCCCACGAACTCGCCGTATGGCAAGTATCGGCGGCGTGCCGCCGCTTGCAATGATCAGATATTGAATACGATATATTTTGTTTTTCCGTATGCGGTGTCTGCGGTTTTCTGCGGTGCCGCGCGTAGGGAAGTTCCGCGTCCTTTTAAAGTGCGCTGTAATACGGGCGCGGAGAAAAATTCGGAGGTATAAACTATGAAACAGGCGAAAAAGGTCTATGTTTGCAGTGAGTGTGATCATCAGACCCCGCGCTGGATGGGTCAGTGCCCCTCCTGCGGAGCATGGAACACGCTTGTTGAAGAAACATATACTCAGCCTGCGGCAGCATCCGCAAAGCAGCCGCTGCGCCGCGGCGATCGTGCACACGCAGCCCGCTTTTCCGACGTTGTTGAGGACGACTGCTCCCGCATGCTCACCGGCATCGGCGAGCTTGACAGGGTGCTCGGCGGCGGACTTGTGCTGGGCAGCGCCGTGCTTATTGCGGGCGAGCCGGGTATCGGCAAATCGACGCTGCTTATGCAGCTTTGCGGTAAGTGCAGCGCCGAATATAAGCTTTTATATGTATCGGGAGAGGAATCTCTCGGTCAGCTGAAGCTGCGCGCAAAGCGTCTCGGCTGCGACAACTCCGAGGTGCTTGTGCTCAGTGAAAACAGCCTTGAGGCAGTTCTTGACGAGTATGAGCGCGTATCGCCCGATGTGGTGATAGTTGACTCCATACAGACAATGGTATCTGCCGCAAGCGACTCCTCCGCGGGCAGCATTTCGCAGGTTAGAGAGTGTTCCTCACGTTTTATAGAGCGCGCAAAGACCGACGGCGCCGCCGTGCTGCTCGTAGGTCATGTGAACAAGGAAGGCGGAATTGCGGGCCCCAAGGTGCTTGAGCACATGGTGGACGCCGTGCTTTCCTTTGAGGGCGACCGCAGCCAGAGCCACAGGATAGTCCGCGCCGTCAAAAACCGTTTCGGCTCAACGAACGAAATAGGCGTTTTTGAAATGACCGACGAAGGTCTTTGCGAGGTGGACAATCCCTCTGCAATGCTTCTTGAGGGACGTCCCAAGGGCGTATCCGGCAGCTGCGCCGTATGCGTCATGGAGGGCACGCGCCCTGTCATCGCCGAAATTCAGGCGCTTGTTACGGAAAGCGCATATCCCACGCCGCGCCGCATGGCGGACGGTATAGATTATAACCGCATGTGTCTTCTCCTTGCCGTGCTTGAAAAGCGGCTCGGGCTGAAGTTTTCGTCCTGCGACGTATATCTTAACGTAGTCGGCGGTCTGCGCATAGACGAGCCTGCGGCGGATGCCGCCATTGCGCTTGCACTGTGCTCGACCATAAAGGACATCCCCGTTCCGACCGATCTCATAGTTTCGGGCGAAGTGGGACTTTCGGGCGAAGTACGCGCCGTATCCTGCGCGGAGCAGCGTGCAAAAGAGGCCGCGCGCATCGGCTTTACAAAAGTGCTTTTGCCGAAAAGGACAGTCGCCAAAAAGCCTGTCAAGGTTGACGGAGCAGAGATATTGCCTATTTCCGGAGTCTACGATCTGGTGGCGCTTCTGGCAAAGGCTCAGAAAGAGCAGTCGGGCAGGGTATAACAGCGTTTGCGCGACTGTCTGAAAACGGAGGACCGAATATGACAAAGACAGCAAATCCTTACAATAAAATTCTGAAATTCATATACATAATTTGCGGCGCGTTCGGCTTTATAGCCTACTTTTCGTATCTTATAAAAGTGATCGTTTGGCCCGAGGGAGCTCGCGGCGTTATCATTGCGGTTTGCGGCAGCCTTATTACGTTTGTGCCGGTAGTTTTTCGCCGCTTTTTCGAAAAACATCTGCCGTACAGACTTTTCAAGGTGCTTGAGAACATTTTCGCATGGGGAATGTTTATATACACCGTGACATTCGCAATTCTTGTGGCATACATCTTCAACACTGCAAATATGCAGCTTTCGGCGGACGATATACCCGAGAACAGCGCATTTATTGTTTACGGCGCAGGTCTTCGCGACGACAGACCGGGCAACGTTCTGAAAAAACGCCTTGACAAGACGGCAGAGTACATGGAGGCCGCTCCCGATTCCATATGCGTTGTTTCCGGCGCGCAGGGACCCACAGAGAATTATACCGAAGCATCTGTAATGAAAAAATATCTTGTAGAGTGCGGCATTTCCGAGGACCGAATTCTCGAGGAGGACAGAGCGCGCAACACAAAGCAGAATATTAAATACTCGGTGGAGCTTCTTAATGAAAGCGGCGAGGGGGAGCGCCACATTGTATCCGTGTCAAACTCGTTTCACATCCCGCGCATAAAGCTTCTTTGCTCAAGAACCGGAGTTGACGGCGACTTTGTGCTTGCCAAAAATCCCAATTCCAACTGGCTGTTTCCGGAGCTTGTGCGTGAATATATGGCGTACGTAAAGCTCGCGATCACAGGCGCGGAATGACCGGGCGGGAAGACAGGATATATTAAAATATGAAAAATATCTGCTACATTATCGGTGCCGCAAACACCGATAACATGTATATAGACAAACAGGGCTGCGATTTTATCATTGCCGCCGACGGCGGCCTTGCCGCGCTTGAAGCCGCGGGCATCGCTCCCGATCTTGTTGTGGGCGATTTCGACTCTCTCGGCTACATTCCCGATTTTGAGCGTATAATATGCCATCCCAGCGAGAAAAACGATACCGATACGGCGCTGTGCCTTGCCGAGGGGATAAAAAGAGGCTATCGCACATTTGTGATATACGGCGGTCTGGGCGCAAGGCTTGACCATACAATGGCAAATCTGCAGAACTGCGCGGGTGCCGCCGACCACGGCGCGGTGTGCTGGCTGTGGGGAGAAGGTACCGCGGTATGTGTTTTCGGCGACGGGGAGCGGCTGCGTTTTGAAAAAGGCATGGACGGTGTTATATCCGTTTTTGCCATGGACCGCGCCCGCGGAGTTACCATAAGCGGCTTGAAATACGCCGTTGATAACGTGTGTCTTACGAACACGGTGCCGCTCGGCGTCAGCAATGAGTTTGTCGGCGAGGATGCCGAGATAGGCGTTTCGTCGGGAACTCTTACGGCGATCTGGAAAGAGGCGGCGCAGCCGTTTGTACGGAGGATAAGAAAAGGATGAATGGCGCAATATTCGACGTTGACGGCACGCTTATAGATTCCATGGATATGTGGATGCATTTCGGCTCAAGCTTTGTACGCTCATACGGGATCGAGGCTGATGACGGCCTTGATCTTGAAATCAGATATTACAGTCTCAGAACACTTGCGGAGCGTTTTTCGCGCGACTATCCCGTAATGGGCAGCGCAGACGACATTGAGGCACAGTGCCGCCGTAGAACAGAGGATTTTTATTTCAACAAGGTGCAGATAAAGCCCGGTGTGCGGGGCCTTTTGGAGGAACTGCGCTCTCGCGGAGTGAAAATGTACCTTGCGACCGCCACATACCGCGTGCTTGTTGAAAAGGCGCTTCGGCGGCTTGGAATATGGGATATGTTTGAGGGTATCCTCACCTGCTCCGACGTTGGGGCGGGCAAGGACAAGCCCGATATATTCAAGGCGGCTCTTGCGGCGCTTGGCACTGATGTCGGGGATACATGGGTATTTGAGGACGCCATGCACGCAATGCTTACGGCAAAGTCTCTCGGACTGCGTGTCTGCGGCGTTTATGACGCGACCGAGAGTGACCATACGGATGAGATCAAAAAAATATGCGACATATATGTGGACAGCTTTACGAAGCTTGACACATCGCGCTTAGTATAAGGAGAACAAGGATCAGATGAAATACGGATACTTTAACGATGCCGACCGGGAATACGTTATAACGCGCCCCGATACGCCGTACCCCTGGATAAACTATCTGGGCAGCGAGGACTTTTTCTCGCTTATTTCCAACACCTCGGGCGGTTACTGCTTCTATCGCGACGCGAGAATGCTGAGACTTACGCGCTATCGCTACAACAACGTGCCCACGGACGCGGGCGGACGGTATTTCTACATAAACGACGGCGGCAGTGTGTGGACTCCCGGCTGGATGCCCGTAAAGGCAAAGCTCGATTCATACGAGTGCCGTCACGGTATGGGATATACGAAGATAAGCGCCGAAAAAGACGGGGTTTGCTGCACGCAGACATCTCTTGTGCCGCTGGGCTATTCCTGCGAGGTGCACAGAGTGACGCTGAAAAACGTGTCCGACGCGGAGAAAAAGCTTAAGCTTTTCTCCTTTGTGGAGTTCTGCCTCTGGAACGCTTGGGACGATCAGACAAACTTTCAGCGTAACTACTCCATCGGCGAGGTTGAGGTCGTCGGTGGCAGCACTATCTATCACAAAACCGAGTACCGCGAGCGCAGAAATCACTATGCGGTGTTCGGCGTAAACTGCCCCGTGGACGGCTTTGACACCGACCGCGAGAGCTTTATGGGGCTTTACAACGGCTTTGACTCTCCCGATGCAGTCATGGAGGGAAGAGCGAGAAACTCCGTTGCCTCCGGTTGGGCGCCGATCGGCTCGCACATGATTAACGTTGACCTTGCCCCGGGCGAGGAAAGATCCTTCATATTCGTGCTCGGATACTGCGAGAACGATAAGGACCACAAGTGGGAGGCGCAGGACGTTATAAACAAAGCGCCCGCAAAGCGTCTTCTTGATGCGTTTGCCACCGACGAGCAGTTCGACGCGGCGCTTGCAAAGCTGCACGCCTATTGGGAAGAGCTTTTGTCAAAATACAGCGTAAAGTCTCCCGACGAAAAGCTTGACCGTATGGTCAACACCTGGAATCAGTACCAGTGCATGGTAACGTTCAATATGTCCCGCTCGGCTTCGTACTTCGAGTCGGGTATCGGGCGCGGCATGGGCTTCAGAGACTCCACGCAGGATCTTCTCGGCTTTGTTCACCTTATACCCGAGCGCGCGAGAGAGCGTATATGCGACATAGCCGCGACCCAGATGGAGGACGGCAGCGCATATCACCAGTATCAGCCGCTTACAAAGAAGGGCAACTCGGACATAGGCTCCGGCTTCAACGACGACCCGCTGTGGCTTATTTTCGGCGTTGCGGCGTACATAAAGGAAACGGGCGACTGGTCTATCCTTGACGAGTCTGTGCCTTTTGACAACGACGAGAGCCGCGCCGCGCCCATGATTGAGCATCTGAAGCGTAGCTTTGATCACGTTACGAACAATCTCGGTCCTCACGGTCTGCCCCTTATAGGCCGCGCGGACTGGAACGACTGCCTTAACCTGAACTGCTTCTCCGAAACACCGGGAGAGTCTTTCCAGACGGCTGCAAACTTTGAATCCGGCATTGCGGAAAGCGTTTTTATCGCCGGTATGTTTGTGGCTGTGGGCCCCGACTACATTGAGCTTTGCGAAAGATGCGGCAGAAGTGCCGACGCTGAGGCGGCGAGAAAGTCCGTGGACGATATGTACAAGGCTGTCATGCGTGACGGCTGGGACGGCAAATGGTTCCTGCGCGCGTACGACGCGTTCGGCAACAAGATAGGCAGCAGCGAGTGCGAAGAGGGACAGATATTCATTGAGCCCCAGGGCTTCTGCATTATGGGCGGCATAGGCGTCAGCGAGGGAAGAGCGGCTGAAGCTCTTGACAGCGTTAAAGAGCGCCTTGACACGAAGTACGGCATTGTGCTCAACAATCCACCGTATACCCGCTATCATGTAGAGCTTGGCGAAATTTCCTCCTATCCCCCGGGATACAAGGAGAATGCCGGCATATTCTGCCACAACAATCCGTGGATATCCATTGCCGAAACTGTAATCGGACGCGGCAACAGAGCGTTTGAGGTTTACAGAAAGACCTGCCCCGCATATCTTGAGGATATAAGCGAGATACACCGCACAGAGCCGTACGTATACTCTCAGATGATCGCGGGCAAGGACGCGGTGCGTCACGGCGAGGCGAAAAACTCGTGGCTCACGGGTACTGCGGCATGGACGTTCTACAACGTATCCCGCTACATTCTCGGTGTTATGCCCGAGTATGAGGGACTGAGAGTTGATCCCTGTGTGCCCGACACTCTGGAAGAATTTACGGTAACGCGCAAGTTCCGCGGCGACACATACGTTATCCATGTGGATAACCGGGCGCACGCCGAAAAGGGTGTTGCTAGCCTTTCGCTTGACGGCAGAAAGCTTGACGGCAGCGTGATCACCCCTGTGCTTGACGGCGGCACTCACTTTGTCGAAGCCGTTATGGGCTGAACCTTATAGAATATAACAGCCTGCACCGCAAGGTGCAGGCTGCTTTTTCGTAAAAAAGCAGGCAGAGAAATTTCTCTGCCTGCTTTGAACTTTTGAGAAATTTGCTTATGCCCAGGACATTGTGCCGGGCTTAGGCTCTCTGATGATGCACTGCTTGAGCGTGTCGATAGCCTTTGAAAGACCCTCGTCGATGCTCATGAGGCTGTCCTCGTGCTCGATGGACATAACTCTGTCGTAGCCGACGAGACGAAGCTCGGAGCAGATATCTCTCCACCACTTGAGATCGTGACCGTAGCCGACTGCACGGAATACCCATGCGCGGTTTGCCTCATCGCCGTAGTGCTTTGTGTCAAGCACGCCGATGCGGGCGGTGTTGATGTCGTCGATCTTTGTATCCTTTGCGTGGAAGTGGTAAATAGCGTCGCCCAGATAGCGGATAGCCGAAACGGGGTCGATGCCCTGCCATACGAGATGAGACGGGTCAAAGTTTGCACCGATAACGGGACCTACAGCCGCTCTCAGCTTCATAAGCGTTTCGGGATTGTATACGCAGAAACCGGGATGCATCTCAAACGCGATGCGCTTTACGCCGTGGCTCTCCGCAAAGGCGCCTGCCTCTTTCCAGTAGGGAATAAGCACTTCGTTCCACTGGTAGTCGAGAATGCCGAGAAAATCGTCCGGCCAGGGGCAGGTGACCCAGTTGGGGGTCTTGTCCTCTGCGCTGCCGCCGGGACAGCCGGAGAAGGTGACGACGGTGTCAACGCCGGCTTTCTCTGCGAGAAGCACGGTGTTTCTGTAGTCGCGGTCAAAGCTCTCGGCAATTTTCTTGTCGGGATGCACGGGGTTGCCGTGGCAGGAGAGAGCCGCAAGCTCAATGTCATATCTCTTGAAGGTGTCAAGCCACTCGTTGAACTTTTTCTCATCGGCGAGCAGCACCTCGGGGTCGCAGTGAGCCTTGCCGGGGAATCCGCCGGCGCCGATCTCAACAGCCTCAACGCCCATGGGCTTCAGCTTTTTCAGCGTCTCTTCAAGTGAAAGGTTGCCGTAAAGGTTGGCAAGAACGCAAAGTTTCATTTTTTGAACCTCCGCTTTTAATTATTTGTTAAGAAATACGATGTCGCCGGTCTTAGCGGACTCGTAGATGCCCTCAAGTATCTGAGTTACAACGTATGCCTGCTCGGGAAGAACGCAGGGATCCTTATCGTCGATGATGGAGTGAATCCACTGGTAAGCCTCTCTCTCGTGAGGAGCGCCGCCCGCGTTGCCGCTGAAGTAGTCGACTGCGCCTACGTTGAGGTCGATCTCTTTGATGATCTGTCTGTTGTTTTCAACGCTGTTGAAACGGAGACCGTGGATCATGTCCGCGCCGCCCTTAGTACCGCAGATAAGTGTCTGAGCCTCTCTGACTTCAAGGGTGTTCAGCGCCCATGCGGACTCAAGGCTGATGGTCGCGCCGTTTTCCATAACGACAAAGCCGAAAGCGGAGTCCTCAACGGTGAACTCGTTGGGGTCCCAGTCGCCGCAGGCGTTGCCTGTCTGGGTCTGGTAGCGGAACTTATGATATGTAGTACCTACACAGTATTTGGGCTTGTAGTTGTTCATGGTCCAAAGTGTAAGGTCGAGAGCGTGGGTTCCGATGTCGATCAGAGGACCGCCGCCCTGCTCGTCTTCTTTAAGAAATACGCCCCATGTGGGAACGAAACGGCGACGGATGGCAAATGCCTTTGCGTAGTAGATGTCGCCGAACTCGCCGTGATCTGCGGCGTCCTTGAGATAAAGGGCGTCGTTTCTCTGACGGTTCTGATAGCCGACGGTGAGCTTCTTGCCTGTGCGCTTTGCGGCGTCAAGCATCTTCTTTGCTTCCTCGGAGTTGATAGCCATGGGCTTTTCACACATAACGTGCTTGCCTGCCTCGAGGGCGTCAACGGTTATAAAGCTGTGCGAACGGTTGGGAGTGCAGACGTGCACAACGTCGATAGACTTGTCGCAAAGCAGCTCTTTGTAATCGGTGTAAACCTTTGCGTCGGGTGTGCCGTACTTCTTGCAGGCAGCCTCCGCGCGCTCTTTGATGATGTCGCAGAACGCGACCATGTCGACCTCGGGAACGGTCTTCAGACCGATGAGGTGCTTGCCGTTGGCGATACCGCCGCAGCCGATTATACCGACTCTTACTTTGTCATTTGCTCCGATAGACATATAATTTCCTCCGGAATATAAAAATAGGTTCATTTGCAAATGTTTTTTGCATTAAACTTATTTTATAGCATGGTTTGCGGCAAATCAAGCGTAATTGAAAATTTTTCAAACGACAATCTTCAATACTGTGAATATGCACAAATTCACGCGGCTGTTTTGCACGGTTTTGACGAAGAGCGTATGCGCAATATGAGGTCGCCGTATTGCAGAGCAAAGCCGAAAAGAACGTATAGCGCGGTAATGGTTCCTATACAGAAAAGGTACAGAGGAATGCCCAGCGTCTCGCAGTCGAGAAACGGATAAGGAAATCGTTTTGCCATATACGGGTCGGCGGCAGCACTTATCATTATATACACGAAATATGCAAGCGGCGCGCTTGTCCAAACGGCGGGCATCCACTGCGAAAAGCGCCCTTTTTTGTCGAATATCAGCCAGTCGGCGACGGTGGCTGCGGGCGTTGCCACGTGCAGAACGAACATGGATATGCCCTCGGCGCTTGTAAAGTTTATGGTGTGCATAAGAGCTACGGCGGCGATAATGCCCGTGAGGGAAATGCACATGGTGCAAAGTCCTTTAATGCATACGAAGGGGCTGTCGCCCGCGTCCCGCTCGGGGGAGAGGACAAGTATTGCGGCGCAAAGCGCAAAATAGGCGGCGCAGGCGGCGTTTGAAAGCTCGGTGAACATACGGAAAACGGAAAAATCGAGCCTGCCCGAATATATGCCCGCCTGATACGAAATGCCCCATACGGCTGCGGCGGATATAAATAGTTTGTTTGCGACCGATGCGGTCTTTGTTCTTATTCTCATAGAATAAATATGTGCCGTTTTTGAGAATTGTATACTATGAAGATCGGCGCTTTTCTTACAAAAATAATAAAATAACCGCCCCGCAAGCCGTACGGCTTTAGGGGCGATTTGAACCTTATACGCTGTCTGTCGTGTCCGAGGCGGCGGAGCGGGGGACACGGGCTTTATTTTTCAGCACAGCCGAAAACGTTGCAGATGCAAACATAAGCACTCCGAGCACAAGAACGGAAAGCCCTCTGTGCTGGAAAAACGCATGTATCACTGTTGCCTGCTTTGCGCCGCAGAACCATATAACGGGAAGCGCGGCAACTGCGAGAAACGCTGCGTTGTTCAGCGTTTTCTTAAGGCGCAGCCTTATGAGAGACACGACGAGTGCCGCCAGACAAAGCACTGCAAGAACGGCAAGAGCTACCGCCGCGGCGCGCTTTGAGCCGAACATTGCCTTCACAGCCGCCGCGAGGGCGCGGTGCGCGGTATATTCTGCGGTGTCTGTCTCGGCGGTGTTGCCCGTTCTGCGCAGAAACGAGGAAAAGCTGTCGGCAAAGCCGTTCATGTCGGTGAAAACGGTGGTGATCCCCATTTTTATGACCCACATTGAAACATAGCCGTAGCCCCATGAGAGAAATGTCGTGCCGGCACTTTTCAGACGTTTGTTTTCAAAGGCGGGAAGTGTCAGCAGTGCAATTGCGGGAAAGCCGTATGTGACTATAGGCGTAGTGTAAAAATCGAAAAACTGTGTTGCGCAGCCGACGATGCAGAACAGCATGGCGGCCCTGGCTCCGTCAAGCTTTTTCTCAAATATAAGCACTGCAAGAACCGCCGCAAAGGTTATTATAAAGCAACAGGAGAACTGCAGCAGCTGCGTAACTACGGGCGGATTTACGAGTATAAATGAAACCGCAAGGCAGAGAGAGGCTGCAAGGCGCTTTTTGTATGCGAGCGCCGCTATGCAAAGTGCCGCCAGTCCGAGGCATACCGCGCTGTTTATAAGGCGTATATGCTCATAGTCGGCAAAAAGCATCATTGGGCGCACAACCGCGCGAAAGCCCTGCCAATATCTCGGATATATGCTCTCCGGTTCGGCGGTGCCGCTTACTACCTCTTCAAATGCCTTACCGCGCAGCTCGGGGTGATCTTCGTTTACATGATGCGGATTTGTGACAATGGACTCGGGGGAGTCTATCGTCATATCGTAGGCTTCCATAAATATCAGCGATTCGGTAAAATAGTCGCATTGATAGGACGAAAGATCGCTGACGTATGATTTATAATAAGGATATATTTTGCCGAGATATTTTGCACTTTGCTCGGCGTTTGTCTGTATTGCGGAAGTCGGGATGAGGGAAGCGAACAGCAGCAAAAGGCCACCGCAAAGTGCCGCGGCGATCGGTATCAGTATGAGTTTTACGGCTTTTTTCATTTCAGTCGGATCTCCTCTATGCCGGCAGGACGGCTTGTTTTTCGGACAATATAAAAATCGCCCGACGGGCGATTTTTATATTGTCATGCTGACTTACTCAATGGAAATAATATAGCTGTAAACAGGCTGACCGCCGTCTACCTCCATAACCTCCGCATTGGGGAACTTTTCTTTGAGAAAAGCGGTGACATCGTCGGCTTCTTCGGCACCCTCTCCGTAGTAGACGTTGATGTACGATGCATCGGAGACCTTGGATACAAGCCCTTTTATGCAGGAAAGGCGGTTATCTGACGTGCAGATGATCTTTCCGTTGTAAAGGCCGAGGATCTCGCCCGTCTTAATGGCAGTGTCGCCGATTTCCGTGTCTCTGACGGCGTATGTGGTTGAAAGCGTTATAACGCCGGAGATTGCTTCTTTCATAGCGGCGATATTTGCGTCAAGGTCTGCGCTCTCGTCAAAGGCGAGCATTGCGGAAACGCCCTCGGGAACGGAAACGGTTTCGATAACTACGACCTTGCGGTCCTTGACTATCCTTGCAGCCTGCTGGCTTACCATGCAGATGTTTTTGTTGTTGGGGAGAACAAATACGGTCTTTGCGGGAGTCTGGAGCACGGCGTTAACGATATCGTCGGTGCTGGGGTTCATTGTCTGACCGCCGGAGACTATTTTGTCGGCTGCAAGATCGCCGAACAGTGCTTCAAGTCCGCTGCCCATGCATACGGTCACAAAACCGTAGTCTTTTTCGGGAACGACCGGTGCCGTGGCAACGGGTGCGCTGTCAGCGTCGGGCTTTTCGCCCGACGTGGGTTTTGCGGCGGCACTCTCCGAAAGGGAAGAGTGCTGATTTTTCATGTTTTCTATCTTTACGGTATAGAGAGAGCCGTAGCGCAGCGCTTCGGTGAGCACTTTGCCGGGCTTGTTTGTGTGTACGTGCAGCTTGATGATCTCAGCGTCGTCAACGAAAACAACGCTGTCGCCGAGCTTCATAATAAACTGGTGCAGGGCGTCGGCAGTGCCCTCGCCGACATACTTTTCGTTTTTGGTAACGATGCACTCGGTGCAGTATGCAAACTTAATGCTGTCTGTATTGAAGTTTGAGAAATCGGCACTGTCGGATGCGGCTTTCTTTTCGGGCTCCTGTGCGTTTGCGGTAACAGGATTTCCCTCAAGGCAGGAAAGCATACCCTGAATAACGTCGAGAAATCCCGAGCCGCCGGAGTCTACAACACCCGCCTGCTTCAGCTGTGGCAGCATATCTGGAGTTTTTTCAAGAGCTGCGGCAGCCTCGCGGTGCATAACGGTGAAAAGCTCGCAAAGCTCCATATCGGGCTTTGCGGTGAGCGCTTCGGAGGCGCCCTCAGTCATGAGGCGCATAACCGTAAGTATAGTACCCTCGGTGGGGTTCATAACAGCCTTGTACGCTTCCGCGGTGCCTCTTTCAAAGCCGCGGATGATGTCGGCGTTGTCAGCCTCGGAAAGCTCTTTCCACGTTTTGGAAATGCCTCTGAAGAACAGAGAGAGGATAACGCCGGAGTTTCCGCGGGCGCTGCGCAGCATAAGGTTTGCCGCCTTCTGCGCCGCTTCTCCGACTCCGCCCTCAAAGCTTTGTGCCGAGTAATCTCCGCGCACGCCGCTCATTGTAAGACTCATGTTTATACCTGTATCGCCGTCGGGAACGGGGAACACGTTAAGGTTGTTTACCCTTTCCTTATCGTTGTCAAGGCAGCAGGCTGCGCTGACTATCATATCGCGGTACAGAGTTCCGGTGATTTTCATTATTTTGTCTATGCCTTTCTCTTTGCAAACTTGATCCTGACCGCCTGCCGCATGGCAAGGGCGGGGTTAAAAGCTACAAACACGCAGGCTGCAAAAGGGAAATATTGCCGTCTGCATATACGGACAGAATTATAATCTCAGCGGTGGGTGCCGAGGAAGAATATTGCCAGTGTGCCGGGTCCGGAGTGCGAACCGATAACGGCACCCGTATAATCTATCATTATATCTTTGACGCCCAGACGCTCGCGGATAAGGTTTGCCGTGTATTCGGCATCCTCGATGCAGTCGCCGTGGCAGATGAACACGGTCTGCGATGCGGGGTCGATGGCGGTCTCCGCCATTTTATTTACAAGAGCTTCGAGAGAAGCCTTTCTTCCGCGCGCTTTTCCGACATTTATAAGATGACCTTCGTTATCTACGTGCATTACGGGCTTTATGGAAAGCATAGAGCCCACAACGGCAGTTGCCGCGGAAACGCGCCCGCCGCGCTTAAGGAAAAACAGATCGTCAACGGTGAACCAGTGGCAAAGGTGCAGCTTTGTGTCTTCGACGTAGTCGCGTACCTCTTCGATGGAAGCGCCGCTGTCGCGTTTCTTTGCCGCAAGGTAAACAAGCAGACCTTCGCCGAGAGAAGCACACAGCGAATCAACGCCGTACACCTTTCTGTCGGGATACTGTTCGGAAAGCTCTTTGCAAACAAGTATGCCCGTGCTTGCAGTGCTGCTGAGTCCGGAGGAGAAACCGATGTAGAGGACGTCGTTTCCGGCACCTACCTCCGCGCCGATCGCTTCAAGAGCGGCCTCGTAGTTGATGGCAGAGGTCGTAGCGCTTTTTTTGGCACGGAGCTCCGCATACAGTTCTTTTTTGTCGGCTTCGGTATCCGGGACGGGATCGCTGCCCTCAACCGTGACGGTAAGAGGAATCAAGCTTACTCCGTATTCTTTTGCGCGCTCCGGGCTGAGATCGCTCGCGGAGTCTGTAATAATAACGAATTTGTCAGCCATTATATTTGCCTTTCCTGATGATTTTATATTATCCGAAAGCTTTTGCGCTTTTGCAAAAGCGGTGAAATCTTTTGTATACGGGCAAAATATCAAATGCGCACGGATTACCTGCGCGCAAGCGCCGGAGCCTCGGTGAGCAGACGAACACTGCGAATTTTTATGCGCTTTTTATATACCCGCTATTTTGGCAGTGTATGATATTATAACACAACAAATTGTTATATGTCAATATTTTTTGCAAGTTCCGCACCTCTGACACCTGTTATATAAATCCACATATAAAATATGAAAGATTTTATATAAAATGCACATCGGAGCGTGCGGCGGGAAAATATTCGTCAAAGCGGCAGAGTGACCGTGAAAACAGAGCCTTTTTCGGGGACGGAGGAAACGTCTATGCCGCCGCCGCAAAGCTTTGCGATCCGCGCCGCAAGAGTCAGACCCAGACCGTTGCCATCGCCTTTGCAGGCGGTATCCGCCTGATAAAATTTGTCGAATACGCGTTTAAGCTCCTCATCCGTCATGCCGATGCCGCTGTCGCTTATTCTGCACACCGCGAGATCTCTGTCGGACGTAAGAGAAACATCTATTTTTCCGTGCTCGGGTGTGAATTTTACCGCGTTTGAAAGAATATTCATCCAGATATGCATCACGATGTCTTTGTTTCCGTAGTATACGGTTTCGGCAAGGTCGATCTCCAGATCTATCTCTTTTTTGCTCCATTCAGGCTCGAGCAGCAGTATAGCCTCGCGTATCTGCTCATCAAGACGGTAGATCTTTTTGTCCGGTATGATCTCCATACCCTCAAGCTGCGATATTTTGAGGATATTGCCCGAAAGACGGGAAAGACGCTTGGCCGATGAGTATATGCGCTGCGCGTACTCGCGCCGCTCGGCGTCGGTTACCGAATCGCCGCGCAGAAGCGAAGCGTAGCCCTCAATGGAGGCGAGAGGAGTTTTGTATTCGTGGGAAAGATTTGCTATAAAATCCTCTCTGAACGTTACGGTATTGCCCAGCTCCTGCGCCATAAGGTTGAAGTCCCGAGCCATGCAGCTGAGCTCGTCTATCCGCGACTTTTCTTCAAGGCGCACGCTGAAATCTCCGCCGGCGATCTTTCGTGCGGCGGCACTGAATTTTTTGATAGGCTCAAGTATGCGCTTGCCGATAACGGCGGATATGACAACGCCCGCGATTATGCTGAAGCCGTACATTATGGACGCGGTTATGAAAAGGTCGAGCCCGTTGAAAAAGCCGCGGCTGCGCGCTATTACGAAAAACGGCGCTATGACTATGACGGACGCGGTCATTATGGCAAATATTATGAGCGAAAAATAAAACTCAAGCTTGAAGCTGTGCTTTTTCATAAAAATGATCCTTTCGGCAGAGGCGTATTCAGTCCGATGAGCTCTTTACCGCCTTGTACCCGAGCCCGCGCACCGTGACTATTGAAAAATCGGTGCAGTCTCTGAACCTTTCGCGCAGTCTGTTGATGTGAACGTCGACCGTGCGGGCTTCCGTTTCGCTTTCCATGCCCCATATCTCGTCCATGAGCTGCTGACGCGTGAAGATATGTCCCGGGGCGGAGAGCAGTTTGTATAACAGATAAAACTCCTTTTGCGGCAAAACCGTTTCTTTTTTGCCCACGGTGACGGTAAGCGCGTCGTAGTCGAGCACGGTGCTGCCCACCACCTGGCGGTGATCGCTGATTATCCTTGCACGGCGAAGCAGCGCCCCGACGCGCAGCAGCATTTCTTCAACGTCTACGGGCTTTACCATGTAGTCGTCAGCACCGGAGAGAAATCCGCGCTGCTTGTCGCCGAAAGAGTCCTTTGCGGTTATGAGCAGTACGGGGGTCGTGCGGTCTGTCTGCCTGAGCGACTCTGTAAGCTGAAAACCGTCGAGGCGCGGCATCATAATGTCTGTTATGATAAGATCAATATATTCGCTCTGCATTATGTCCAGAGCTGCCTCGCCGTCGGAGGCGCCGATGGGGTTGTAGCCGTTTTTTTCGAGAACGGTGCAGAAAAGCCTGTTGAGCTCCGCGTCGTCCTCGACAACAAGAATGTTGAACATATTTTGACCGCCTTTTTCCTTGATCTCAGCATGATTATACACCTAATAAGCCGTAAATGCAAGAAGCAGAGGCGGCAGCGGAACGATTTTGCAGGACTGCAGCGTAAAAAATGCAAAAATGCGGCGCCGCTATTGATTTTTTGTCCCCACTAATTTATAATAGTAAAAAAGAACCGAACGGTGGCAATTACATGAAGAAATATTTCGAAAGCTTTTTGAAAATATGCGCGTTTCCGACGGACGCCGCAGAGTCGCTTCTCGGCGATCTTGATAAAATCTGCGCCGTGCGTTCGGCACGTGACGTGTTTGAAGAATGTGTTGACGAATATAAGAGATCTATAGACATTGATTTTGAGGCTCTGCATGACAGATGCGGAGAGGCGGCGGAGAGCGCGGGCGTACATAAATACGCGGGCAATCTTATAATTTACTGCCTGTGGACCGAGCATCTGAAAGAGCTTTATAAAGAAAAAGGATATGACGACACAGTCTGGCTGGACAGTGTCACCGATCTTCGCACAAAGGCGATAGAGTGCAAAAAGAAATACGGCGTCTGGGGCACATTCGTGGGAGGATGGCTGCCGCAGTATTTCTCGCTTGAGCGATTTGCCCTCGGCAGGCTTCAGTTTGAAATTATGGATTTCTTCGCTTCGCACGAAACGTATACGAAATTCGGTGTGGAGCTTGTGCCCGATACCTCAAAGGCGGCTGCTCTGCACATCCCCGCAACGGGTCCGCTTACCCGTGACAAGGTGCTTGACTCTTATAAAAAGGCATATGCGTTTTTCGAAAAGTATTTTCCTTTTTGCCTGCAGAACGGGATACTGTGCGGTCAGTGCTTCTCATGGCTGCTTTACGGACCTGTAAGGAATATTCTGCCGCCGGACTCCAACAGCCGAGACTTTATACGCGATTTTGACGTTATGTATGACTATGACGACCCGGGCTACAAGGACTGCTGGCGTATTTTTAATGTTGACTGGACGGGAGACGCCTCGCTACTCCCGAGGGACACATCAATGCAGAGAAGATATGCCGATCACCTTGCGGCGGGCGGCACGGGCGGCCGCGGTGCGGGCGTTATACTGTTTGACGGCGAAAACGTGCTTACACGGCACGAGTAAAATGAACACAATCGAAAGGAAAGAATAAAATGAAAGCAGTAGTTTCCGTAATCGGTAAGGATAATTTCGGCATACTTGCAAAGGTCGCGGCGGTATGCAGCGAAAATCGGGCGAATATAATCGACGTAACGCAGTCCGTTCTTCAGGATATGTTTGTAATGATAATGCTTGTCGATATCTCCGCCGACGGATGCGATTTCTCAAAGCTGTGCGGCGCGCTTGACACGCTTGGCGGCGAGATCGGAATGAAGATCAACATAATGCATGAAGACATTTTCAATTCTATGCACAGAATATGAGGTAACAGAAAAGTGCTGAATATCGGAGATATAATGGAAACAATACGGATGATCCAGGACGACAATCTGGATATCCGTACCATAACCATGGGTATATCGCTGCTTGACTGCTGCGATACGGACATAGACGCGTCATGCCGAAAGGTGTACGACAAGATATGCCGCCTGGCGGGAGATCTTGTGGCGACAGGCGAAGAGATAGCTTCGCTGTACGGTATACCGATCATAAACAAAAGAGTATCCGTCACCCCCATTGCAATGCTTGTAGCCGCAAGCGGCGGTGACCCTGTCAAATACGCGAAGACTCTCGACAAAGCGGGCAGGGAAATAGGAGTCAACTTTATAGGTGGCTTTTCCGCACTGGTACATAAGGGCTTTTCCGCAGGAGATATGGAGCTTATCCGCGCCATTCCCGAGGCGCTCAGCGAGACGGATCAGGTCTGTGCCTCCGTCAATGTGGGCACGACGAAGGCGGGTATCAACATGGATGCCGTAGGCATCATGGGCGAGATGATAGTAAAGGCGGCAAAACTCACCGCCGACCGCAACTGCATAGCCCCCGCAAAGCTTGTGGTGCTGTGCAACGCGCCTGAGGATAACCCGTTTATGGCGGGCGCTTTCCACGGCACGGGAGAGGCGGACTGCGTTATAAACGTGGGCGTTTCCGGTCCCGGTGTCGTCCGCGCCGCCATTGAGAAAGCCCCCGACGCCGACCTTAACGAAATTGCTGATATAATCAAAAAGACCGCGTTCAAGATCACGCGTATGGGTCAGCTTGTGGGAACCGTTGCATCCGAAAAGTTGGGCGTTCCTTTCGGCATAGTCGATCTGTCCCTTGCGCCTACGCCTGCCGTTGGCGACTCCGTTGCCCATATCCTTGAGGAGATGGGACTTGAACGCTGCGGTATACACGGAACGACCGCGTGCCTTGCGATGCTCAACGACGCCGTCAAAAAAGGCGGCGTAATGGCTTCGTCAAATGTAGGCGGACTTTCCGGCGCGTTTATCCCCGTTTCCGAGGACGCAGGCATGATAAGGGCTGCGAGAGAGGGAATACTCGGAATTGAAAAGCTCGAGGCTATGACGAGCGTTTGCTCCGTTGGTCTTGATATGATAGTTGTGCCCGGCGACACCGCGCCCGAGGTCATTTCCGCAATAATTGCGGACGAGGCTGCTATAGGTATGGTAAATACAAAGACCACTGCCGTTCGTATAATCCCCGCAATCGGCAAGGGAGTCGGTGAGGAGCTCGAGTTCGGCGGGCTTCTGGGCAGCGGTCCCGTTATGCCGCTGAACGACGCGGCGTCCCCCGCAAAGTTTATTTCCCGCGGCGGACGTATCCCCGCACCGCTTCAGGCACTGAAAAACTAACAGAAATTTTGGCACATCGCATTCCTTGTGTCGGCGGCTGCCGCCACGCGGCAGCCTTTTTGATTTCGACCGTTTTTCGGTCTTGCGACATAATATCCTATGTTTTACGTTTATTATAAAAGAAGGTACATACGAAAAGGACTAATTGAAACTGAAAGGCAGAAAACATGAGAATTTCGAAAATTGCAATTTGCGCGCTGCTATTATGCGCATCTCTTCTTGCCGTCGGCTGCGCCGATAAAGGGAGCGGAGTTTACGTGCAGTCTGTGGCTGATCTTTGCGGCTATGCACAGTCAGGCACGGACGCTTTTTCGGGTGTTGCGGCATCTGAGAGCGTTTGCGAAGTGTCAAGGGACGCGGACAAAAAGATCGCCGAGACATTCGTTGCCGTAGGTGACAGTGTCGATAAGGGGGACAAGCTTTTCAGCTACGACAGCGACGACCTGCAGTTGAAGCTTGATAAGCAAAAGCTTGAGCTTGAGCAGTTAAAAGCCTCCGTTGAAGACTATAAACGGCGGATAGATGAGCTTGAGGCTGAGAAGAAAGCTGCGGCGGCGGATATGCAGCTTCAGTATACTGTTCAGATTCAGGCGGTAAAGCTTGACCTGAAGGAGGCTCAGATAAACTGCGCATCAAAGCAGGAAAGCGTTGAAAAGTCCGCCGGGATCCTCGAGGACACAGAGGTCATCTCTCCCGTTTCCGGGCGCGTTACCTGGATTGCGGACAATGAGAGCTCGGGCACGGTTTATATAAAAATTCAGCAGTCCGACAGCTTTATTATCTCCTGCGTGCTCGGTGAGCTTCAGCGCGGGTCTGTATCCGAGGGAGACAGGGTTGCAATACTATCACGCACGGGCAGCACCGCAATATGGTACGGCACTGTGTCAAAGGTGGATTACGGCAATCCGTCCCGGGACAGCCGCTCGGACAATGAATATTCCGATACAGCAACAAGATATAAGTTCTTTGTGCAGCCCGACAGCACCGAGGGGCTTATTCTCGGTCAGCACGTGTATGTAACCGCAAATATCCCCGAGCGCGAGGGTATCTGCATTTCCGCAGGCTTTGTCTGCGAGGACGAGGACGGCAAATTCGTCTGGGCAGACAACGGCAGCGGACGCCTTGAGCGGCGCGCGGTGACGGCGGAGGCGGCTGACGGCGACGCTGACAGCGTTGTCATCACCGACGGACTGAGCCTTGACGACTTTATAGCGTATCCTGACAGCGGCTGCGCAGTCGGTGCTGCGGTAGTCAGATATTCATACAATGCCGCGGCTGATGCCGGGGATGCGGGAGACGGTGACTATGGCGATATTGCAGCTTAAAGGTATATGCAAGGACTATTTCAGAGCGCGGCAGCCTGTGCGCGTGCTCGAAGGAATAGACCTTACGGTAGACGAGGGCGAGTATGTTGCCGTTATGGGTCCCTCCGGCTCCGGCAAGACAACGCTTATGAACATAATCGGCTGTCTTGACACGCCGAACGGCGGAGAATATCTTCTCTGCGGAAAAGATCTTGCAAATCTTTCCGACGACGCCCTTGCGGATATACGCGGAAAATATATTGGTTTCGTATTTCAGAATTTTTACCTTTTGCCGCGCCTTTCCGCGCTTGACAACGTTGCGCTGCCGCTTCTGTATGCGGGTGTTTCGCTGAAAGAACGCAGGAGGCGCGCTGCGGCGGCGCTTGAATCCGTGGGGCTTTCTGACAGAGCCGCGTTTCTGCCGAACCAGCTTTCCGGCGGTCAGTGCCAGAGAGTCGCCATTGCGCGCGCCGTTTGCGCCGATCCCAAGCTGCTCTTGGCTGACGAGCCGACGGGAGCACTTGACACGGCGTCAGGTGAGCAGATAATGGAGATATTCAAAGAACTGAATAAAAAGGGGATCACCATTGTCATGATAACGCACGAGCCCGGGATCGCGGCACGTGCCGACCGTATCTGCCATATGCGCGACGGCAGACTCATTGACGACAGCAGCACCCTGCGGGAGAATAACTCAGATGAAGAATAAAGGAAAAGTCAAAAAAACCATAATAATATCCGCTTCTGTTGCAGTTGCGGCGGCGCTGTGCGCAGGCAGTCTTATATTTCTTGCGCCGAGGCTGTCAAAGCCCGTGCCGGTTTATGATTTCAGCGACATAAGCGCGGATTATTATGACGAAACACTGAATTTCGACGGTACTGTGTCGGCAGGCAGCGTGCAGTCTGTCTATCTCGGTAATACTAAAAAAGTAAAAGCAATATGTGTCAGCGAGGGGGATACCGTGAAAGCGGGCGACACTCTTATGACCTTTGACACAACGCTTTCCCAAATAGCCGTCGAAAGAGCACGGCTGAATGTTGAAAAGCTGCGGCTGAAGGTTAAAGAGGCAGAAAAAAGCCTTGCCGAAATTTCGAAGCTTACGCCGTTTGTACCTGCACCCGCTCCGGAAAAAAATGTGCATATCCTTAAGGACGAATACGAAATTATTGTGCCCGACGGCGCCGACGGCGCAGGAGAGGACTCGCCGCTTATATGCCTGCTGTCGGAGAGCGCAGAGGCAGATAATACGGTATTTGAGGCTCTGCGTGAAAAATGCGCTGAGGCGTGCGGCGAGGCTCCCGAAAATATTAACGAATGCAGTGTTGTTTTCACATCCCGCGCGGGGGATACGAGCGACGGCGAACGCACCGTCTGGCAGGGGGTTCGCATTATGTACGGAGAAGAAATCTCCTTTGCCTTCTTCAACGCCTCCGGTATATCAGATCCGTTTGACGGCGGCAACTCCGATGATACCGATGACGGCAGCGACGGGAAAGCAGGGCACACCGCCGAGGAAATAAAGAAGATGAAAGCCGAAGCGGCGCAGCAGCTGAAAAATGCAAAAAAAGACGCCGAGATGGCTGCGGCAGAGTATAAGATCATGATAGCGGAAACAGAAAGCGACAGGGTCACGGCGGAGCTTGACGGGACTGTAACATCCGTGCTCGATCCGGAAACAGCCGCAGGCTCTGACTCGCCGATAATAAAGGTCTCCGGCTCGGGCGGCTGTTACATCACCTGTAAGATTGACGAATGGAGCCGCGAAAAGCTCTCTGTCGGCACAGAGGTTACCGTATCAAGCTGGACGACGGACACGGCGGCAAGCGGTACGGTGCAAAGCATCGGAGACACTCCCGTTGAAGCTTCAAACGGCAGCGGCGGAAAAATTTACGGTGACGTGTATTCTTATGGCTATTCGAACGAATCAAATATTACGTATTATCCGTTTACGGTGCTTGTTGAGGATACAAAGCTTCTCAGCGCAGGCGAGTACGTAAGCGTTGAATACCGACCCGGGGCGGACGGCGGCAGCAGTCTGTATATAATGAACATGTTTATAAGAAAAGATACAGGCGGAGTAACATATGTGTATGCAGAGACAGACGGCGGCACTCTTGAAAAAAGGCACATAAAAGTCGGAAAAACCGTCCGGGAAGAATATACAGAGGTGATAAGCGGTCTCAACGGAGACGAAAAGCTTGCTTTTCCGTACGGGAGCAGCGTGAGAGAGGGCGCACACACAAAGGACGGAGACCCCTCCGAGCTGTATGACTACGATTATTGAGGTGGCGCGATGAGAGAAAATATAAGACTTGCCTTTCAAGGTATATGGGGGCATAAGCTGAGGTCGTTTCTGACAATGCTCGGCATTATCATCGGTATTGCCGCAATTATTGCAATTGTCTCCACAATAAAGGGTACAAACGAACAAATAAAAGAAAACCTTATAGGCTCGGGCAATAATGTTGTAACCGTAGAGCTGAACCGAGACGGTTATCGGTACGATATGACTTACGAAAGCGTTCCGGACGGGATACGCCTCCCCGATACCGCCGCCCTTGAAGCACTTATGTCAATAAAAGGCGTTGAAATGGTTTCTGCATATAACGAAAGAAACAACGGTGACGGAGTGTATTTCGGCAGTACACAGTTCAACGGTAAGGTCGTCGGTGCGGACAGAGACTGTTTTTCGGTATATGGCTATGCGGTGAAGTCCGGCAGAGGCTTTACAAAGAACGATTATGACAGACGAGCCAAGGTGCTTTTGGTTGACGAAACTGCGGCAGGCAGACTGTTTGCGGGCGTTGACCCGGTAGGGCAGCATATGGAGCTTTCCGGCGAGAGCTTTACGGTTGTCGGCGTAGTTGCGCCCGAAAAGGATTTTACACCGACCATATCAAGTATATCCGACTATTATATGTATACCGACCGCTCCTCCGGCACAATATATATGCCCGGAACCTCTTGGGCGACTGTGTACGCTTTTAACGAGCCGCAGAATATTGCACTGAAGGTGACGAATACCGACGTTATGGCGTCGGTCGGAAAATCGGCTGCGGACGTGCTGACGGGCGTGCTTGTGAAGGACGATAAGTCGGGTTTTGACTACCGCAGCGAAAATCTTCTGGAGCAGGCGGAAAAGCTGCAGAGCATGAGCCGCTCCGCCAACATGCAGCTTGTATGGATAGCGGGCATCTCTCTTGTCGTGGGCGGCATCGGGGTTATGAACATCATGCTGGTATCCGTTACGGAGCGTACAGCCGAAATAGGTCTGAAAAAAGCTATCGGTGCGAAAAAGCGCCGTATCCGCATGCAATTTCTGACAGAGGCAGCCGTGCTGACGGCTCTCGGCGGTATTATAGGCGTTATATGCGGCGTGGGGCTTGCAAAGCTTGTTTCGGTCATAATGGGTATTCCCGTCGCGGTAAGTATCCCCGCTTCTCTTGCGGCGGTTGTATTTTCCGCCGTTATCGGCATAGTGTTCGGACTGCTGCCGGCGGCAAAGGCGGCAAATCTCAGCCCCATAGAGGCGCTGCGCCGCGACTGACGCTGTCGGCGGGCAACGCAGAATGTCAGGCGGCTCAAAAAGCGGCAGCGACTGCACAATATAAGTTGATCTGTGCGCAATCGGCGTACAGACAGAGACAACACCGAATCGGGCGAGATCCTTCAGTCCGAATAAAAAGGCAGACCGCGGAAAACACGGTCTGCCTTTTTTTGGCTCCGGTCTGATGAAAACATCTTTGTAATGCCGCGTAAACCAAAATGCTTTAGAGATAAATATTATAAATTCCTTGACAAAGGTCATAAGCAATGATATACTGAAATGCACATTTCGGGCGCATGCTGGCAAACGTCGGTCGCGGGTCCTTATATTACCGATGCGGTTTTTGCAAAATAACTGGTCGCGCGGGCAGCAATTGAGAGCGCACCGTGAAAGGACGCTGCCGCGGGTCGTAATGCGCGAAAAATCAAATACGAAATCGAGCCGGACGCAAAGACGCAGAGCCAAACCTTAAAATACAGGTTGACTTGGCGTCTTTTTTGTATGCGGAGAATAGGGGGAAATGGTGAACAGGGCAGTAGGTCTGCTTGCGGCGGCGGGGGCTCTTATGCTGCTTGCGGGGGTGATATTTGCCGCCGTAGGGCAATGGATATGCACCGCAATGCTTTGGGCGGGAGCCGCGGGCAGCATAGCGGCGGCGCTTGGCTTCAGAAACAAACAGTCCATATGAGCAAATACGACGTGCTTTGGAAGTATATCGGCGAATGCGGCGAGCCGCGGATCACGCTGACGTTTGAGAAGATCGCGGAAATTTCGGGGGCGCCGCTTGACCATTCCTTTTTGAAGTATAAAAAGGAGTTGAGTAAATACGGCGCTAAAGTCGGAAAAATATCCGTTAAGGCACAGACTGTGGTATTTATAAAGGAGAAAGAGGTTTGATTATGAACTACATAAGGATCACAAAAGAGAATATCGAAAAAGAGCATATCTGCTGCGCCATGTCAGGCAAGCAGAGCGCTGCGAAAAAAGAATGGATGACAGAGCGCTTTGATGAGGGGCTGGTCTTCTACCGCAGCGAAGAACGGGGCAAATGCTTTATTGAGTACATTCCCGCCGAAAACGCATGGGTGCCTATTGAAGCGGACGGTTACATTTATATCAACTGCCTGTGGGTCTCGGGCGCCATGAAAGGGCACGGATATTCAAAGGATCTGCTGGCGGAGTGCATACGGGATGCCCGCGCGCAGGGAAGAAAAGGACTTTGCATTCTGTCCGCCGAGGGGCGAAAGCGGGAATTCCTTGCAGATCCGAAATTCCTTGCGTACCAGGGCTTCTCCGTTTCTGACGTGTCGGACTGCGGAATAAATCTTATGTATCTGCCGCTCAAGGCTGCAGCGCAGCCGCCGCGATTCAAGGAATGCGCAAAGCATCCTGCGATAAAAGACGGCGATAAGGACGGTTTTGTACTCTACTACACCGACCAGTGCCCGTATACATACTATTGGGTGCCGAGAGTGCAGGAGACCGTGAGAGAGCACAACATTCCCTTTAAGGTAATTCACATTACCGATAAGGAAACTGCCCGCAGCGTGCCCGCGCCGGTGACGACATACGCGCTGTTCCGTGACGGTAAATTTCTGACGCAGGCTATCCAGACGGACAAAAAGTTTCTGGCATTGGCGGGGCTGCGGGATTGAATCGGACGATCGGCAGTGCTGCTGAGGGAGTGGATCATCGTCGGGCTTGTTAAAGCGGAACTCGGCAGCAACTCGGAGACGGTGGTTGACATTTTGCGACGCGACGGAGAGCCGTTTATCATTGCTTATATTGTTATGAATGAGTCTGCGGCCGACGATGCAAAGCTTGCCGAAAGCGGGGGCTGCGTTGATGATACGGTGAACACCGTCCGCGCCGCGCAGCAGAACTGATTTCGGCGCGTTTCGGTACCTACGGCGGCTGCGGGCGTACTATATGATGATATTGCGACAAATTGCCCTTTTGTTTACTTTTAATATTTATGGCGTATCCGGCTCAGGCGCAGTGAGTTTTCATGGCTGCCTGAGCTTTTTTGTATTGAAACCGACCGTCCGCATGATCCGCAGTACTTTGAAGCTGCGGCGGGTTACCGCACTTTGAATCATGCTGCTTGTGTTCTGTTGCGCCGCGTTGTACAATTTTTAGTTTAAGATCAGATGAAAAAGTTTCATAAGGGGTAAATAGTTTTTATTGCTAAGAGAGTAATGTTATGTTAAAATTCAATTGGGAAGGAGCAATTGCCGTAATTTCCGCGTGCGGCGGCAGAGAATAGGCTCCTTTTGTAAAACATGGCGGTATTACGCCGATGCACGGTAAATCAGAACTTAAAGAAGTGAGACAAATGCAGCATATTACAATCGACAGGATACACGGATACGGCAGAGTTGCCGGAATCGAGTGTGTCAGCAACGGCAGTCTTGAAAAAATTGACATAAAGGGTAAATGCTTCTTGCTTATTGCTTTATGCTCCGGAAAGCTGGGCTTTAAGGTCGGAGGCACACAGTTTTGCGCCGCGTCTCCGGCATTTATCTGTTTTGACGAGACTGAGGATCCTGAATTGATATACAGATCCGAAGCTCAGTATGTATGCATATATTTTCATCCTGAGTTTTTGAATGTCAATATGACGTTTGATTTTTTAAGGCAGAGTAATTATGACGGTATTGCCGCCGTATACGATCTGTTTCTGATGAAGCCTTTCGTGGATAAAGCATATGTTGTACCCTTGGAGCGGTCTCAGGTTGAAAGGATCAAGCATACGGCAGAATGTATGCGTCAAGAGCTTGAGATCCAGCGGGACTGGTATTGGACCTGCCGCGCGCGTTCATATCTTTTGGAAGTAATTATCATTCTTGAGCGTATGTACGTGCCGTGCGGCTGCGGTGATATAAGCGGCGGTGCTTCTACGATCATAGATCATAAGCTGCAGGATGTTGTTTTATACATAGAGGGGCACTTTGATGAAAGCATTACATTGCAGGATATAGTACGCAATACGGGAATAAACCATACATCGCTTACAGCCATGATGAAAGAAGAGTTTGGCTGTACTGCAATTGAATATCTTATGCGCTACCGTATAACAGTTGCAAAAAAGCAGCTTGGATTTACGGATGTTCCGATCAAGGACATCGCATATAGGACGGGCTTCAAAACCGTTCAGCATTTCGGGCGCGTGTTTTTGAAATATACCGGTGAAACGCCTGCCGCTTACCGGAAAAATTCTGTAGACAAAAGAAAGGAGGCACTGGGATAAAAATGATGCTGCGGTGTGGCATTTGAGAGCGTATTTATCGGTGAAATCGCATTAAAGCTATAAGGTCGACTGCTCCGGCAATCGGCAGAAAGGAAATTGACACTATGAAAATTACGAAAAGCGCACTGCTTAGTATTGCAGCAACAGCCCTTGCAGTGCTGATGCTTGCGGGCTGTGCAGAGCCGTCACAGCCCATGACCGGCACCGACGCAGTGAATCCCGGAGATTCGGCAAAGTCGCAGGAACAGACAACTGAGGCAGAAAAGACGTCCGGAGCGGCAAGGCTTGCAATGGGAGAAAACGGATATATCAAAGGCTCTGTGGCTGATTACGATATAACGTTTGAAATTAACGGAATGAAGTTTACTGCCGCAGAATACCTGAAAGGCACCGACGAGTGCCTTCTGAAACTTCATGACTTGCTTGCAGACGGAGCAATGCGCAATGACAGCAACATAGACGGCATAAAGGACGGCAGCGCAAAGGGCGAAAACATCGGCACGGTCGGCGTTTTTCTTGACTATCCCTTTGACGCTAACTTCAGTTATGACCTTGACTCGGGAAACTATAAGCTTATAACATTTATGGCGTGGTACGGCGGCGTTGTTTACGGGGTGTCCAATGTACTCGAGGCTGCTCCGGCGGAATACTACACCGTTGATTTCGAGCTGGACGGTATAAAGCTCGGAGACGATCTGATTAAAGTAACCGAGCGCTACGGTACGCCGACATCAGTAGCATATAGCAGTTCTGACGGCTTACCTGTGGAAAACAAGGAGGACGCTGTCGCACAGGATTACTATTATTATTTTGAGGGCGACGGAGATATAGCATTTACAGCTACTGCTGACGGTGAGATTATTCGGATATTTTGCACTGTCAATTCAATAGGAATGGACGACGACAGAGCTTTGTACGGTGACGGGACATCGAATTAATACAGAAACAGAGTCTGTTTTATGCGGTGCGGTATACTGATTGCTGCAATTATTAATATTGTCATTGTATCTCGCGGTATCCGTTGAAACAGCTTTGGAATATCCACGTTAAATTTTGAATCCTGCTGTGACCTCGGTCACAGCAGGATTTTTGCAGATTGTTTTTAGAAACTGCGAAAAAATCGAAGTGTCAGGAGAGATGCACAAGTATCTTTGCGCCTTTCTTTTCTATCCAGACAATGAGAAGAATTGCAATCGCAGCGAAAACCGCGCAGGCAATTGCCATGTATGCCGCGCCGCCTATCACGTGTCCGACTGCCAGGTACAGTACGGCATACACGACTGCCATTATCCAGCCGCCGAACAGGGCGAGCATTATCGGCATGCTTTGCTTTATGGGTATCATTTCGTTCGTCCAGCTGAGGTTGGGCTTTTTCAATCCCATTGCCAGTCCGAAGGCTGCAAGCGCCGCGGAGAAAAACTGCGGCAACAGGATGAGCATAAGCGCGCAGACGGGGTCCGGGCGTATCGCCGCTATCGAAGCTATGCTGCAAAGCAGCATGGGGATATTTGTTATCAGAAGCTGTACTTTGAGCTTTGCACGCAGCACATGGCGCATATCAACAGGCAGCGATTGCAGTATCCACACGGTGTTTCCTTCAAGAGAGACAGAGGGCGCTGCTGTATCGTTCATTGAGGAAAGAGCGCACATCACGGCTGCAAATATAACTGCGGCGCCGGCGGTGCCGAATGCCTCTGACAGTATATCATTGAGGATCGCACCTTTTATAAACACGAATACTGCGGCGCAGAGAATAAACACGGTGCCGAGGGCGCAGTTGAGCATATATCCGGGGCTGTGCGTAAGCCGTCCGAACTCTTTTGAGAGCAGCGCTGTGCCGAGGCTTTTCTGCGAGCCGGAGGCTGCGCGGATGCGGCCTTTTGCGCTTTTTTTCGATGTGCCGCCGTCGGAGGCGGTGGCGGTGGATATAAATGTTTTTGATATTATATAGATTGTGAGTGCAATAAGCACTGCGCAGCCACCGATGAACGCGGCGGCGGCAGCGGGCGAGCCCTCGCAGGCTCTGCCGAAAGCGTAAAGAGGATACGCGTTGCCTTTAACCGAGGCGGCAACGGTATTGACGTTTTCAACAAGGCTTTGCAGAAGCTCGCTTGCCTTGAAGTAGAAAAAGTAGTACGCGCCGAGGGCGACAAGGGAAATTATGACCGTTATAAAGCTTTTGTTTTTCAGCTTTTCGCTGATCTTTGCAACGACCCAGCCCAGCACGCAGGAGAGTATAAGTACAACTGCGGATACAATTATAAGCGACACGATCGTGCCGAGAACGGAGTATACCGTTGCTCCCGCAACGATCATGTACACAATTGAAACGGGCAGTATGACTATTCCCGAGTACATGAGCCCCAGTAGGTAAGTGCTGAGAAGACGTGAGGCGACGATGCAGCCGACCGGTATGGGCATTGAAAGCAGCAGATCGTTATCCCCTGCTTTGTACAGCGCAGCGGAGGTATTGAAAACGCTGCCGAAGGTGCCCATGGCGATGGCAAGCAGCCCGAAAACGGCGAAATACAGCCATCCCGCGCCGCTTTCTGTCATGGGACCGCAAGCGGAGAACGCAAAATAGGCAAATAAGCCGCCCAGAACGCCTACCATCAGTAGAACGTACAGTACGATAAAAGCAACGCTTGACGCGACGGAGCGCATCTTGCCCTTCTTCTGATTATAGAAAAAACTTCGATACAGCTCGTACAGCTGCTTTTTGAGCAATAATTTAAGCACGGATATCCCGGCTCCTTTCATGATCGGGTGCCGCGGCGCGGCAATGGATTTTTGGTGTATGATATGACAAGATAAAGACGGCGGACTCAGCCCTCCGAGCTGCCTTTGCCGTTTTCGTCCTCGAGCTCAAGGAATACATCCTCAAGGCTCTCGTCGCCGCGCACTTCTTCCATAGTGCCCGAACGGATAAGCTTGCCGCTTTTTATTATCGCGACCTTGTCGCACAGCTTTTCGGCGACCTCAAGAACGTGAGTTGAGAAGAATATTGCGCCGCCGCCCTGACACAGCTCACGCATCATGCCTTTCAACAGGTGGGAGGCCTTAGGGTCAAGACCCACAAAGGGCTCGTCCATGATTATAAGCTTCGGGTCGTGCAGCCAGGCGGAAACTATGGCAAGCTTCTGCTTCATTCCGTGAGAATATGAGGATATGGGCTGCGAAAGAGCGTCCGTTATCTCAAAGCGCGCGGCATAGTCCTCTATTTTGCGGTTACGCTCCGACGTGCCGACACCGTATATATCGGCAATAAAGTCAAGATACTTTCTGCCTGTCATAAATGTATACAGATCGGGGTTGTCGGGGATGTACGCAAGGCATTTCTTCGCTTCGAGAGGGTCGTCTTTGACCGAAATGCCGTTTATGTATATTTCACCGGAGTCATACTTCAGAATACCCGCGCAGGAGCGCAGGGTCGTTGTTTTGCCCGCTCCGTTGTGTCCGATAAATCCGTATATTTCTCCGGGCGCTATATGAAGCGACAGATCGCTGACGGCGATTTTTTCGCCGTAGGTTTTGGTGAGATTTTTAATACTGAGCATTCAGATTTCATCCTTTCAATTTTGCATATGAAAACTTATTTTTTCTTTTTGGCGGCGCAGTTAAGAAGCACGTACAGCCCGCAGAACAGCACCAGCGAGCCCGCGATAACGGCGTATTTTGCACCTGCGGATACTTCATGCGAGAAAAAGTACAGATTGCAGTCCACGGAGTCGCGTATCATGCCGACGACCTCATCGGGGAAACCCGAGGAGGACATTTCCTCGAACACACCGCGCATAAAGTCGCATCTGATAAGGCTTGTGCCGTATGTGCCTGGCAGGAACATCAGCACCTTTTGCAGCGTTTCGGGAAAGCTTGCAAGCGGCATATACGCACCGCACACAAAGCCGTAGCCCGCACTCACTATTGTTCCGACCGCGGACGCCTGTCCGTTTGTGGAAAGAGGGAAGTTTATGCAGGAGGAGAGCGCCACTCCGAAAAGCGTCATCAGTACAATGTCGCCCGTAAGCAGAACTACGTCGAGAAAGCTGAGGTACCAGCCTTTGACGGCAAGAAATACAAGGCTTACGGCAAAGGCGGACACGGTGACGATAAGCGTTGCTGCGGCGGAAGCGCAGAAATACGCAAGAGAGATAGTTGATCTCTTTACGGGGGAAACTGTTATATCGCGGATGGCGCCCGTGCATTTGTCCTGTACCATCAGAAGATTTGAGCAGAATGAGACCGTAACGCAGCTGACCGCCAGAAGAGAAGAGACAAGCTGCGCGCCGACCGTGCCGTTTATAAGCGCATCGCTTACGTCAAAGCCCTGAGGCATTGCCGAAACAAAGCTGTCGCGGTAGACGTTTGCGAGAAATGTTGCATACAGCACGAGAAGTATCACAGGAGTTATAAGCGCCGAAAAGAACGCGCCGCGGTCTTTGAAAAACAGCTTGCAGTTGCGCGCCCAAAGTTTTGAAAATCCCGTCATTTTGCTTCACCTCCGCCGAGTTTTTTGCCCGTAACGGCGAGAAATACATCGTCCATTTTGCCTTTTGTGACTTCATAGTCGGTGAAAAAAACCGGGTGCCCGACAATAAGACGTGTCGCCGCAGCCGTATCCGGAACAGTGATACGGCATGCGTCTCCGATCTTTTCGACAGGGTATCCGAGAGCTTCTGCCGAAGCTATGTCACTGCCGTAGAGCGTTATGTAGTCGTTCGCAAATTTGTTTTTCAGCGCAAGCGGCGTGCCGGAAGCGGAAATTCTGCCGTCGTCCAGTATTATTACATAATCCGCATCGGCGGCTTCTTCCATATAATGAGTAGTCAGAAATACAGTAAGTCCCTCGTCGCGGCGCAGCGTTTCAATAACGCTCCATATCATGCGGCGCGTCTGGGGATCAAGCCCCGTTGTAGGCTCGTCCAGTATAAGCACCTCGGGACGGTGCAGAAGGGCGCGGGCAATATCTATTCTGCGGCGCTGTCCGCCAGAGAGCTTGCCAACCGTGCGCCGCATAAGTCCGTCGAGGTCGAGAAGCTTTGAAAGCTCAGCGAGACGCGCAGAAAAGCGCTTGCCGGTTATTCCGTAAAGAGCCGCCCGGCTTTCCAGATTGTCGCGCACACTCAGCGCCTGATCCAGAAGTGAATTCTGAAAAACAACGCCGAGGCGCGAGGCAACGCGGGACGGATCCTTATCTATATCCTCTCCGCAGACGATGACCTTGCCGCTGTCCTTTGCAAGCTGAGCGCAGATTATAGAGATCGTTGTGGATTTTCCCGCGCCGTTTACGCCGAGAAAAGCGAAAAGCTCGCCGCGTCGGACGCTGAAAGACAGATCGTTTACGGCATGTATTTTACCGAAGGATTTGTCAAGGTTTTCGATTTCGATTATTCTTTCCATATAATATCAGACACCTTCTCCAAAATTCAAAACGTAACGCGGTTATATAATACCGTATTTATTATATACTTCAGTCCTGCGGCTGTCAAGAAAAATCGAAGTATGCAGCGAATTCCGTACATATAGATAAATTGGCAGTAGACAGACGGCGGTGTTTGTGTTATACTGTATACGGTAATTTCGAAAAAAGGCGGCTTTTAGGGGAAATATGAATCTTTTGCACATGAGATATGCGGTTGAGATCGCAAAAACAAATTCCATAAACAAAGCTGCTGACATGCTGTATGTGGGGCAGTCCGCGCTGAGCCGCGCCGTCAAGGAACTTGAAACGTCTTTGGGCATCACTATATTCGAGAGAAGCGCCAAGGGTATGTTTCTCACTCCTGACGGTGAGATATTCATACGCCGCGCAAAGGATGTGCTGGAGCGCGTTGACGATCTCGAAAAGCTTTTCAGCGAAGGAACTGTCAGCAAAAAGCGGTTTTCCGTGTCGGTGCCGCGCGCAAGCTATATATGCGATGCTTTCGAAAAGTTCTGCCGTCTTTCGGTCGATGCCTCTCCCGCGGAGTTTATATATAAAGAGACAAACTCCATGCGCACCATAAAGAATCTTCTTTCCGACAACTATAAGCTCGGCATCATCAGATACTGCGAGCTGCATGACGTATATTATAAAGAAATGATGGAAGAAAAGGGGCTTGACTACGAGCTTGTGACGGAATTCCGCCATGTGACGCTTGCAAGCGCCGACTCTCCTTTGGCAAAGCTTGATAAAGTTACGGATGCAGATCTTGAGGGACTGACGGAGATAGCACATGCCGATCCCTATGTGCCGTCGCTGCCCGCGGCGGAGGTGCGCAAGGAGGAGCTGCCCGAATCAATGGGAACGCGCATATTCGTGTTTGAGCGCGAGAGCCAGTTCGAACTTCTTTCGGGGAATCCGAACACATATATGCAGGTCTCTCCCATACCGAAGCGTATGCTTGAGCGTTTTGGTCTTGTGCAGCGTGAGTTTGACGGCGACAGCCGTGTCTATAAAGACGTACTTGTGCATAGGCATGACTACACTCTGACCGATCTAGACAAGCAGTTTATAAGCTGTCTTATTGACGAAAAACGTGAAATATTCGGTTGATCATATGCGGCACCGCTTCGGCGGTGCCGCTTTTCGTCCGTCCTCGTCGCGGGCGGCGGAGCGGTGAGGCGGCAGTGCCGAAGGGATAAATATGCCGCGATCTGCGGTGCGGACCGCGCATTTTATACCGACTGTGTATAAATAACGACCGACTGTGGGAAAACCGTTGATTTTATTTACCTATGTGCTATGATACAGTCATAAGAAGGAGGCGATCGGATGAAGATAGAAGTGAAAATCGATGACAGCTGCGCGGAACCGAAGATCGTCATTATGACGGACAGAATGACAGACGAGGTAAACGACATCATAGATCGGCTGTCGGAAAAGCAGCCACAGATGATAGCGGGCTTCAGGGACGGACAGGCGGCACTGCTTGATGCGACGAGGATATATCGTGTATATGCGTCGGGCGGCAAGGTGTACGCGGAGGCGGCTGACGGCACGTATACTCTCCGCATGAGGCTTTATGAGGCTGAGCAGCGCCTTTCGGGGCGTACGTTTGTGCGCATATCTAACAGTGAGGTAATCAACCTGAAAAAAGTCAAAGGGTTTGATCTGAGCTTTGCGGGCACGATCTGCGTTTCGCTTTCGAACGGGACCGTTACATACGTTTCGAGAAGGTATGTGTCCAAAATCAAACAACTTTTGGAAATATGAGGTGATAAAAATGAAAAAGAAGATCATACTGCGCGCCCTCTTTGGGCTGCCTGTGGGTATTACAATCGGATTTGTGATAACGCTTGTTATATCCGCCTGCATCGGCGGCGGATCATATTATCCCGCCACGCCCGAGCTTGTCGAAGCTATGGGGAGCGAGCTTTGCGCGACAGTTCTGCAGACTGCGCTTTGCGCCGTCATGGGCGCGGGCTTTGCGGCGGCGTCAGTTATATGGGAGCTTGACACGTGGAGCCTTGCGAAGCAAAGCGGCATATACTTTCTGATCGTCAGTCTTATTATGCTGCCTATTGCCTATATCGCGGGCTGGATGAGGCATACGATAGCCGGTGTTCTCTCTTATGCGGGCGTCTTTGCGGCTATCTTTGTTGTTGTATGGCTTTCGCAGTACCTGGTGTGGAAGCTGAAAATAAAGAAGATGAATGGGGTCATCGTTAAAGACAAAGAGAAAGAGAACTGACGGCGCTCGGATGTCGTCGCGACGCAGCCTTGCCGCAATGCGGCAAGGCTGCGCCGATCGCCGCAAAACACCGTGAGGCGGCGATCGGAAGCCTGCGATACGCAGACGATTCGGCGCGGGAGCGGCATAGTGTTTACTGCGATAGTTAAAATGCACAATACATGTTAGCTGCCGCTAACCAATTGTTGGATATGCCGCCGAATTTGTCGAAGTGATGAATAATTTCGAAAAAACTATTGACAGACTGTAAATTCGAGTGTATTATTAGTCATGGTTAGCGAAGGCTAACAAATTTTTAGACAAAAGGTTAGCGAAGGCTAACATTTTTTTCGGGCAAAAAGTTAGCGCTTGCTAACACAACAGTCGCGCGTGCCGCGGGGAAAACGGAGAATTTAACTATGATGCCGCTTTGTTTAGCTGATATCGGAGAAGAGAACATAATAAAAAAGATAGGCGGAAGCCCCGATGTAAAAAAACATCTTGAGGATCTCGGATTTGTGGTGGGCGGCAGCGTCAGCATAGTAAGCACTCTCAGCGGAAATGTAATTGTAAACATAAAAGAGTCCAGAGTTGCCATAAGCGAAGAGATGGCAAGAAAGATCATGATCTGATCATAAAACCGATTAAGTTTTTACTGATATATAAGGAGGAATGGCAATGAAAACTCTCAGAGACGTAAAGGTCGGAGAAACCGTAAAGGTAGTAAAGCTTCACGGTGAGGGCGCGATCAAAAGACGTATTATGGACATGGGTCTTACCAAGGGAACCGAAGTCTATGTACGCAAGGTTGCTCCTCTCGGCGACCCTGTAGAAGTCACCGTTCGCGGATATGAGCTTTCCATCAGAAAAGCCGACGCGGAAATGATCGAAGTCGAGTGACTTTGCAAATGCCCCGTATCAAATAAATATCAGGCAGCCGACCGGCTGTTCCAAAGAAAGAGAGGATCAAAATGGATCTGAGAATTGCCCTTGCGGGTAACCCTAACTGCGGTAAAACGACACTGTTCAACGCGCTTACCGGTTCAAACCAGTTCGTCGGTAACTGGCCCGGCGTTACTGTAGAGAAGAAGGAAGGCAAGCTTAAAAAGCACGACGGCGTTATCATCACCGACCTTCCCGGTATTTACTCCCTTTCTCCCTACACTCTTGAAGAGGTAGTCGCGAGAAACTATCTTATCGGCGAGCGTCCCGACGCCATACTTAACCTTATCGACGGTACCAACCTTGAAAGAAACCTTTACCTCACCACGCAGCTCGTTGAGCTCGGTATCCCCGTTGTCGTTGCCATCAACATGATAGATGTTGTCAAGAAAAACGGCGACAAGATCGATGTACCGGAGCTTTCACGTCAGCTGGGCTGCAAGGTCGTTGAGATCTCGGCGCTCAAGGGCACGGGCGTAATGGAGGCGGCCGAGGCTGCTATCGACGCCGCGAAGAACGCAAAGACCGTTCCTCAGCACACGTTCTCCGGCGTTGTTGAGCATGCACTTGCTCACATTGAGGAGGCTGCCGTTCACGGACTTCCCGAGGAGCAGCAGAGATGGTACGCCATCAAGATATTTGAGAGAGACGACAAGGTCCTTGCTTCTCTCAATATAGACAAAGCAGTTCTCGAGCATATCGAGGCAGACATCAAGGCTGCCGAAGAGGAGCTTGACGACGACGCGGAGTCTATCATCACAAACGAGAGATACGTATACATAGCAACAGTTATAAAGGCTTGCTACAAAAAGAAGAACAAGGGCAAGCTCTCCACTTCCGACAAGATCGACCGAGTAGTTACAAACCGTTGGCTCGGACTTCCCATATTCGCAGTTGTAATGTTCCTGGTTTACTACATTTCCATGGTAACCGTAGGTTCATGGGCGACCGACTGGGCAAACGACGGACTGTTCGGCGACGGCTGGCATCTTCTCGGCATCGGCAGCAAGGCGTACGAAACCGTAAACGACGACTACACCGCCGCTACCGAAGCTGTTCAGGCATTTTTACCCGATCTTAACATCGATCCCGAGAGCGATGACTTTGACGAGTCCGCAGCTCTCGACGAGATGAAGAGCTTCAAGAGCGACTCCGAGACCGCGACCGTTGAGGTCGAGGACGAAGAAACTCTGGCCGTAAATGAGCTGACCGCATTCTACTCCTCCATCCCCAAGGATGTCAAAGAAGATGAGACGGTCGCAATGACCTATAAGGACGCTGTTGACTACCTCAGCGAAAACGGCTTTGACGCTCCCGATCCCGCAGACTACGGCGTTTGGGTTCCCGGTGTTCCCGTGCTGGTAGGCGAGGGTCTTGAAAAAGCAGGCGCTGCAGATTGGCTTTCCGGACTTATCAACGACGGTATCGTTGCCGGTGTCGGCGCGGTGCTCGGATTTGTTCCCCAGATGCTCGTGCTGTTCCTGCTTCTGGCATTCCTGGAGGCCTGCGGCTACATGTCACGTATAGCATTCGTGCTTGACCGTATATTCCGCCGCTTCGGACTGTCCGGCAAATCATTCATTCCCATGCTTATAGGTACAGGCTGCGGCGTTCCCGGTATCATGGCGTCCCGTACGATCGAAAACGAGCGTGACCGCCGTATGACCATCATGACCACAACATTTATTCCCTGCGGCGCCAAGATTCCCTTTATTGCAATGATCGCCGGCGCTATATTCGGCGGCTCTCCCTGGGTATCCACGGGCGCGTACTTTATCGGTATGGCTGCGATAATCGTTTCCGGCATCATGCTTAAAAAGACAAAGATGTTCGCGGGCGATCCCGCTCCCTTCGTAATGGAGCTTCCCGCATACCATATGCCTACCCCCGCAAACGTTCTCCGCTCCATGTGGGAGCGCGGCTGGTCCTTCATCAAGAAGGCAGGCACAATTATCCTGCTGTCCACTATCCTTGTTTGGTTTACTACATACTTCGGTGTTGTTGACGGCAGCTTCCGTATGCTCGGTGAGGATGAACTCGACAAATCCATTCTTGCGGTTATCGGATCAGGAATAGCATGGATTTTCAAGCCTTTGGGCTGGGGCGAGTGGCAGGCGGCAGTTGCTTCCATTACGGGACTTGTGGCAAAGGAAAACATTGTCGGCACAATGGGCATCCTCTACGGAGGCGGAGATGCAAGCGTATATTCCAATATCGCTGCGGCATTCACAGGCATCAGCGGCATGTCCTTCCTCGTCTTCAACCTTCTGTGCGCGCCCTGCTTTGCAGCGATCGGTGCTATCAAGCGTGAGATGAACAACGCAAAGTGGACATGGTTTGCGATCGCTTACCAGTGCGGCTTCGCATATGCGATCTCTCTCATGGTTAACCAGTTCGGACTGCTGTTCACCGGCAATGTAAACGTTATCGGCCTTATAGCTGCAATCGCTGTTCTGGCGTTCATGATCTTCATGCTTGTTCGCCCCTACAAGGAAGCGACAAAGCTTACCGCAAAGGTAAAATAATCACTGCATCGTCAGCATATACTTTATAAAAAGGAGTCGATATATATGCTTCAATGGCTTTCCGAAAATCTTGCAACGATTCTCGTCTGCGCGGGTCTGGCGGCAATAGTCGCCGTAATAATCGCGGTCATGGTGAGAGATAAGAAAAAAGGAAAATCTGCCTGCGGGGGTAATTGCGCGCACTGCTCAATGTCCGGCTCCTGCCATAAGAAATAATCAGGGTAGGGGAGACGGCATAACGCCGTCTCCCTTGACTTTTCAAGCGAGGTTAGCAAACGCTAACTTGGAATTGCGGCGGACAAGGGTACCGCCCAAAGCTTATTATCAGTAAACGGAGAACGATATGGCTTCTAACATTGTTGAATTTCAGAATGTCAGCCGCGTTTATAAAAGCGGCGACCACGAGCAAAAGGCGCTTGACGGCGTTACAATGAAGCTTTGCGCCGGAAAATTTATAGTTGTTCTGGGTCCCAGCGGAGCGGGCAAGAGCACGCTTCTGAACCTTCTCGGCGGTCTGGACAGCCCTACGGAAGGTAAAATAATTGTTGACGGACGCGATATTTCAAAGCTTTCCGCAGACGAGCTCGCGGAGTACAGAGCCGAGACCGTCGGATTCGTTTTTCAGTTCTACAACCTCGTGCCCACGCTGACCGTCCACGAAAACGTGGCGCTTGTAAAAGAAATTGCCCCCGATGCGCTTTCCGCCACAAAGATGATAGAAGAAGTGGGACTTTCGGATCACCTTAAAAACTTTCCCGCCGAGCTGTCGGGAGGCGAGCAGCAGAGAGTCTCGATCGCCCGCGCGCTTGCGAAAAATCCGAAGATCCTTCTTTGCGACGAGCCCACGGGCGCTCTTGACTCCGAGACCGGAGTTCTGGTGCTGAAGCTGCTTCTCAAAATGGCAAAGGATTACGGCAAGACTATCGTTATAGTGACCCACAACCAGAACATTGCGAAAATGGCGGACGAGGTCATCCGCGTCAAAAACGGAAAGATAGTTTCCATAGAGGAAAATCCCTCTCCCGCGTCTGCAGACTCTATCGACTGGTAAAGGCGGGTGACGGCGAATGCTTTTCAGAAAACTGTGGAGAACTATGGGCGTCTACAAGGCGCAGTTTATCTCCATGATCATTATGATATGTCTCGGCGTCGGCGTGGTCGTAGGCTTCAACACGGAGTGGTACAGCATTGAAAGAAACACCGACAAGTTCTTTGACAAGTGCGGATACGCCGACTACCGCATATACTCAGAGCGCGGCTTTTCCGAAGAAGAGCTTGAAAAAGTCGCGGATATCGACGGAGCGGATGCCGCTGCGAGATTTCTTTCCGTCGCGGCTGATATAAAAGGCAGCGACGGCAACAGCGCGGCGCTCACCGTCACGACGGATAAGGATGTTTCATCGTTTATTGTGACAAGCGGCGAAGCCTACGATGCAAACAGCCCCGACGGTGTCTGGCTTTCGGACAAGTATGCCGAGGCAAACGATATCTCTCTCGGCGACAGCATAACGTTTGTATACCGCAGCACGGAAATTACGGGCAAGGTGCGCGGGCTTATAAAGGCTGCCGAGTATCTTGTGTGCGTGCGCGACGAAAGTCAGCTCATGCCCGACTATGACACTTACGGATATGCGTACATTTCTCCCACGCTTTACAAGGAAGCTGCGGGCTTTGAGTTTTACCCCCAGATACACGTTATAAGCGCAAGGGAAAGGGACGGCTTTTTCGACGATGTTGACAAGGCGATCGGAGAAACAACGCTTATTCTTACAAAAGAAGAATCGTCGGCATACTCTCTCTCCCGCGGCGAGATTGACGAGGGAAAGACCATGGGCAGCGTGCTTCCGGTTCTGTTTCTGCTTATAGCGGTGCTGACTATGGTAACGACCATGCACCGCCTCTGCGCAAAGGAAAAAACGCAGATAGGCACGCTTAAAGCGCTGGGCTTCAAGGACAGACGCATACTCCTTCACTACACGTCGTACGCGTTCACCATCGGCATCATCGGCAGTGCCGCGGGCATTGGCCTCGGGTACGCAATCGCGTGGTACGTCATGAACCCGAGCGGAACCATGGGCACATATTTCGATATGCCGCAGTGGAAGCTTTATATGCCTCTCTTCTGCGTATTTATAATAATCGGGATAATCGTTCTTCTGACGCTTATCGGCTTTGCCTCCGTCAGAAGCATGCTGAGGGGAACGGCGGCGGACGCGCTGAGACCGTATACTCCCAAAAAGATGAAGCCCATGCTTATTGAGCGCACGAATATGTTCCACCGCCTTTCCTTCGGCACAAGGTGGAATATGAGAGACATAATGCGCCACAAGTCGAGAACGGCGATGACCCTTATCGGCATTATTGGCTGCATGATGATTATAGTATGCGCATTCGGCATGAGGGACACAATGTCCGCTTTTCTCGATATGTACTATGACGGTGCGACAAACTACTCGTCGAGGATCTATCTGAGCGAGAGCGCCGACAGTGATGCCCGCCGGGAGGTCATAGACGCATACGACGGCGACTGGAGCCAATCCGTAAGCGTGCAGACGGAAAACGACAAGACCGTGTCGCTCGATATATATTCTCTCAGCCATGACGCCGTGAAATTTCCCGGAAAAGAGAAGGGCTACACCGACATACGGGACGACGGAGCGTATGTTTGTATGCGCATCGCGGACGATCTGGGCATCGATGCGGGCGACAGCATAACGCTTTCCCCATACGGCACGGACGATAAATATACGTTCAAGGTCTCGGGCATTATCCGCAGCGTTTCGGAGTCGGTCGTAATTACGCCGAGGTGCGCCGAGGATGCGGGCATCACTCCTGTGCCGGATTCGGTATACACCGACACGCCCAAGGCGGATATAGAAGCGCTTGACGCGGTAAAAAGCGTGCAGTCAAGGCAGGCTATCGTGGATTCATTCGATACGTTTATGGAAATAATGAACGCCATGATAGCGGTCTTTGTGGTCGGAGGACTTGTACTCGGCGTCGTTGTGCTGTATAATCTGGGTGTAATGAGCTATACCGAGCGCTACCGTGAGCTTGCGACGCTGAAAGTCGTCGGCTTCAGGGACAGGCGCATAGGCGGTATACTTATAGGTCAGAATCTGTGGCTCAGCGTTGTCGGAGTCATTCTCGGGCTGCCTATGGGCGCCGGCGTGCTTGACTACGCACTGAAAAAGATGGCGGGCGAATACGAAATGCGCATGACGCTCGGCTGGGCGACATATGTTTTCAGCATAGCGCTCACAATGGGCGTGTCTCTGCTGGTAAGCGCCATGGTCTCAAGGAAAAACAGAAAAATTGATATGGTAGAAGCGCTGAAAGGCGCGGAGTGATCTCGCCGGCTGCGGCGGGAAAAGGAGAATCGTATGATAAAAACAATACTTCATATTGACGGCATGATGTGCGGAATGTGCGAGGCGCACATAAACGACGCGGTAAGACTTGCGTTCAACCCCAAAAAGGTCACATCCTCGCGTAGAAGCGGCGAGACCGTAGTAATATCGGCACAGCCTCTCGACGGGGCAAAGCTCGCCGAGGTCATAAAAAATACGGGCTACGATCTCAAAGGTATAGAATCCTTTGACGAGGGAGAAGCTCCCGAAAAAGAGAAAAAGCATTTCGGACTTTTTCACAGGAAAAAACAGCAGATCTGAAAAAAGAGATGCCGCTCGTGCGGCTTTTCTTTTTTTGTCAATTGGGCTTCTATGTATCGATAATTGCAATACCGATATGAGAAACAGGCAATTCACAAACGAAAATATATTTGATACAATACAATCGTAAAAGTGTGAAATTATGACAAATACCGACGGAGGTGCAGTCTTGAAGGAAAATGATATCTCCCGTGCAACGCTCGGAAGAATACCGATCTATTTGAAATATTTGCGTAGCCTTCCCGCCGGGACGGATACGGTTTCCGCAACGACCATAGCAAGAGACCTCGGGCTCGGCGAGGTCCAGGTCCGAAAGGATCTGGGCGCTCTCTGCGGTTCGGGCAAGCCGAAGATAGGATACACGACCGAAAGTCTGAGATCCAGTCTTGAGGGCTTTCTCGATCCGAAAAACGGAGGCGCAGTTATAGTGGGCGCAGGTAAACTGGGCAGGGCGCTGCTCGATTACGGCGGCTTTGCGGACTACGGTCTTGATATTTGCGCGGCGTTTGACAAAGCGGTCGAAAAACCGGAGCACACCGCTGCGGGAAAGCCCATACTTCCCGTGGCAGACCTTGCTGATTTCTGCAGAAAGTCCGGCGTCAAGATCGGCATAATCGCAGTTCCCGCCGCGTCTGCTCAGGAGGTCTGCAACGAACTGTGCGACTGCGGCATAAAGGCGATATGGTGCTTTGCGCCGTGTCAGCTTTACAAGCCGGCAGATGTTGTGATAAGATACGAAAACATGGCGCTGTCGCTCGCGCATCTGAAAATGCAGATAGTGTAAGCGGCGGATTTGCAATACAGCTTACAGAAAGGCAAATTATGAATCTCGACAGAATAATCGCAGTCAGAAACAATAAAACGGTATACCGCGACGGCGATCGCTGCCTCAAAGTTTTCGGCGAGGGATATACGAAAGCCGAAATTCTCAACGAGGCGCGCAATCAGGAGCTTGTGCTTGAAGCCGGCATAAACGTGCCGGAGGTTCTTGAGATCAAGGACGTTGACGGAAAATGGGCGATAGTATACCGCTACATAAAGGGAAAAACAGTAGAACAGCTCATAAAGGAGCAGCCGGAAAACAGGGAAAAGCTGCTTTCCGATTTTGTGGATCTGCAGGTGGATATCCACTCAAAATCATGTCCCGAGCTCACAAAGCTCAAGGACAAAATGAACAGGCGCATATGCAAGACGGATCTGCCTGCCACCGTGCGCTACAGCCTGCACGAGCAGCTTGAAAGCACGTCGCGCATAGCCAAGGTGTGCCACGGCGATTTTGAGCCGTCCAACGTTATCATTTCCGAGGACGGAACGCCGTATATCATCGACTGGTCCCACGCGGCGCAGGGCGACGCGGCAGCGGACGCGGCGAGAACGTTCCTTTTGTTCTGGCTGAACGGCGATATCACAGGCGCCGAAGAGTATCTGAAGATGTTTTGCGAAAAGAGCAAAACCGAAATAAAATACGTCAAGAAGTGGATGCCGATGGTCTCTGCGGTACGTATGCTGAATAACGTAGCTGCGGAGCGCGAGTTTCTGTATTCATGGATTGACGCTTAATTAAAGGAGAAAAAATATGAAGATCACAGTATGCATCGGCTCGTCCTGCCACATCAAAGGATCGAGACAGGTAGTCGAAAAGCTCCAGGACCTCATCCGCGAAAAGGCAGTCGGCGATAAGGTAGATCTTGCCGGAACTTTCTGCATGGGCGAATGTCAGAAGGGTGTCTGTGTTACGGTAGACGACGCATTCTACTCCGTAACTCCCGACACCGTTGACGATTTCTTCGCACAGAACGTGCTCGCAAAACTCTGATCGGGCCATGATAGTTCAGATCTGTGTCGGATCGTCGTGTCATCTCAAGGGCTCGGAACGGCTTGTTGAGCTTTTTCGTGACGCTATTGCGTCTCACGGACTTGAGAAGGATATAACCCTTGCGGGCAGCTTCTGCACGGGCAAGTGTAACCGCGTCGGTGTAACGGTTACTATCGACGACGATATTTATACGGGTATAACACCGGACAACTTCAATGCGTTTTTTGAAGATAAGGTTCTGAAAAAGCTGACTTCGGAGGGGTGAGACAATGGACTGCCTTACACTGAAAAAATCCAACTGTAAAAACTGCTATAAATGCATTCGCCACTGTCCTGTCAAATCCATCCGTTTTACGGGAAACCAGGCATACATAATTGGCAACGAATGTATTATGTGCGGACAGTGCTTTGTTGTCTGTCCTCAGGACGCAAAGCAGATAGTGGACGAGACCGAGAAGGTACGTGTGCTGCTGCAGAGCGGCGACCCCGTTGTGGTGAGCCTTGCTCCGTCGTTTGTGGCAAACTACGAGGGCGCCGGTATCGGAGCCATGCGCGACGCGCTTAAGCAGCTCGGCTTCTACGACGTTGAAGAAACCGCACTGGGCGCAACGGTCGTTAAAACGGAGTATGAGAGACTGCTCGAAGAGGAAAAGCGGGATATAGTCATATCCTCATGCTGCCATTCCGTAAACCTGCTTATACAGAAGTATTTTCCCGCGGAGCTTAAGTATCTCGCGGAAGTTCTCTCTCCCATGCAGGCGCACTGCCGCAGCATAAAAGAGCGCATCCCCGGCGCAAAGACCGTTTTTGTGGGTCCCTGCGTTGCGAAAAAGGACGAGGCGCAGTATTATGACGGCATTGTTGACGCAGTTCTTACGTATGATGAACTGACGGCATGGCTGAAAAGCGAGAATATCGAGATACGCCGAGAGACCGACAGCGAGGAAAAGAGCCGCGCGCGCTTTTTCCCCACTACGGGCGGTATACTCAAGACAATGCATACCGATCTCCCCGGATATACCTATATGGCGATAGACGGCACTGAGAACTGCATGGCGGCTCTGCGCGATATTGAGGACGGCAAGATACACCATTGCTTTATAGAAATGTCCGCGTGCGCGGGCAGCTGCATCGGCGGCCCCGTTATGGAAAAGTTCCACCGCGCACCCGTAAAGGACTATGCGGCGGTGGCGGCTTTTGCGGGTAAAGAGGATTTCGAGGTCTCTCAGCCCGATCCGCTGGAGCTGCGCAAAACGTTTATCGCGATAGAACATAAAGCCAAGACGCCTTCCGAGGCGGAGATAAAAGAAACTTTGCGTCAGATGGGCAAGGAAAAGCCGTCTGACGAGCTTAACTGCGGCTCCTGCGGATACGATTCCTGCCGCGAAAAGGCTATCGCCATTTTGCAGGGCAAGGCGGAAATATCCATGTGCCTGCCGTACCTCAAGGACAAGGCGGAGAGCTTTTCCGATACTATCGTGCGCAACACCCCCAACGGGCTTATCGTGCTCAACGAAAAGCTTGAGGTACAGCAGATAAACCGTGTTGCGCTGAAAATTCTCAATATACGCTACGCTTCCGATATACTGGGCGATCAGGTCGTCCGTATCATGGAGCCCGGCGACTTTATGAACGTGCTCAGCAGCGGCCGCGACATTCATAACAAACGGGTATATCTTGCCGAGTATGAAAAGTATGTGGAAGAAACCATTGTCTACGACAAGGAATACCGCCTGCTTGTATGCATACTCAGAGACGTTACCGAGGAAGAGTCGCAGCGCGAGAAAAAAGAGAACATCAGCCGTCAGACGGTCGAGATCGCGGATCGCGTTGTGGATAAGCAGATGCGAATAGTTCAGGAGATAGCTTCGCTTCTGGGCGAGACCGCCGCGGAGACGAAGATCGCGCTTACAAAGCTTAAGGAGTCTATCAGCGATGAATAATCTTTGCGCGGATATAGGCTGGAGAAGCATCAACCACGAGGGCGAGCAGCTTTGCGGCGACCACGTGGATATTGTGGAGCAGGACGAAAACTCTACGGTGATCGTTCTTGCGGACGGATTGGGCAGCGGAGTCAAGGCAAGCATTCTGTCAACTCTTACGTCGAAGATAATTTCAACGATGATGGCTGAGGGGCTTGCGCTTGAGGAGTGCGTTTCCACCATTGCCGCAACATTGCCCATATGCTCCGTGCGCGGCGTGGCATACTCCACATTTACAATAATCCATATTATAAACAACGAGACCGCGGAGATAATCCAGTATGACAACCCCCATGTCATACTGCTGCGCGATTTCGAAATATCCGATTATCCCAAAAGCGAGCTCAGCATCGACTCAAAGAAGATATACAAGTCGGTGATAAGCCTCAGGGAGAACGATATTTTCGTCGCCATGAGCGACGGCTGCCCCCATGCGGGTATAGGCCTTGCCTATAATTTCGGCTGGAGGGTAGAGGAGATAGCGGAGTTCATGATGACCGTCGCCCCTGTGGGCTACACGGCAAAGACTCTCTCCACAATGCTTATTGACGAGTGCAATAAGCAGTACGGCTACCACCCCGGCGACGACGCTACCGCGTGCGTTGTCAAGATAAGAAAGAGAGAGCCAATGAACCTTCTGTTCGGTCCCCCCCGCAACCGTGACGACTGCGACCGCATGATGTCGCTGTTCTTCTCAAAAGAGGGAAAGCACATAGTCTGCGGCGGCACAACGTCGTCCATCGCTGCAAAATACCTCGGCAAACCGCTGAAGGCAAGCCTTTCGTTTGAAAACAGCGACGTCCCCCCGATCGCGGAGATCGAGGGTGTCGATCTGGTAACGGAGGGCGTTATCACGATAAATAAGGTGATAGAGTACGCCCGCGACGCTCTCGGCAGCAATGAGATGTACGAAAAATGGAGTCTCGGGCGCGACGGTGCCTGCATGATTTGCAGACTGTTGTTTGAAGAGGCAACGGATATAAACTTTTTCGTCGGCAGGGCGGTGAACCCTGCGCATCAGAACCCCGATCTGCCCATAAACTTCAACATTAAAATGAACCTTGTGGAAGAGCTTTCCTCATGTCTCAAAAAGATGGGAAAGCGTATCAAGGTAAGCTATTTCTGACGGCAAATACTAAAGCAAAGGAATATAAATATGCGCAAATTCGATACAAAGGTACAGCATCTGAAATACAAGGTGCTCCGCGAGGTTGCAAAGCTTGCGTGGAACGACACTCTTCTTGAAAATCTTCTGGATATACCCAAAACCATTGTTCCAGGCAACACGCCGACGATGCGGTGCTGTGTGTACAAGGAGAGAGCGATCCTTACGGAGCGCGTCCGTATCGCAATGGGCGGAGACCGCGAAAATCCCAACGTTATCGAGGTTATCAGCACAGCCTGCGACGAATGCCCCATGGGTGGATTTGAGGTTACAAACGCCTGTCGCGGCTGCCTTGCGCACCGCTGCGAGGATGTTTGCCGCTTCGGTGCCATAAGCTTTGACGAAAATCATGTGGCGCACATTGACAAAAGCAAGTGCAGGGAGTGCGGCGCCTGCTCAAAGGTATGCCCATATACCGCAATAATCAGCCGCAAGCGCCCCTGCGAGAATGCCTGTAAAATAAAGGCTATCACCATGAACGAGAGCAAGGCGGCTGCCATCGACAACTCCAAGTGCATCGGCTGCGGTGCCTGTGTTTATCAGTGTCCCTTCGGCGCGATAACGGATAAATCCTTTATTCTTGATGTTATAGACATCATCAAAAAGAGCCGTAACAACGAGGAATACAAGGTATTCGCGGTCGTTGCGCCGTCCGTTTCGAGCCAGTTTACATACGCAAAGCTCGGTCAGGTAATATCCGGACTTAAAGAGCTCGGCTTCCATACAGTTGTCGAAGCGGCGCTCGGCGCCGATATGGTGGCGTATGCCGAGTCGGAAGAGCTGCACGAAAAGGGCTTTCTTACAAGCTCCTGCTGTCCCGCGTTTGTAAGCTATATTCAGAAGACCATGCCGGATCTTGCGCAGTATGTTTCGCACAATCTGTCTCCCATGGCAATGATAGCAAAGTACATTAAAGAGCATGAGGCACCCTGCAAGGTGGTATTTATCGGTCCCTGCACAGCTAAAAAGGCAGAGGTCCAGAAAAAAGAGGTCCGTCCCTATGTGGATGCGGCAATGACCTTTGAAGAGCTTCAGGCGCTGTTTGACAGCAGAGATATAGATATTACGACTCTCGGCGAGGACGTGCTTGATAACGCTTCGTACTTCGGCAGAATATTTGCCCGCTGCGGCGGTCTTGCCGACGCGGTTGCTGAGGGACTGAAAGAGCACGGCTACGACGACTTTGAGCTCAAAGCCTGCTCCTGCGACGGCATAGAGGCGTGCCGCGTGGCGCTGCTCAAGAAGAACCGCGGCATACTTGACGCCAACTTCATCGAGGGCATGGCGTGTGTCGGCGGCTGTATCGGCGGCGCCGGATGTCTTACCCACGGCGAAAAGAACAAAGCAGAGGTCGATAAATACGGCAAAGAGGCTCTGGAAAAAACGATTACAGACGCCATATCCGTTCTTAAAGACTGAAAAGATTAAAATACGTAAAAAACACGGCTGCGCGGCAGCCGTGTTTTTTCACAGGTTATAAGTGCAAATAAAAGTCCGTCTGCCGAAAATAGGAAAAACGGCAGCCGGTATTTATATGTCGGCGGATAGGGCAGGTACTACTGTCTCTCCGGTACAAACATCAAAGCAAAGCTTACGAAGAGCAGAGCGCAGCAGATCCATATAGCCCTGAAGCCGAGCAGGACAGTCAAAATACTGCCCAGTCCGGCACCGACGCCGAAAACAAGTATCACACCGAAATATGTGAGAGCCTTTGCGAGGATCTCCTTGTCCCTGACCCTGAAGTATGCGCACAGCGCCTCTGTGCCCGCGCGCAGATTGCCGATGCACATAGTGCTTGCATATGCGTGCCCGCGCACCTTGTGGAAGGTCTGCACCTGCATCGCGCAGACAAACGATACCAGTGCGTTTGCAAGAGGCTCGATGCGGGCGGGAAGAAATCCGACTGCAAAAAGAAGAATTATTTCGCCGAGAAGAATTATCTGCCGCCAATGGATTTTTTCATAGCTTTTGAGCCTTATGTGAATAAACTCCGCCGCTGCCGTGCCGACAAGAAATGATAATACGGGAATAAGGTATTTGACGGCTGTCGGCCACTCGTGCTGAAACAGAGCTGTGCTCAGAAGCACTATGTTGCCCGTCTGCGCATTGGCAAAGACCTCGCCGCGGCAGGTATATGTGTACGCGTCCTGAAATCCTCCGGAGAGGATGATGAATACGGCAGCGCGAAAGCTGTCGGACATCTGTCCCTTAAAATGCTTAGCTTCTCTCATCGTGATTCTTCTTTCCGGAAAAGGTGAACACGAAAGCCGTATATGAAAGCATAAATCCGAGAGCGTCAAGAGTCAGAACGGTGTAACTGCCGCCCAGAAGACAGATCGATATTATTCCTGTAAGAAAGCCTATGCCGAAGGTCGCCGACATAAACCGATACAGCGCCTTGTCGCCTCCGGCGGAGCCTGCGCTTTTCAGAATGAGAAACAGCATGGCAATATCAAAGGCTGCGCTAATTGCGATCTCAAGTATCGGTTTCATTATAAATCCCTCTTTCTTAAAGCGGATATGCGGCAGCCGCCGCTCTCCTACAAACAGCTTGACTTTTATTTGCCAATATATTATAATCCGTATATGCACATATGTAAAATGTATGATGTATATGGAAGCAATATAAAATTGATATAGGAGAAGCGTATGTACATAAGCTACGACCACTACAGAATTTTCTATTATGTCGCAGGATACGGCAACGTTACAAAAGCGGCGAAACTGCTTATGAACAATCAGCCGAATCTTACGAGAACGATAAAAAATCTCGAGTCGGAGCTGGGCTGTGCCCTGTTTTCACGCAGCAACCGCGGCATGAGGCTCACTCCCGAGGGCGAGCGCCTGTATGAGCATGTGCGAATAGCCTTTGAGCATATAGAAGCGGGAGAAGCCGAAATAACGGAAAGCAGAAATATGCAGACGGGGACGGTTTATGTCGCCGCAAGTGAGGTGGCGCTGCGCTGCCTGCTGCTTCCCGTGCTGAAGGAATATCGCCTGAGATACCCGGGCATACATATACGGATAAGCAATCATTCAACCCCACAGGCAATTTCCGCCCTGAAAGAGGGGAAAGCCGATATAGCCGTTGTCACAACGCCAACGCCGCAGTCACCGACGCTTACGGAGACGGTCGTTCGCCCCATACGCGAGGCGGCGGTCTGCTCGCCGTATTTTACGGGCCTTTGCCGGGGGCGTGTGTCTCTCGGTGATCTTGAAGACTATCCGCTTATTTCCCTCGGCAAGGATACTAAATCACATGAATTCTATTCGTCGCTGTTCGCATCGCACGGGCTTGCGTATCATCCCGATATAGAGGCGTTCACCGCCGATCAGATAATGCCCATGGTGGAGGCGGATCTCGGCATAGGCTTTGTGCCCGAGGAGTTTATAAAGGAAAGCAGCGGGGTGTGCAGAATAGACCTTGAAGAGGAGATACCGGAGCGCAGCATAGTGCTTATAAAAAGAAAAGAGCAGCCTCTGAGCGTTGCCGCGGGCAAGCTTGAGCAAATGATAAGGGAGTGCTCGGAGGAAACCGCAGGCTGAGCTTTGCGGCGCATTTTTACCGTGAGTCAGACGCCGATTTGGTAAGTGACGCTGTACCCATCCATAAACCGAAAAGCTGCCGCAGGACGTTATTCCTGCGGCAGCTTTTCTCAGCTTTTTGAGGTGAGAGTTATCTCTGCTGCTCTCTTTCCTGCTGATTCTTGTTCTGCTGCTGATTCTGCTGCTGGTTCTTGTTCTGCTGCTGATTCTGCTGCTGATTTTTGTTCTGCTGCTGGTTCTGATTCTGACTCATTTTCTTGTGTATCCTTTCTCTTTCATGTCTTTTGCGGTACGGCTTTCACCATACATTGTAATTTTGTCCCGCCATAGGCGTTTTTATTCATATATGAGCGTCATAACATTATAAAGTATCTGCGCCGCGTCTGCACGGGTAAGGGTATCGTTTGCCCTCATCTGTCCTGCGGAAGTGTCTATAACGCCTATTTCGTAAAGTGCGTCAACGGAGCTCTGTGCCCATGCGGGGACGCTGTCGCCGTAAGACGCGTCTCTCTCGGCTTCATATCCGATGATGCTGTTTACCATAACGGCTGCCTGCGCTTTTGTTATGGGTTTGTCCGGCATAAAGCACATGCCGGCGTCGGTCTTTATACCGTTTATTATGCCGAGCTTTGATGCGCTGTAAACATAGCTTCTGTACTCTGCGGCGACTTCATCGCTGTCCGCAAAGCCTGTATTCGGCGCCGTAGGCAGATTTTTCGCTCCGCAGGCATCCATAAGTCCTACGAGAAATTCAAGTCTTGAAGTCTTTTTGGTCGGATTGAACAGCTTTTCACCGTCCTCTTCTGTATAGCTCATAACACCCGCGTCGCAGACGGCACAGGCGGCTGTCTTTCTGCACGAGTCGGCGGAAACGTCGGAGAAATCAAGCTTTGTGGATCTTTCGGTCACGTCAAGCACTACCTCGGCTTCCTCGGAAATGCTGCCGTATTCATCGCGCACGCGGTACGAGAAGCTCTGCGCCCCGGCGCTTTTCGGTGCGCTGTATATAAAGTCGCCGCCCTCGGCGCTGTATGTGAGCTTTCCGCTCTCGGGATACTTTGTCACTTCAAATGTGATCTTGTCTCCGTCGGGATCCGCGCCGCGCATGGCACCCGAACAGTTTGTGGATACAAACGTTGAGATATACGGGCAGCCCGAGGCTGTAGGTGCGTTATTTACACTGTCTTTATATACAATGGAGCAGGGAACGGTGTACGCGCCGTCAAAGGTGAACTCAAAGCTTGCGCTTTTTGCGCCGTCCTTGGGCACAAAGCTTACGCAGTCGATTTTTTCAAAAGGAATGACCTGACCGGTGCATATTTCCGCGTCATTATAATACAGGGTGCCGCTCCCGGAGTCAGGCAGAGATACTATGCGTATGCCGTCATATGTGCCGTCGTCTGCGGCGCCGGTAAAGCTTTCTCTGTCAAACACTACGTTTTCGCCGCAAATGCCGGAGACGGTAACGCTGCAGCTGTCCGCGATAACGTCAAGAGCTGGTGAAAGGGTCGAAGCGGATACGGCACAGGCAAGTACCGCCGCGGTCAATGCCAAAACAAGCAGAAAAAATGATTTTTTCATTTTCATATTTTTGAAAATTCCTTTCTTATGTTTGCTAATATTCTTTGCCTTATTTCAGTATGCTATGTCCGTCTCTGCATTTGTTATAAAAATATTCACCGAAAATTCATATTATTTCCCGCCTATATATTGATTTTGACGATAGTTTTGTGTATAATTTAATAAGAATTGATTCAGTTAAGGCGGTATTGGGTCTTTTTGACAAAGTGCCGTATCGGGAGATATTATGGAAACTAAACGCAATCTGAAGTACTTTACCACAAAGGGAGTTAATATTGTTCTGCTTGCGGGACTTGCCGTATGTATTATCGGTTTTCTGATGATGCTTATAATACCTAAGGGCAACGGCTACAATTTCGGCTTTATAGTAATAATGATCGGCGCCGCGGTCGCGGTGTTCGGCTCCGGTGCAAAGTCCGCAGAGGCTGATATCGATAACCAGATCCACGGCAAGATCAAGGATATGCCCGAGCAGGCGCAGATAAAGTACGAAGTATACGAGAGAAACTTTCTTAAAATTCTGAACCCCGTATTCCTCAGAGGTTTCAGCTACGAGGGCGACAACGTGCTTTGCAAAAAAGGTCCCGATCACAAGTACCGCACGGATTCCTACAATGCCGCTCAGCTTTACTTCACTCAGGAGAATGTTTACGTTTACGGCAAGCATATCTCTCTTCTCGACACTTCCGAGGAGGCAAACTACGAGTTCGGCGGTGTTTATCCTTTCACCGATATAGACAAGGCATACATAGAAGAGAGAAAAATCAAAATTATAGGCAGAGAGCTTACAATACATTCCTTCGGTCTCAAACTGAAGAACGGCAAGGATGTGTTCAAGTTCGACGTTGAGTACGGCGCCGACGTCGATAAGGCGGCGGACGATATCAACCACGCTGCCGAGAAGATGACAGAGCGCGCGGCAGAGCGCGCGGCTGACAAGGCTGCAAAGCGCGCGGCACTGCGCGAGATGGATGCGAAAAAAGCCGCAGCCGCTCAGTAAATTTCATACCGATCACAAAACGGCACGGAACGCTTGCGTTCCGTGCCGCCTTTTTGTTTTCGGGACACAGGGATGTTTTGCGGCGTGCCGCGCCGGTGACATTAGTGATAGCTTTTGTACAAAAAGGCGACAGAACGCCGCGCGGACGAGTATTTATTGATAAATTTTTCCGAAATTATTGCAATTTGAAAATTCATGTGTTATAAATAACATGTATTTATAATTGACGTGGAGGTAGACAATGGATCCAGTTACAAAAAGAGTGCTTTCTGTGGTTCTGGCACTTATCACGCTTTCGGCTTTGCTTTGCACGACGGCAGGCGCCATAAACACGTACAGGCATTTCAACGACGAGACATTTATTCTGGGAGACGCGGACGGCAACCGAAGCGTTGATGCCATGGATCTTTATCTGATGAGATGTCATATAGTCGGGATAAATGTTGAGAATCAGACGACAGATATCCAGGCTTTGGATTTCGACGCGGATACGGTGCTGAGCGCTGTTGACGTGTATCATATGCGGTGCCTTCTGGTCGGCAGAGAAAGTGCGGCTGATTTTGAGAACGGCTATCAGCTTTATAAGCTTACAATTGCAGGCAACGATATAAACGACTATGAAATAGTCGTTTCAGGCGGCACCGAGAAAGAAAACGTCTACACTGCCGCGACCATTCTCAGTCAGTATATATATGAGGCTTGCGGTGTGCGCCTCGGCATCGTTTTCGATACGTCCGATGCAAAGCACGTTATTCACTTCAACAGATACGATCCTCTCAGCGACGAAGCGCTGGCGCTGGGGCTGGGCAACGAAAACTACATAATTGACGTAAAGAACGGCGACGTAAACATATACGGCTCGCTGCGCGGAACAATGTATGCCGCATATGAGATATGCGAGAAGTATCTCGGCGTTCGTTTCTACGACAACGAATATGTGTTTCTGTACAAAACAAGAACTTCCGATATCCCCGAGGGAACGCATATCAAAAAAGAAGTTCAGCTTACCTTCAGATACAGCGGCGGCGTTGTCTTTGACAAGCCCGCTCAGTGGGGCGCGTACTACGGCAACAGGCTGAACGGCTCACAGATATATGTCGGCGGCAACCCTCAGGACGGATACCTTGTAGGTCCGCACTTTATAAACGCCCATTCCTTCAGCTACTATTACAGCATGGGAACGGGAACGCTGCCGGACGAAAGTTACGGCACACTCAGTCAGCGATATACCGCCAAGTTCTATAACGGCATCCAGACGGATCCGCTCAAGTGGCAGCCCTGTGCCACCGACGAGACAACTTATGATATACTGTTCACCGGCCTCAGAGATACAATAACCATGTTAAAACTTTGGGGTTCGCACTATTTTGTTCCGCAGTACGGCGATGACTCCATGTCATTCTCCATAAACGATAACAGTAAGTACTGCTCCTGCCGTTTATGCGGGCGTATGGCAAACGGGGTTATCAGAAAAGACAGGGATACCGGTGAAGTGACAGTGATAAAAGCGCCGGAGGGCAACGGCGGACTGTACATGCAGCTTGCAAACAAGGCAGTTAAAGATATTCAGGAGTATATGCCCGGGCTGAAGCTGTTTATGATCCTGTATGATCACACAGTGCCCGCGACCATACGTCCTGACGAAAAGCTTATACTTATGTACTGCGGCCACGGCTGCAACAACCACATATTCGGCTCCGGCGAATGCGGAGACGGAGTAAACAATCTGGGATACAACAATAACGCCGATGAAGTATCTCTCAAAGAGTGGGTCAAGATCGCTCACGATAACGGCGCGCAGCTTTGGTTCTGGTCATACGGTGTCAACTTCCACTACTTCCTCGGCGGCGGATGCCCCAATATACCGGATTTTTATGAGAATTTTCAGTATATCGTCAATGTGTGCGGGGCAGACGGCATCTATTTTGAGGGCGCCAGCAACGCAAACAACTTTGAAAAGCTGAAAAGCTATATTGCCGCGCGACTGATGTGGGAGCCGGATATGAGCCACGAGCGGTTTGTGGAGTATATAAAAGAATACCTTTATATGTACTACGGCGACGGGTACGAGATACTGTGGAACTATATACTTATGCAGACGGCAGCCGGAGATCTCAAGGGCTGCACCGTAAACAACTACGACCGCCCCTGGGACCAGATGGATAAGGGATATCTTGCAGAGCACTATGAGGAAATGCACGCAATGCTCGCCGAGGCACGCGATCTCGCGAAGACCGAGCTGCAGAAAAAGCATATAGACGATCTTTCTCTCTCGTGCGAGTTTATGGGCCTTTCAAGCGTTTATAAGAGCTGGTACACCAACGGAACAGAAGAAAGCCGGGCTTTGTACGAAGAAAGGTACACTTCGTTCTTTAACGCCGTGACTGCCACGGGCATGGAAATTTTCGACGATCCCGGCGTATTTAAGATCCCGAAAAAAATTGACTTTACCGTTTGCCCCATGACGCAGTTCTACAACTACGGCAGCTGGGCTGACAGATCGGAATAACCGCAGCACAAGCAAAATCCGCCGCAAGTCAGTTTGACTTGCGGCGGATTTTTTTGCGTCTCTATGTTATGAGGGCAGTATAAGCATGACGGAGGCATAGAACATTCCGCCGCGGGCGTTAAATTTGCAGATGCCGCCGTATTTTTCGGCAATGTTCTTTACGGATTCGGTGCCGATACCGCTGCCCGCATGCTTTGCGGAAATGAGCATTCCGCTATTTGTGCGCCGCAGCAGCCCCGAAAATGTGTTATCAACGGTTATGCAAAGGGAATTGTTGTCCGTTTTTGCGCGCAGTACGATCCGCTTTTCTTTGTCCCCTTTGTCACATTTGCAGGCTTCGACAGCGTTCTCCAACAGGTTGCCGAACAATACGGACAGATCGGTGACCTCGATACCGATGCCGTCGGGAATATCAGCTTTTACGGTAAACTTTACATTGCAGTCCGCTGCCTGTTCCGCAAAGTATGTGATGATGGCGTTTACCGCTCCGTTTGCGCAGTATTGCATCGGCGCCCCGGAGGAAAGCTCCTTGCAGTATTTGTTCAGGTAGTCCCGCAGCGCGGAATAATTCTGTGCTGTAAGGTACTCCTGCATAGTCGCCGCGTGGTGGCGTATATCGTGTCGTGTTCGCGCGGCGTCCGCTATCTTTTCGCGCAGATTTTCGTACTGTACCGTCTGCATTGAAAGACGGTAGTTCTTGTTTTGCAGCTCCGTTATCCTGTTTTGCTCAAGTATCAGCCGCGTGACCACGTAGTACACAAGGGCGGCCCCGATGTTGACGCATATAAGAAATACAGTGTTTCCGGGGCGCAGGGCGATCTCAAGCCCCGAGAGCGAATTGCTTCCGTACAGGCAGTAGTACCACATCAGATAAAATGTTGCGGGTATAAGCCACAGATAGCGCCACTCAAAGCCGGAGGTCTCTTTTTCGACAGCCGGTGTATATACCGCCTTCATGTACGTGAAAAGCGGCACGGCGATTATAATCTCAACGGCAAAAAGCATAAGGGAGAATGACCAGCGGTAGTTTTGCAGCGCAAGATCCGGGAAAAACCGCCCCTCAAGACATTTTGCGCTTATGACCGCAAGGTTTGCAAGGTTTGACAGCATAAGCAGCGTGAAAAGAGTTTTTCCGAAGTGCTTTTTGACCGCCGCAAAGTAAAAAAGAAAATACAAAGCTGTGCTGACGGCACTTATGATCCCCGCGCGGCTGTCGGGAACAAACGCCGCCCAGAAGCCGAGCAGCATCTGAATTATGCTGAGAAGACCTATGAACAGTCCCGTTACTGCCTTTGAAAAGCGCAGACAGTGACGGAACGGGTAAAGCGCGAGCGCCAGAAACGGCAAAAAGTTCAGAAGAGAGTATATGCATACCTCCGCAATTCTGTAAAAGGGCGGCATCAGCTTTTCCTGTCCTTTCTCATGTTGTCGAACATAAAGGCGGAGTACGCCTCAATAACGTCCTTTGATCTGCGTCGGCTAATGGGAATTATGGTTTTGTCGCGCATTACAAACGTGTCTCCGCTGCATTCCGACACCTCGTAAAAGTTTACGATAACTCCCTTGCACGGAGAGAAAAAATAGGGATATGCGCAGAGCAGGGGCTCGATCTCGGAAAACGACGAGCGAACGGAAATGTCGCTGCCGTTCTTGCAGTGAAGTGTGACATGATGCGAGGCGAAATCCGCGTATACTATGCTGCGCAGTACAACGCTCTCGCCCCCGGGCAGCTTTGCCGAGCGCAGAAGCTCAAGCTTTTGAATATCCAGACGGTCGAGCATTGCCTTGACACCCTCGCGGGAAACAGGCTTAAGTATGTAGTAGCACGCGCAGACCTCGTAACTCTCCGCGGCGAAATCGTTGCTGGAAGAGCAGAAAACGATACTGACATTTCTGTCGGTCTCACGTATTCTGCGGGCGACCTCGGTGCCGGTGAGCTCTCCCATATATATGTCAAGTATTATAATGTCGCAGCTGCCGCACTCAAACGAAGCGAGAAAAGCTGCGGCATCGGTATACGCGGCTATCTCCGCGGCAGGCGGCAGAAACTCGCGCAGGTATTTGCACAGTGCGTAAAGATCGCTCGTGCTGTCATCTATAATTGCAATTTTCAAAACCGGTTTCTCCTGTATTTCTGTTGTGCGAAAAGAAAGTGCGCGGGGCAGTTTGTCCCGGGCAAAACAGCAAAAACGCTGCGAAGAGCAGCCGAACGGCGGCCTCTTTCAAAAACGCGCCGACCGAGCCGCTGAATAGCCGTCTGAAGTCGGGCTGCTGTGTATAGTATAACACATCTTACCCCCGAAATGTCAAGCGCTGCCGAAAAAGCATATATTTGCCGGCTTTTGCACCGTATGCCGCAGGAAACGTAAAAATTGATACAGTCTTTTGCACCACTTATTTTTTGTGCAATATTTCTTACAAACAAAAATTCCGCATAAAAATTTTATATAGATATACTAATTATTTATTGACTGTATATGAATTATATGGTACAATTATATCAGCAAATGCCTAACGATGTTACAAACCTCCCAAAACCGAAACCGAAAGGATAAAAGTTAATGAGAAAGACCCTATGCGGCATAACCGCTGCGCTTCTGGCGGCGATTATTGCATTTCAGGCAATTCCCATTACTATGGCTGCGGACACGGAAAACGAGGGATATAATCCCTACGAAGGTATTACGGATTTTGATGAAACTGAACTTGATCCAAGCCTTTTGGATGATGCTGTCTCCGAATCGGAGGCTTCTCCCGTAGTGCTTGGAGAAGAGGTGTCGCTGCGCACGGAGAATTCCAAGTTTTTCCGTATGAGCGACGGTTCGTACACTGCGGCAGTATATCCTATTCAGGTACATTATGAATCGGACGGCGTTATGGAGGAGATCGACAATACGCCGAAAACCGTATATGAAAACGGTGTGCAGGTGCTTCGCGCCGATTCGGGCGAGGCTGCCGTAACTCTTCCTTCCGCTATGGAAAGCGGACAAAGTATTACATATTCGGCAAGAGGCGCCGATATTCGTTTTTCATTTATTTCCGATGCCCCCGGTGCTTCATCGGCGGAAATCGGTATAAATGAGGAGCCGGCGGAGCGAATTGACGAGCTGCGTGACATTGTAGGCTCGGATGACGCAGATGAGGACGCTGTTTCGGATGCCGCCGAGGAGCTCAATTCCTATCTCATGTCCGCAGACAAGGCGTACAGCAGTGTTACCTATGAAGGTATAAGCGACAGTACAACGCTGAAATACGAGCTTATCGGAACTTCTCTTAAAGAAAGCATTATTGTAAGCGACATCAGAAGCGCGAAGAAGCAGTATTCTTTCTTTATTGAGCCAAGCGGTGCAAAGCCGGAGCTTCAGGACGACGGAAGCGTAGTTTTTCTCGGCGACAATGACGAGATCTGCGCGACTATCCGCGCACCGTATATGTTTGACAGAAACAATGCCTTGGGAGAAGTCGAAGTTGAACTTGCGGACAACGGAGACGGAACGTTTATATATACACTTGTGCCGGACCGCCGTTGGATGTGCGGAGCCGGAGTGCTTTACCCCGTAACGATAGACCCTACATTTGAGCTTACCGGCTTTTCCGGTATCAAGGATACGACAGGCGTGTTTGCATCGTCGGCAGGCAGTCTTAACGATACTGATGAGAAAATCTTCATGAAGGTCGGAAAGCGCTATGACTCTGTGACGGGGGCTGCTCCCGAGGTGCAGGGCATGATATATGCCCGCATTCCCGAGAGCATAATGGAAAACAACTACCGCATAGTTTCGGCAGGGATCATGGTGTATGCAATGCGCCAAAACACCGCTGCGACGACCACCGGCGATATGCAGGTAAACGCATACAGGATAGAAAAAGACTGGAATACGTCTGATATAAATGAAAACGGTGTTGTTTGTCTGGGCTCGGACGGCAGAGCAGATTATACCACCGTTCTTGACTACGCAGTTCTTAACGACAATTCATTTGTCAAGCTGAAGCCTTATCCGGTATATTTCGATATAACCAAAGCCGCGCAGAGCTGGGCGGACGGAACCGCTCCTAACTACGGCATAGCGCTGCGCGCCGCATCCGTGGGCACATCACAGAGCTATATCCATTTTGTTGACAGTACATTTACGGCCGCCTCTGCATACTGCCCACAGTTTGTTGTAAATTACCGTGACACCGAGGGCATCGAGGATTACTGGACGTATACGACCGTTCCGGCAGGGCGCGGCGGTGCGCTGTCTGTCAACAATTTCAACGGCAATGCAATAATGACCCATCCGCTGACGACCTCCACAGGCGGAGTTATGCCTGTGAATGTTTCGATCAGCATAAGCGCAAGCCGCGAGGCGGAAAAGACCACCGGTATGGGTAACATAAAGACAAACTTCCATATGTGGATCACCGAAACCGAGGATGATGATCTGCGCGCAAACGGCTACGACTATGTATTCACGGATGCCGACGGCACCCGTCATTACATGAAAAAGGAAAGCGGAAACGATTACCGCGACGAAGACGGTCTCGGCATAAAGCTCAAATTCCTTAATGAAACAGACTACAAATACAGCTTTGAAACCAAATCAAAGCTCACATATAAGTTCGATTATTTCGGCAGGCTGAAGCTCGTTTGCGACGCGAATGGTAACAAAAACTATATAACGTACGTTTCCATGACAGACCCCGGAAACGCGCAAATAGGAGTGATCACGGAGAGCAACGCGGCGCTTGACTATTCCCGCAGCACGGTGTTCAACTATTCTCCGGACAGCAGGCAGGACTGCGTTTCCGTAAGATCTCCCGAGGGCAAAACCACAACTGTTTGCTTTCGTGATACAAACAAAAACTTCATAGAGTCCATATATCAGCATGATACCGAAAGTACGGGCGCGCCGGGTAAGGTGATTTTCACCACCTCCGAGACAAGCGGGCGGCTGATAACTTCAATAACAGACGGCAGCGGACATAAGGTCACTGCTGCGTATAACTCCAAAAGACGTGTTGAGATAATAACCCGGGGTTCAAATGCGCAGGCGCTTGAAAGCTATGAGTTCGAATACTCGGGATTTGCAACTACCGTTACCGATCAGGACAGAGACAGCACGACATACCAGTTCAACAGATTCGGTCAGACGGTAGGCGCGGTCAATAACACCATGTCCATGGGACAAAGCTACAAAATGGGCGCTCCGGGCGGCACAAGCGGAGAAACCAACAAAATTCTCAGCGTTTCCAAAACAGTGGCTCCGGCAGAAAACCGTCTTGACGGCGCAAATTTCTGGAACGCCTCCTATCTTAATGAGTACAGCGTGTATCCGTCCTCGGACGGCGTAACCCTGTCTCATTTCATGGACAACGGCAGCAGCGGCTACGGCGCGATGACTGTCAACAAAACTGAGGGCAGCGGCGAGCGCTTTATTTACAGAAGCGTATACGGGCTTTATCCCGGTACATACACGCTTTCTATGTACGTCTGCACCTTCGGAGCGGTTCTGAAGGGCAAGGGCGCAACCGCAACCGTTAATGTTTTCAATTCATCGGGCTATCGCACAGGCAATGCGTCCGTCCCCGTAAAAACCACCTCCTCGGGAGAGTGGGTGCGCCTTGAGGTCACGGTCAATGTGGTCTCGGGAGACACCAGAATGCATGTGGGGCTTTACATGGACAGTACCACCTCCGGAAATATAAAGGTGGACGATATTCAGGTAGAATGGAATCTTACAGGCTCTGCCGGAGGCTTCAACCTTCTCTGCGACGGCGGATTTTATGAGGGCAGCGAAATGTGGGGCGGTAACTGCAGCACGTTTGCCTCAAGAGACAGCAGCTGCCCCGCATCCATAAAGAAAAAAGCCATGATCACCCCCGGAGTATCAACATACGGTGCCATCGGCAAAAAAATATATGTAAACGGATCTAAGGGAGACAGCTTTGTCTTCGGCGGATGGGCAAAGGCCTCGTCCGTTTCGACAGAGGCGCAGACGAACAAACCCGGCAAGCCCGCCTTTCATATAAATGTTGTGTTCTTTAAGGGCGAAACAATAGTCGGCGATATTCTGAGTGCTCCGTTTAACTATATGTATGACGACTGGCAGTATCTTTGCGCCGAGGCAATTGCCCCTGCGGAATACGATAACGTACAGTATGTTTTCAGATATAACTTTAATATAGGAACAGCGCAGTTTGCCTGCCCGTTCCTGTATAAGGAAAGCTACGGACAAAGCTATACATATGACTCCGACGGAAATGTTACAAGCGCAAAGAGCCTTTCCGAAACGCTTGCAAAATTTGCATACTCAAACGATCTTTTGACGCACAGCGTCAGTCCCGCGGGTGCGGGCTATACCTATGCATACGATTCAAAGAACAACCTTGAAAACGCATATTCAAATCAGGGTCAGATCGTTGAATATAAGTATGACGCAGCGGGCAACCCCACAGAAACAAAGATCACAGAGGCGAAATACAAAACGGAGATAGCGCAGTACGGCAGGTATCATCTGCTGAACTCTGAAACCGGAAGATGTATAGTTACAACTTCTACAGCTGCATTTTGTACCAACTTCAAATACAGCAGCAGATATAATTTCTTCCCCGGCAGCACGGCAAATACATATAAAATAATGGATAATGACGGTATAGACAGCCTTGCGCTTTCCGTCACTTCCTCCGGTGCAAAGGTTTCGTCGGTTGAAAACAGCAACGCTACGGACTTTTCTGCGGTTTTGCAGGATAACGGAACATTTGTAATAAAAGCCGTAAGCGGAGGAAAAACATACTACCTCAAGGATACAGAGGAGCCGGGGTCGGATAACACCTCAACGCTTGCCGCCGATACGGCAGAGGGAGCCGCGGCAGATAAGCTTTCCGATATATATAAATGGTATTTTATCGACGGCAATTACCGCGAGCTTACCTCAAAATCGACCGCAACATGGGGCAAAGCCTCAGGCATATATACCGTTACGGGCGAGACCGACGAGGTAAAGAATAATTACAGCTACGGCTATGACACCATGGGCAGGCTCACCTCCGCAGAAATGACGGTAGATAACGGCTCCGGCGGACAGACGGTTATGACCCATTCCGATTATACATACGACCCGGGCGACAGAATGACCGGAGTTAACACAGACGGCATCAGCGTGTCATACAGCTACACTTTAGGCATGCTTACGGAGATAGGTCTGCCGGGCACTCTGAAATATCAGCTTGCCTACGACGCCTACGGCAGACGGACAACAACATCCGTATCGGGAAGCGGGGGCAGCAGAACACTGTCGGAGAATACATATACGGGCAGACTGCTCTCGGGCATGACATACGGAAACGGAGTGCAGCTGTCATATACATATGATGCACTTGACAGAATAACGCAAAAGGTGTATTCTGACAGCAGTGCAAAGCCCGTAACCTACAGCTACGGTGCTTCAGGTGAGCTGCGCATGGTAAAGGACCTTATGGGCGGCACATGCACCCTGTATACGTATGATCTGACGGGGCGCACGGTGAACACCTCCGTGTCAAACCTCAGCGGCAAGCTGCTTGCAACCGTGGGCACCTCGTATACGCCGCAGAAGGGAACCGTTGCGGGCACAACGCTCAGAATGTACAAGCCGGACGACGGCACAGTGCTCCTTAACGATGTGTACGGCTACGAGTACGGAACGGGAACAGGCTCAACCCCCGTGGGGCTTATCTCCAAAATGCGTCTCAACGGCGTTGATAAGATCACATACACGTATGACAACCTCGGCAGACTGCAGCACAAAGATGTATATCTGCCGGAAATGACATACAGTGATCAGATGATAGGAGAGGCATATTTCTACGAGGGCGCTCAGGAGAATACAAATGTAAAAGAGACTAACTCCCGTCTTGAGCTGTTTATCGACTATTACGGCGTAAGATACAGACCCGTATACGACCCAATGGGAAATATTACCGAGGTTATAGGCACATACTATAACACGGAAAAAAAGAAAATAGACGACTACAGCGAATACGATGCGCATAACAGACTGACGTATAACAGCCGTATATCCGAGAAAAACAGAGAATATGACAATGTCATGGAATATGATGACAGAGGTAATATTTTAGAGAGGACTTTTCAGGATCAGGGCGACGGAAGTAACAACCGATACGATCACTTTGAGTACACCGACAGCACATGGGGCGATCTGCTGACAAAGTATAATAATACAACGATCACCTATGATGCGATAGGCAATCCGCTCAGCTACCGCGACGGCATAACCATGACGTGGAAAAACGGCAGACGTCTTGCCACGTTTACAAAAGGTGATGTTTCGGCAAGCTTTGACTACGACGCGGACGGACTGCGCACGACAAAAACAGTCGGCACAAGCCGCGTGGACTATTACCGCGCGGGCGGTCTGCTCCTCGGAGAGGTGCACACCGACGGAGATGAGTCGTACACCATAAACTACATGTACGACGAAAGCGGCAGAATGCTCGGCTTCCGCCTTGACGGCGCGGAGTATTACTATGTGCGCGACTATTCGGGAGATGTGACGGGACTCATCAACTCCCGGGGCGAGCTTATAGGCAGCTATCTGTACGACCCGTGGGGAGTCCTGCTCGAAACCTATCTCAACACGTTTGAAGAAGAGACCGCCGAGTGGACTGACGCCGACCGCGCAGAGTATATGCGCGTGCTCAACCTCAACCCCATCCGCTACAAGAGCTACTATTACGATACCGAGACGGGATTCTACTATCTCCGGTCGAGATATTATGATCCTATAACAACGAGATTCATTTCTCCGGATACTGTTGATGTTCTTACTGTATCGGCGGCATCTATAACCGATAGAAATCTATATGCCTATTGCGATAACAATCCCATAGTACGCTATGATGACGGCGGAGAGTTTTGGCATATAATTGTTGGTGCTGCAGTTGGAGCTGTAATAGGAGGTGTCTCAAGAGGTCTGGCTAATTTAGCTGACGGCAAATCATTTACAGACGGAATCGCAATATCAATGGTTGCCGGAGCAGCAAGCGGCGCACTGGCCGCTACCGGTGTTGGCGTTGTCGCGCTGGCAGCTGCAAGTGCGGGTATATCAATGGCAGAAGAGGCGGCGAATCAAGTGTGGGATAACGGCGGATTTGACGGAATAGAATTTGATGTTCAGGCCATAGCTGTACAGGGAGTTGTCGGAGCGGTAACAAGTGCAATTGGAGGCGGCGGTTCCGGCTCAAAGCAATTGAACAGCTTGGGAAAACAAAGCGTTAAGCGTGTTTTTAACTCTACAAAATCTAAGAGTGTTACACATATACTAAGTGAAACTAAAAAAGCTTTCTCTTACTATGGAAAGAATACCATGAAGTATTATAAAAAATTCGCCGAAGTTACTCTTAAATATAGTTTACCAGTATCTGTATCTACAAGTATTATGTCTACGAACCGTGTGAAACGGCAATTTGAAAGAGCATTTGGGTAATTAGATGAATATAAGTGATCAAATACTAGCAATTTCGCTTATGTATGCGCAGAGTTTTATATACCTTAGAGTGATACTGTATGGAATTAAAAGATATGTGCTGAATAACAGTGCATACAAAAAAAGAAAAAAAGGCGAAAATATCCGGGAATGGTTTACATACAGTCGTTGGCGAAATGTGATTCCGAAATTCTTTATCATATTCTATTTTGTAATAGTCGTTATTCATCCGATATTGCTGATTCTATGTGTTATATTGAACAAACTGGGACTTGATGATTCTTACGGTGAATGTATTGCATTAGTCACAATAAGTTTTGGTTATATTTGGATTTCTGCGTTTTTAATTTTCCAGGCAAGAGACTATTTCGGATTGATACACCGCAGAGGAATGGGAAAAAGAAAGTAGTTGAGATTAGTACCTTTGTATTATTAAATATGCTTGACTTCAGAAAGTAGTTCAACATCACTTCCTCCGTGTAGAGTCCCATACCGCGGTGAAAATTTACCGCGGTATGGGACAGAAGCAAAGATAGCTACGGCGCATTTGAGTACACCGACAGCACATGGGGCGATCTGCTGACAAAGTATAATAATACAACGATCACCTATGATGCGATAGGCAATCCGCTCAGCTACCGCGACGGCATAACCATGACGTGGAAAAACGGCAGACGTCTTGCCACGTTTACAAAAGGTGATGTTTCGGCAAGCTTTGACTACGACGCGGACGGACTGCGCACGACAAAAACAGTCGGCACAAGCCGCGTGGACTATTACCGCGCGGGCGGTCTGCTCCTCGGAGAGGTGCACACCGACGGAGATGAGTCGTACACCATAAACTACATGTACGACGAAAGCGGCAGAATGCTCGGCTTCCGCCTTGACGGCGCGGAGTATTACTATGTGCGCGACTATTCGGGAGATGTGACGGGACTCATCAACTCCCGGGGCGAGCTTATAGGCAGCTATCTGTACGACCCGTGGGGAGTCCTGCTCGAAACCTATCTCAACACGTTTGAAGAAGAGACCGCCGAGTGGACTGACGCCGACCGCGCAGAGTATATGCGCGTGCTCAACCTCAACCCCATCCGCTACAAGAGCTACTATTACGATACCGAGACGGGATTCTACTATCTCCGGTCGAGATATTATGATCCTATAACAACGAGATTCATTTCTCCGGATACTGTTGATGTTCTTACTGTATCGGCGGCATCTATAACCGATAGAAATCTATATGCCTATTGCGATAACAATCCCATAGTACGCTATGATGACGGCGGAGAACTTTGGCATATACTTGCAGGTGCAATAGTTGGGTCGGCTACAAGTTTGATTACTTCAATAGTTGATGAAGCAGTTAATTACGCCGAAATGAAAACTAGCTCTAATGAAAGTAATTGGAATATTGGTAAGGCTATAGCACGCGTTGCAATATCAACTGTAATTGGCGGTGGTGAGGGAGCGGCAATTGCTGCATGCCCGGCGGCCGCTGCTGCGATAGGTGCTGCGGCTGGTGCAACGGATTCTATTATAAACGACCTGCTTAGCGACGATGATATCACTGCTCAGGATGTTATAATAGGTGCTGCGGTTTCTGGTGCACTGGGCGCTTTGACAAATGCCGGAGGAGGAAGTTTTTCAAAAATAGGGAAAAACGGAAAAGTAATTAATGAGGCTGGGAGCGCGATAACGACGTTGGTTTCAAAAAACACAATAAGACCTATAGCTAAAAAGAAAGCAAAAAAAGCATTAGTCAAAGGTGTAAAGCGATTAGGTCGTGCATACGTACGTGAGCAGGCAGAAAGTGTCGTTTATTACGGTTTGGATTGGCTTATGAAAGAAAGTTCAAACTACTATGCCAAGAATTTTAGATGAGGCCCAGTTTTGAAAAAAGGACACGTTAAGAGAAAAATCAGAGCGCTGTACAGGCAGAAGATCATATTGGGATTTGTAATTCTTTTGCTGATCCAGCTGGCACTCGTGCTTGTATCACGTTTGGTTTTAGATGACAATGAAGATGCATTAAATTATGGTGACGCGGTTTCGGCTACCGTAACTGTGGAGAAAGTTAAAACAGTATCAATATTAAAATTTACAACGAAATACAGACACAGTCCTCGCTCGTATTTATGCTTTTATTCAAACGGGAAAGAATACGCTATAGAAAAGATTAATAAGAACGAGAAAATCAGCGATTTGGAAGATGTAATACACGTCGGAGATAAGTTTGATGTTATAAGTGTAGAAGGGTATCTTCCCCAAGAGGGAGATGTAAATTTTGTGGTTGATATACGCGACGAAAATGAAGTGTACCGTTCATTGGACGACTTGATCAATAAAAGGCTAAGAAATTTCTCTCCTGCAGTTCGTATCGCTTTTTGGATAGGTGTTGAGGTGTTCTACGCCCTTATAGTAACTATTTACATATGGATTAATTCGGATATGCTTGACTTCAGAAAGTAGTTCAACAATTCTTCCTCCGTGCAGAGTCCCATGCCGCGGTGAAAATTCACTGCGTTATGGGACAGAACAAATAGCCGCTATCGCTACTTTGGGTACACCGACAGCGCGTGGGGCGATCTGCTGACAAAGTATAACGATACAACGATCACCTACGATACGATAGGCAACCCGCTCAGCTACCGTGACGGTATAACCATGACGTGGAAAAACGGCAGACGTCTTGCCACGTTTACAAAAGGTGATGTTTCGGCAAGCTTTGACTACGACGCGGACGGACTGCGCACGACAAAAACAGTCGGCACAAGCCGCGTGGACTATTACCGCGCGGGCGGTCTGCTCCTCGGAGAGGTGCACACCGACGGAGATGAGTCGTACACCATAAACTACATGTACGACGAAAGCGGCAGAATGCTCGGCTTCCGCCTTGACGGCGCGGAGTATTACTATGTGCGCGACTATTCGGGAGATGTGACGGGACTCATCAACTCCCGGGGCGAGCTTATAGGCAGCTATCTGTACGACCCGTGGGGAGTCCTGCTCGAAACCTATCTCAACACGTTTGAGGAAGAAACATCCGAGTGGACTGATGCAGACCGCGCGGAGTACATGCGCGTGCTCAACCTCAATCCCATCCGCTACAAGAGCTACTATTACGATACCGAAACCGGGTTCTATTATCTCCAGTCGAGGTATTATGATCCTATAACTACACGCTTTATAAATGCGGACGGAGTGGTATCTGGCATCGGAAATGATGTACGCGGATACAACATGTTTGTATATTGTATGAACAATCCTATTAATATGGAGGATTCAAATGGAAATTGGCCAAAATGGATAAAAACCGCAGTTAAATGGGTATCAAAGAAGGTTGTAAAACCAACAGTGAAAACTGTTCAAAAAGTTCTTGGAAAAGTTAATCTTACATATTCAAAGGGTGTTAACTATAGTGGTACGCCGGGCGCTTTCAATTTTAACTTTCAAGGTGGTATATCGGTTGACACAAAAGGAAATGTTGCAATACAAGTAACTAACGGAACTGGGTTTACTACAGGTTCTTTTGGTGGCTCAGTTACTAGGTATGAAAGTATAACATGTGCACCAAGTATTGACAAGCTGGAAGGGCTTGGTTACCAAATCGGCGGTTCTTATGGAGCTTTAATATATGGGGTGCCAGTATCGTCTGGTGGCGATGTAAATATTATACCAGATGATGAATTAGATAAGGTGTATTTTGGTGCGACATTTGATGCAGGATTAGGTACACCGGGAGGAGAATTTCATGTGGGGTTAAGCGATACTGTTAACGTTGAACATGCGCGTTTTAATATTTTTGACATTGCAAATGCGTTGTATATAAAAATTATGGAATGGTAAAGATGAAGAAGAACTTACATTATTTACTTATAACTGTAGTACTTTTGCTTGTGCTTATTAATACGGGTACTGTAAAAGTTATGTCAACAGATATTGACTTTTCGACTGGGTCGTTTTCTAAAGAAGATGAAGATAGAATTATTAGAAACATAAATATTACTTTACTATTGGAAGAGCCATCGGTAATATCTATAAAGTGTTTTGACGTTAATGAAGTGGGTGAATTTGCTATTGGTTTTAGTAGATTTGAGGATAGAATAGTATGTGTTTATACCGGTGATGGCGTTTTCAAATACGGATATAGTTTCAAAGGCAGCGGCAGTTTTGGATTGGAATTACAGCAAGATTCATTAACAATATTTCTTGTGCGCAGTGATGCGGCAGTTGTCGTTGAACCTGGCGGCGAAATTAAAAGTGTTTCTAAAATTCTTGATTCATCTGAAAATAATTCATATTGGAACAAATCAGTATTTACTACGTTACGTAAAGTTGGTGAGAATACTTATAAATTAAGTAATAATATGGGTATCCTTAATATCTTTGCTACATCATATTCTCGTTTAACTGTTACAGATGCAAACGGTACAGAAAAAGTGCTATGTGATTTGGGCGGAGAACATATGGCTAAAAGCGTTATGACTTTTGTTGGAGTGATACTTTTTATGAGTATTGTGACGACGATAGTAGTACTGCAATTTATTAGATCCAGACGAGCATATTTTGAAAAGTGAAATCTTAATTATATACTAATAGACCTATAGCTAAAAAGAGAGCAAAAAAAGTATTAGTCAAAGGTCTTAAGCGATTAGGTCGTACATACGTACGTGAGCAGGCAGAAAGTGTCGTTTATTACGGTTTGGATTGGCTTATGAAAGAAAGTTCAAACTACTATGCCAAGAATTTTAGATGAGGCCCAGTTTTGAAAAAAGGACACGTTAAGAGAAAAATCAGAGCGCTGTACAGGCAGAAGATCATATTGGGATTTGTAATTCTTTTGCTGATCCAGCTGGCACTCGTGCTTGTATCCAGTTCTGTAATACTGTATTGGGATATTGGAGGTATTAGATGAAAACTAGTATTATTACTATATCATCCGCACTTGTAATTGCAATTTCTACAGCTTTATGCGGTTGCACCGACAAAAACCCGCAAGAAGACGTTTCGAATAGCGTTACATATCCTGTCGGCGCAGACAGCAGCGAAGCTTTTTGCGATACAATAAGTCCCGAGACCGCTATATCAACTGTCAGGAATGCACTTTCAAAATTATTTGACACGGACATTTTATATTTTGATTTCATGTCAGATGCCGAATTCTATGAAATACATGTGTTTACTGTTTGCAAAAATCAAAATGCCTCCGGCAGAGTAGGAACTTTCTTCATTGACAGAAAAAACGGCGATTTAACAATTGAAAATGACGGCGAAAAGGTTCCGTTTGAAGATTTCGATATTGACTTACCTATGGGTGATGTCTCCGAATATGTAAAAAAGGCTCAGAACCATATAACGCCGGAGACTGCTATTGAAAAGTGCAGAAATGCTGCATCCTCAAAGCATAATAATGAGCAAATAGAATTTTATCTTACCGAAAGAACTGTCGTAGATAAAAAGGAGTATACGCGCGTGCAGGCGTATACAGTTCAGCCGATTGTGTCGGATCAAGGAACGATTGCTTATTATCAGCAGTATACAATCGGATGGTTCTATGTTGATGCCGAAAGCGGTGAGCTGTTTGTCGATGATCTTGTCAGCTTTACCTCGAACGGTGATATTAAGCTTGAACCGTACATAGGTGAATTATATTAGTGCCTTCGTATTGTTAAATATGCTTGACTTCAGAAAGTAGTTCAACAACACTTCTTCCGTGCAAAGTCCCATGCCGCAGTGAATTTTCACCGCGGTATGGGACAGAAGCAAAGACCGCTACGGCACGTTTGAATACACCGACAGCACATGGGGCGACCTGCTGACAAAGTATAATAATACAACGATCACCTACGATACGATAGGCAACCCGCTCAGCTACCGCGACGGCATAACCATGACGTGGAAAAACGGCAGACGTCTTG
>CAUGPT010000009.1:0-68763 GCA_959601495.1 uncultured Eubacteriales bacterium
GCGTGACTGTTAATCACGATGTCGCTGGTTCGAGCCCAGCAGGGGGAGCCAAAAAAGATACCACCCAATAGGGTGGTATCTTTTTTGGCTTTCTCTTGTTATGCTCAATCGGTGAGTGCATGACTGGCAGTCATGCACTCACCGATTGAGCTACTCAGTTGGTAGCAAAGCGAGCTCCGCGCCGCCGGTGGCGGAAGAAGCGGAGCTCGCTTTGTGCGCCGCGGTCGGAAAGCGAGTCACGGCAGTGACGAGTCTCCGGTAACCGCAAGCGTTTTGAAAGCTCGCTATATTATTGATGTTCTTTAAGAGATAGAAATAACCACTATACGATGTCGCTGGTTCGAGCCCAGCAGGGGGAGCCAAAAAGATACCACCCTATTGGGTGGTATCTTTTTGGCTTTCTCTTGTTATGTCCGAGCAATGGCATTATGACTGTCACTCATGCGTTCACCGACTGAGCAGCTCAGTCGGTAGCAAAGCGAGCTCCGCGCCGCCGGTGGCGGAAGAAGCGGAGCTTGCTTTGTGCGCCGCGGTCGGAAAGCGAGTCACGGCAGTGACGAGTCTCCGGTAACCGCAAGCGTTTTGAAGGCTTACTATATTTTTGATGTTCTTTAAAAGATAGACAAAACCATTATACGATGTCGCTGGTTCGAGCCCAGCAGGGGGAGCCATGAAAAAGCACTTAAGCTTTCAGCTTAAGTGCTTTTTCAAATGAAGCGCACCTGACGGTGCATGAAAAGTGAAGCGGGCTGGCGCCCATGAAAAATGGTATTATCTTCGCTCATGAAATAAGTGCGCTTCGCTTCATACGAGTCGAAGACGAGTGCTTCATGGCGGCACAGTCGCCGTTTCATGTTGCGCAGCAACATTTCATAAAACAGTTTCTATTATGCGATTTCGTCGCGCAGTCACAAAAAAGATACCACCCTATAGGGTGGTATCTTTTTTGGCTTTCTCTTGTTACGCCCGAGCAATGACATTATGACTATCACTCACGTGTTCACCGACTGAGCTGCTCGGTCGGTAGGCGACCGAGAAAAACGGTTGATAACCGTTTTTTGACGGGAGATAACTAAAACAAGGAGCTGCAGACGGCGAGTGTAAGCAAAGCGTCGAGACGGCTGCTGCGACTATGTTTTGAAACACTAAATAACTACTTATGATTACCGGCAATACAAGATATATTTTAATTATGATAAATGGCAACTTTTTCGATTACTGTAATAAAGTTAACAAATTTATTGAAAAATGACGTGTCTCACTTCTTTTGTGGAAGATTTGAAAATATGTTACGCAATTGAACTATCAAAATCTACTATTGATTCTGATGTTGAAAGAGCAAAGGGCATATTAAATGCTCTTAAAATTATGGGATCAAATGATTCAAGAATTAATGACATACTTAGCAATTGCAATCAGCAACTCATTCAGAATAAGTACGATGATGCGATTCAATTAATAAAAGAAGGAAAATATGAAGAAGCAATTAATGAACTAGAATCCATTGCTGATTTTTCTAATGCTGCAGAAAAAATTTTAGAAGCAAAATATCTGTATGTACAAAGTAAAAAATCTGATGTGTACATTAACGATAACAAAATAGTATTTTGGAATGGGTATCAAACATCGAATAATAATACATCGTACAAAACATATTATGAATACGCAAAAGATTTAGCCAGTGCGCAATATAAAGATAGTGCAGAATATTATAAAGAACTAACTAAATGGAGAATCAAATTCGTCATAAATGACAGCGAAAATGATGAGGAGACTTCACTGCAAACATTGAGCGTTTACGATACTTTTTACGTTCATGTATTAATTACTGGTGGGGAGTTTGGGGAAAAGACAAAGTTAAGTTATAAGGCAATTATGCCATCTGGTCAAGTATTGTCTGATACATTGGATTTTGAAATGAAGAATGGAGATACTTCGTGGTTTAGCACATATTACAACAATCCAGCATACGGAACAGTTGGCACCGCATATTTTGAAGTTTTTGATGTGGATGGCAATTCTCTAGGAAAAGATCAAGTAAGAATTTCGTATTAGTATACTCCGGTTTGACGTGATGCATAATTGCTCAACTGTATGATAGCACATTTTATATCATTGCGCAGCAGCTATTGCCAACGATTATTTTGAAAACAGTAATTAAGTAAAGCCCCGATATGCCGAGCCCGGCATATCGGGGCTGCTTTTTGTATTGATGGCGTGACCGGATGATAAACCCTTAAAATTTCGTACACTTTAGATATTATTTTGCATTCAATTCAGGTGGGCTTAGCGGTATAATTTATTTGTAAAAAGGTATGGTAAAACAGTAAATGATTTTCGTACTTATTATAATGCGGCATTTGCAATAAGTCGCGCAGGCACCGCTGCCGCATTCAGCACCGACGGCGGCTTACAACCGGAAAGGCGGGAAAACAATGTATCTTGCAAGCGAAAACAGATATGACACTATGGTTTACAACAGGTGCGGCAGCAGCGGGCTGAAGCTGCCCGCCGTATCCCTTGGCTTTTGGCACAACTTCGGTGATAACTGCCTTTATTCAAATATGAAGGAGCTTTGCTTTACAGCGTTTGATAACGGCATCACACACTTTGATCTTGCCAATAATTACGGCCCCGAACCGGGAAGCGCGGAAAAGAACTTCGGTAAGATTTTTGATCAGGAAATGAAAGTCTACCGCGATGAAATGATAATCAGCACAAAGGCGGGCTATGAAATGTGGGAGGGGCCTTACGGATGTAGAAACGGAAGCCGTAAATATCTTCTCGCAAGCCTTGACCAGAGCCTGCAAAGGATGGGTCTTGATTATGTTGATATTTTCTACCATCACTGCCCCGATACCGAGACTCCGCTTGAGGAAACCATGGGCGCGCTTGCCACGGCTGTTCAAAGCGGCAAGGCGCTTTATGTCGGAATATCAAATTATGACGGCGAGACTTTGGAAAAAGCGTGCGGTATATTGACCGATTTGAAATGCCCGTTTATTATAAATCAAAACAGATACTCTATCTTTGACAGAACGATCGAAAATAACGGCTTGAAACAAACGGCAGCAAAGCTTAACAAGGGCATAATTGCTTTCAGCCCTCTTGCGCAGGGACTTCTAACCGACAGATATCTGAACGGCATTCCCGATGACAGCAGAGCGGCAAGGGACAACAGATTTCTCAAGCAGTCGGCAATAACCGAGGAAACAATCGAAAAAGTCAGGTGCCTTTCAAAAATTGCGGAAGAAAGAGGTCAGACCCTTGCCGAAATGGCGCTTGCATGGGTTCTTAAGGACGGCGTTGTGACATCTGTTCTTATCGGCGCGTCAAAGCCGGAGCAGATACTTGATAATATCAAGGCTATCCAAAACACCTCATTCTCTGCCGAAGAGCTTGAAGCAATAGATAAATTAAGCTTCACCTGATTTCAAACCGATATGTTAATTAAAAGAAGAAGCCCTTGCCGCGGCAAGGGCTTTTGCTTTCGCATAGGTACGGGCAAGCGCATGGGCGCGGGCGGAGCTGACTGCAATTGCAGAGACGGGCAGCCGCGTGGGCTGAGTGAAGCGGTAAATCAGCGTGGCGTAAAGCAAAGCTGCACGGGGCATACGGCAAGAGTACTGTGCTGTATCGTGCGAAGCGGCGCTCGGCGTGCGCAAAGGGGCATCACGGTGCTGCTTTTGTGCGACGGCAGTGTTTGACATTTGTGCCGAAATCAGATATAATGAAATCGGAAATATTATGCAGGCGGCGAACGGCGGCAAACGGTCGGCTGTTGCCTTGTACATCGTAATCTGCGCGATCGGAGGAATATATGAATACTGTTTTAAAAAGAATTCTTTCCCTTTTTATCGGCGCGGTGCTGGCGTTCGGATTTTTTGCACCGTCCGCTGCGGCGGCAGCGAGCGCGGTCGGGTCGAATGCAGGCTCGTCCGCGGTAATGGCGGACGCGTCGCGGGTGAATGACGCTGCGCTCGGAGCGTCTGTGCCGTCTGCGACGGCTGCTGCACGTACATCCGCTGTGAGCGAATATCCCGCGCTTCCGTCAAAGAGCGAAATTGCCGCAATGTCAAAGTTCGACGGCCGCGATTACGGCATTGTGACCCCGGTAAAGGATCAAGGCTCAACAAACCTCTGCTGGGCATATTCTTCCGTTGCGGCATCGGAGTCCTCCATACTTATTTCGAAAACAGATCCGACGGCGACTCCCGAGAGCCTGAATCTAAACCCGACGGCGGCTGCATACCGTATGATGAACAGGACATCGGATCCGTTGAACAACACAAACGGCGAATATGTCACCGGGGATTTTACTGCGGCAACGGGAAATCCCGCAAAGATTGCGACGTTGTTTTCACAGTGGTGGGGACCGGTAAGCTCAAACAACGCACAGGCCGATCCGTTTGAAAACTCACGGTACAGGCTGGAGAACGCCGTTCTTGTTCCCGAAAACAAGTACGATGCCGCGAAGCGTATCTCTGCGATTAAAGCGGCTGTTGCCGAATACGGCGCAGTTACTTTTCAGTATAATAATGCCCATAATGTTTATTACTACAATCCGAAAAACGAGACGGGCAGCCAATCGTATCCCCATGCCTGCACCATTATTGGCTGGGACGACAGCATTCCCGCCGACAGCTTTTCACCCGGGGGAGCGACGCAGAACGGCGGCTGGCTTATAAAAAACAGCTATTCCTCCCTTCCGGACGGATACCCTTATTTTTATATTTCTTATGACAACACAAGCTCTTATACATACGCATTTTCATATGCGGTCAGAGACAAATATGACAATAACTACTATTACGACGGGTTGATCGACGACTTTCCTCTCAGGAACGATAAATACGTTGCAAACGTCTACAAAGCTGCCGGAACGGAGGCGCCGGGAAAAAGCGAAATGCTGAGGGCCGTGAACGTGGGTGTAACCGGAACGGATTATACCCTTGAGGTGGAGATATATAAAAATCTCTCTTCTCCGTACGGTACGGAAAATGCGCCCACAGCGGGAGGGGAGTCCGTCTATAAAACAAGCGCACACTTTGCATACGGCGGATATGTGACGGTTCCTATAGACGGTCAGATAAGTCTTTCTGCCGGAGAATGGTTTTCTGTAATAGTGCGGATAACTGCGGGGTCTGCAAAAATTCGCCTCTGCGGGAAAAACGGCAAAAATCTGTCGTACGCGGGCACGTCTTACGGCTTTTCGGAGATGGGCAACTATGTGGGGAGAATCAAGGCACTTACCAAGATTTGCAGCGATCCCGATGACAAACAGCCAACCTTTACAAATCTTGTGGTGCTTGCGAAGTTCAGCGATGAGGCGGAATTTATAAACGATGTGTATGAGGGAGCAAGCGTTAAGCAGATCATTGACAACACATACAACCGCGCCGCATATTCCGTGCGTGATTACTTTGCCTCGCTTTCAAACGGCAAAGCACAGGTGCGCACGCTGTTCCTTTTTGACGGGAATGGCTCCGTAACTCTTTCCAAGCCGCGCGGATACTACGCCGAAAAGGACGAATTTAACCCCGGCGGTTATGATCCGGGACAGGAGAGCCTGCGCTCCGCCGAGCTGCGCGGGGATTGGGCAGACGCGGTAAACGCCGCCGTAACCGACGGAAACAGACCGACGGATATTTACGGTAACACCTATGCAATGAGTGAGCTTGATAAGAACGGCGACGGAAAAATTGACTGCATTACCGTAATATATAAGCCGACAACTCAGAATATAAGCGTCGGCTGGAGCGCACCGCTATGGGACCATAAGTTTTACAATACCTTAATCAGTGCTTCGGAAAACGGTAAAACTATTTTTAGTGACGCTTATGTTCAATTGACGCTTTCGTATGCAACAGCCTCCGGAGATTCGGTGCTGTATAGGTCGGACGACGGGCTGCCCATAACGTCTCTCGGCAAGATATGCCACGAAACGCTGCACGTCTTCGGGCTCAGAGATTTATACCGATCGGACTTGTCCAGTGAGGTATACTTTATGTCGGCAATGGGAAAACCGATTTCTCCGGTTGCACAGTATATTTCGGTGAAGGAGCGCGAGTCCCTCGGCTTTTTAGGAGAAGACGAGCTTTCGGTTCTTTCCCGAAACGGCACATATACGTTGAAGGCGGCGGCACCGTATTCCGAGGGAGTCGTCGGCTACAAGCTTGAAATACCGGATACAGGAAAGACGCTGTATCTCGAATACCGTAATTTCGAGGGTAGCGTCAACAAGTACGACACAAAGTCGAAAACACTTTATTCCTGCCGCACGGGAGAACTCATAAAAGGGCAGACGCTGAAAAGCGGCCTTGTCTGCTATCTTGCCAAAAGCGGGGTAAGGTTTCCGTCCAACATGGGCAGCACAAACGAATATGTTGTTGTTTCAAACGGCATTTACGGAACAAAATCCGATTCGGCAGTGGGACCCGGAGAAAGCCTTGACATAGCCGGCGGCATTACAGTTACCGTTACGGGTCTTACAGAGACGGAGCTGCAGTTCGAAATAGAGGGAGTCGGAGAATCGGCACATACGCACGATCTGAGGTTTGTGGAAGCAGTCAGTGCCACCTGCACGCAGACGGGGCTTTCGGCGCATTATGTCTGCGCGGGCTGCGGCGCATATTTCGCCACCGACGACACAAACAACCCCGTTGATCGGGAAACGCTTGTGCTGCCCGTCGACCCGACGGCGCATGACTACGCAAACGGTGTATGCACGCGGTGCGGCGCAAAAGAGCCCGGCGCGGTGTATACTCTGACGACGGACGCCGGGACAACTGAGCACCGCGCGGGGGACACCGTAAGAATATCCGCCGAAGCGCTGTATACCGATAATAATGTCAGGTACCGTTTTGTCGGCTGGAGCGGGGATACCGAAGTGCTCGGCGACCCGGGTGCCGCGCAGTGCGAGTTTGTCATGCCCGCGAGAAACATTACTCTCAAAAAGAATTATATAGGTATCGGTGATGTAGACGGAGACGGCATCGTTAATGCCATAGATCTGAACCTTATGAGGCGGGCGGCAGTCGGGCTTTACGATAGAAACGACAGCATGGACATAAACGCGGACGGCGGTTTTAACGCCATCGATATAATTCTGTTCAGAAGAATGCTTATCGGTCTGTACACTCCGCAGAAATAGCGCGGGCTTTTGGCTGTACGGATAAGCCGTCGAGTAAAAACGGCGGCGTACGGCACAGAGACGCCGCGGCAGCCTTGCCGCCGCCGGAGAGTGCGCCGCAATGCATGAAAAGGCGCGGGTGCGGCGAATGTATGTAACTTGTATAAATAATACAATTTACGGAGGATGTTATGATGAGAGTATCGGACAAAGCAAATATCAGGCGCACTGCCTCGTTTTTGCGCGCGTCGGCGGCACTGCTGATCTTGGCATGCCTTTGCGCATCTCTTTGCTCCTGCAAAATGATCGTGGCAAAGTTTCGTCCCGGAGCGCAAAAAAACGCCCAATGGATGTCTGAGGACGAAAACTTTTTTGTGGCATCCGACGACGGCGGAAATACATACGGATACGCAATCGTAAACGGCGAGAAGATGCCGTTCAGCGCCGATTTCACAAGCATGGGAGCGGTAAATGTCATATGGCTTACGGGCGACGGCGATTATATCGGATATGAATATGAGCGGTGGTATGCGCTGGCATGCATCAGAAACAGTTTTGAATTACATGTCAGCTCCTCATCGCTTTTCAATGCCGGCGAAGATCTTGTATTACGCAGGCTGAAGGACAGCGAAAAGATCGACTATGAGCTGCCATCGTCCTCATCTGACAAAGACAGCGCCGCATTTGAGAATACCATAGATAAAAACGCCGTGACCCTGCGTCCGGTCATAGAGGGACACACTGACGGCACGGATGATAAAGGCGATTCGTACATAATGGCTGCCGGAATTCTTAAATACGGCATAAAGGAAATATGCGACCCGCGCATTATGACAGACTACGGCGGGCTCATAACCGTAGAATTTACCGACGCCGAAGGCACGGCGTACAGCCTCACATACGACATTGATGAACACAAGGTCGTAAAGATCGGCAGCATCGGGTAGAGCACACGGTGCAAAGATTTATCCGGAGGATGAAAATGAAAGAGATAAATATGGACTCATGGGGCAGAAAAGAGATATTCGACTTTTTCTCAACGGTGTCAAATCCGTTTTACATGGTAACGTTCCGCCTTGACGTGACCGAACTTTACCGATACGTCAAGGCAAACGGACTGTCGTTTTACTATTCACTCATATATCTCTGCACAAAGGCGCTTTGCAGCGTGCCCGAGTTTATGTACGTCATACGAGGCGGCATGGTCACAAAGCTTGACGGGCGCATCCCAAGCTTTACCGATCTCAGGCGCGGCAGCGACTGCTTTCACATCGTCACAATGCCCGCCGAGGGCACAATGCGTGATTTCTGCTGCAACGCGGCAGAGCGCAGCGCTGCGCAGAAGGGATTTATTGACTATTCGTCACAGTCGGACGGGCTTATATATTTTTCCTGCCTGCCGTGGGTGGATATGACAGCGCTTACCAACGAAAGAGATCTCGCAGCACCCGGGGCGAGAGACGACTCTGTTCCACACATTGCATGGGGAAAATATGTGAAAAACGGCGATCGGCTGGAGCTGGGTGTGTCCGTTGAGGTAAATCATCGGCTGATAGACGGCGTTCATATCGGCAAATTTGCCACGGAACTTGAACATCTCATAAGATCACTGTGACTACAGGCGCAAAAAGCGCCGTGCCGCGACCGATGCTGCGGCACGGCGCTTATCTGTTATGCTCAACGACAGTACCCCCGCCAACGGCGTAATAACGAAATTATAAATTGTACTTTACAAATTAAACAGAATATGGTAGTATATTGTCGCAGGCAGTCTGCCGAAGCTCTGTATCGGCAGAACGCCTCGATAAAATAATGTTTCATACAGCCGCAGACACAAAGCGTTTTTGAACGCGGGCGTGCCTGCGGCATCAGTCGTCGTAAAATAAGCGATAATTGTTCATGGAGACGCTTTTTGCGTTTCTCGGTGAACAAATGAAAGGACAAAAAACAAAATGGCACTTACACGTAAACAGTTTGATATTCTGGCGGCGCTTGCCGACTCGGAAAAGGCGCTGACTCAGCGCGAGCTTGAAAAAACGACGGGACATTCCCTGGGCACGGTGAACAAAACGGCAAAGGATCTTTCAGCCCTCGGCTACATCGAGGACGGCAAAATAACCGTCTCCGGCGCGGACGCCCTTGAGCCGTACCGCGCGAAAAGAGCGGTGTTTATCGCCGCAGGCTTCGGCTCACGCATGGTGCCCATAACGCTCAACACTCCCAAGCCCCTTGTGCGCGTTCAGGGCGAGCGCATAATCGACGGCCTTCTGGATGCCTGCCTTGCCGTCGGCATAAACGAAATATACATAGTGCGCGGCTATCTTGCAGAGCAGTTCGATCAGCTTTTGTACAAGTACCCCATGATACGGTTTCTGGAAAACCCCGCATACAACGAGGCAAACAATATTGCCTCCGCAATGTGCGCGCGTTATATGCTCTCAAACGCCTATGTGTTTGAGGCGGATCTGCTTATAAGCAACCCGAAGATAATCACAAAATATCACTACACCTCCGATTTTCTCGCCATCAAAAAAGACAGATCGGACGACTGGTGCTTTGATGAGGAGAACGGCGTGATCACAGGCGAGCACGTGGGCGGAACGAACTGCTGGCAGGTCGTCGGCATATCGTACTGGAACGAGGCGGACGGACATAAGCTTGCGGCGGATATTCCCAAGACATTTTCCTCTCCCGGCGGAAAAGAAAGGTACTGGGAGCAGGTCCCCCTTGTGTTCTGCCGCGATCGTTATTCGGTGGAGATACGCGAGTGCGTTGAAAGCGACATTATCGAGATAGACACTTTCAGAGAGCTGAAAGCCATCGACAAGACATACGACGTTTAATAAAGGAGATTTCGCGTGGATAATAAAGAGAATACGGAACTGAAGCGCCAGCTTAACCCCATTTCAGTGTGGGCGATAGCTTTCGGCTGCATAATCGGCTGGGGTTCGTTTATAAACCCGGGCAAAAAGTTTCTGCCCAACTCCGGCGTCGCGGGAACGGCGATCGCCATGGTGCTCGGTGCACTTGTCATGGTCATCATAGCGTTTTCGTATGCGTACATGGTTCCGAAATATCCGAAGGCGGGCGGAGAGTTCACGTTTACCAAAATGAGCTTCGGCAAGAATGCCGCATATATCTGCGGCTGGTTTCTCGTCGCCGCGTATCTTACAAACGTGCCCATGAACTCTACCGCGATAGGACTCATCGTAGACGGCATCGACGGCAGCGCCGATATACTGAAATTCGGTTTTCACTACAGCATTGCGGGCTTTGACGTGTGGATGGGCGAGATGATTCTCGCCATGGGCATACTGATAGCCTTCGGCGTGCTCAATATACTGGGCGTGAAAAAGGCGGGCGGAGTACAGACCGTACTTGCGGCGCTGCTTGCGGTATGCGCCTTTACGCTTTGCATCGCGGGCATCGTTTCCGCAAAGGCAAAGGGCATAAATATGGAGCCTGTCTGGGGCTTTGACAAGGCGGCGGCTGCCGCCGCGGGAGCGGACGGCACGGATATTTCCCGCTTTGCCCACAGCGGAGGGAGCGGCATAGCAACTGCAATACTTGCCACATTTGCCATAGCTCCGTGGGCATTTGTCGGCTTTGACACCATACCGCAGGCTGCGGAGGAGTTCCGCTTTTCCTACAAGAAAGTCATGGCAATAATGCTTGTGGCAATAGCCTTCGGCTGCTTTGTGTATATTTCCAACAACACAGTTGCGGCAGCGGCGCTTGAAAACTGGCCCGAGAGGGTCATGGCGGGCGAATGGGTGCTGCTTGTGGCGGCTCAGGAGCTGCTGGGCACCTTCGGGACAGTGCTTATCGGAGTCGGAGTATCCTGCGCCGTGCTTTCGGGTATTATGGGCTTTTATCTCGCGTCCAGCAGACTTATGTATTCCATGAGTCGCGACGGTTATCTCCCGGCAGTGTTCGGCAAGATTGACCCCCGCTTCGGCACTCCGAAGAACGCAATGATATTCTGTATAATCATTTCACTGTCGGGACCCGTTCTCGGCAGAGAGGCACTGGGGTGGTTCGTGGATATGTCCGCTATCGGCGCCTCCATCGGCTACCTTTTCACCTGCGCGTCGACCGTGGTCACCATGAAGCGCGACAAAGACGGCAGCGCGCCGCTCAAGGTCTGCGCCGTTGTGGGCTGCATATTCTCGGCTGCATTTATGGTGCTGCAGCTTATACCCATCCCGGGACTTCGCGGCGTTCATTTCGGGCGCGAAAGTTATATAATGCTCGGTGTCTGGGTGCTTATAGGCACAGTGTTCTGGATGAAGCAGAGAAAACGCTTCGCCGCCTGAATTTTTCGGCGGGAGTATATGACGATGCGCCCGTGCGATTGACAAGACGCATCGGCGGTAGTATAATTAAATAAAGCAAAGCACACTGCGGCGCGGCATCTTTGCCGCGCCGCAGTGTATTTTCAATGAGAAAGGTTTTGGCAAACGATGCCCGGAGTGTCCGATAAATCAAAAGGAATACTGTATGTCATAACGGCGGCATTCGGCTTTTCGGGAATGTCGCTGTTTGTAAAGCTTGCGGGAGATCTGCCCGCGTTTCAGAAGGCGTTTTTCAGAAATTTCATAGCGCTCATTTTCATGACCGTTCTGATAATAAAAAACAAAGACGGATTTATACCGAACCGCGGCAGTATCCCAGCAATTCTGGGCAGAAGCGTTTGCGGCACAATAGGGCTGCTCTGTAATTTCTATGCGCTCGGCACGCTCAATCTGTCAGATGCCAATATGCTCAATAAGCTCTCGCCGTTCTTTTCCATCCTGTTTTCCGCCCTGCTTCTTAAAGAAAAGCCGAGACCCGTGCAGATACTGGGCGTTGCGGCAGCATTCGGCGGCAGTATGCTTATCATAAAGCCGGGATTTGACAATCCGGCAGTGCTTCCGGCGATCGCGGGCGCGATGGGCGGACTGGGCGCGGGCGCGGCGTACACGTTTGTTCGTATGCTTGGCGAAAAGCACGAAAAAAGCCGTCGCATAGTATTCTGGTTTTCCGCTTTTTCGTGCCTTGTGTGTCTGCCGTTCATGATAGCGGGATATAAGGCAATGACATGGCTGCAGCTTTTGTATCTCGTGCTTGCGGGCACGTTCGCCTGCATCGGTCAGCTTGGCATCACAAAGGCGTATTTCCTTGCCCCCGCAAAGGAAATATCCGTGTACGACTATACGCAGGTCATATTTGCGGCGATCCTCGGATTCTTTGTGTTCGGCGACATACCGGATGCGGCAAGCGTTATCGGTTATGTGCTCATATGCGGCTCGGGCGTTTTCATGTTTTTGTACAACAACGGAAAACTGCGCCGCCGCAAAGTATAAACGGCTGCCTTGCCGACTTACAGGCTTTCGGAGACAATATGGAAAAAATAAACTATCAGCTTGAAACGGACAAATATATAGAAGAAATGCAGAGCCGCGGCGAGAGGGAAAAGCTTTTGCTGCACGCCTGCTGCGCGCCCTGTTCTTCGTATGTGCTTGAATATCTGTGCCGATTTTTCGATATCACAGTATATTTTTCAAACCCCAATATCACGGACGAAGCAGAGTACGAGAAGCGCCTTGCCGAGCTGTACCGCCTCTGTTCCGAGGCGCCGTTTTGCAGCGGCGTCGATGTGGTGCGCGACCCCGCGGGTGCGGACGCGTTTTTTGAGGCGGTCCGCGGGCTGGGGGGCGAGCCGGAGGGCGGCTCGAGGTGCGAAAAATGCTTCAGGCTGCGCCTTGAAAGAAGCGCACAGTATGCCAAAAGCAACGGATACGGACTATTTGCCACAACTCTCACCGTAAGCCCGCACAAAAACGCGCAGCTTATAAATTCCATAGGCTTTGAGACGGCACAGAAATACGGCGTAAACTATCTCCCGTCCGATTTCAAAAAGCGCGGCGGCTATCAGCGCTCCATAGTGCTGTCGAAAGAATACGGAATATACAGGCAGCAGTATTGCGGCTGCGTGTTTTCATATATTTCCGCCGAGGAGCAGCGGAAAAATTCAGCCGCGAAAAAAGAGGGCGGGGAAGAATAATTTCGTCAGAGCGCGCGGGCGTTGGCTGTCCCGTCCCGGCGGCGCGGCTGCTATGCACGCGGCGGAATACCGCGTGCGCTTTTTGTTAACGGGCGAGTTTTTTCTCCCTTTATTGACACGGTCTTTTTGTCATGATATACTGCATCTTGAGGTGTATGACCTTTTAAAAAACGTTTTTTCGGAAATACTTTAGTATATGGGCGGCGGTCTGTTCCCTCACCGCACGGACGCCCGAAAAACAGGAAAGGATCATTATATTATGGTAAAGGTTGCGTTTTTTGACGCTAAAACATATGACCGCGAGGCGTTTGAAAAAGCCTCGGCGGGCAATGATATTTCAATAAAATACTATGAAACAAAGCTCTCCTCGGACACGGTAAGCCTTGCCGCAGGGTGCGACGCGGTGTGCGTTTTCGTAAACGATGAGGTGGACGCCGATGTTATCGACGCGCTGCACAAAGCGGGAGTGCGTCTCGTGGCGCTTCGCTGCGCGGGGTACAACAACGTGGATGTGCAGAGCGCATACGGAAAGCTGCACGTTGTGCGCGTGCCTGCGTATTCGCCATACGCCGTTGCGGAGCATGCCATGGCAATGCTGCTCACGTCCGTGAGACGTATCCACAAGGCGTACAACAGAACGCGGGATTACAATTTCAGTCTGCAGGGACTGACCGGGTTTGAGCTGCACCAAAGAACCGTCGGCATTGTGGGCACCGGCAAGATCGGCAGGGTGTTTGCCGACATCTGCCGAGGCTTCGGCATGAATATGATCGCATACGACAAATACCCCGCCGAGGACGCAGGCATAGATTATGTGTCACTTGACGAGCTGTTCAGCCGAAGCGATATAATTTCGCTGCACTGCCCTCTGACCGACGATACCTATCACATGATAGATGCGGCGGCTATAGAAAAAATGAAAAAAGGCGTTGTGATAGTCAACACCTCCCGCGGGGCGCTTATAGACGCGCAGGCGCTTCTGGATGGCATAAAGGAGCGCCGCGTGGGCGCTGCCTGCATGGACGTTTACGAGGAGGAGAGCGACATATTCTTTGAAGATCGCTCGGGTCATATCATTGACGACGACACGCTTGCGCGTCTTATATCAATGCCAAACGTCATAGTAACGTCGCATCAGGCGTTTCTGACGGGCGAGGCGCTGTCCAATATTGCCGAAACGACCGTTTCGAATATCTGCGGCTTTTTTGAGAGCGGCAGGTGTGAAAACGAGCTTTGCTATCACTGCGGCAAGGTGGACGACTGCAAAAACCACAGGCTTGCAAAGTGCTTCTGATACGGACTTTTTCGCCGTGCGGCGAAAAAGTATATGCCGCGCGCAGCGCGGCGTACATATAAAAGATTATAAAAAGCGAAAGGACATACAAAATGAGAAAAATTGCAGAAGAAATTTACTATATCGGCGTAAACGATCACGATATAGATCTTTTTGAGGGTCAGTACGTTGTGGAGAACGGAATGGCGTATAATTCATACGTAGTCAAGGGTGAAAAAATCGCCGTTATGGACACGGTGGACGCGCACTTCGGCGGCGAGTGGTTTGCAAATCTTGAAGATGCGCTGTCGGGCGCGTGCCCCGACTATCTTGTCGTGCAGCACATGGAGCCCGACCACAGCGCAATGATAGCGGCTTTTGCAAGTAAGTATCCCGAGGCAAAGATAGTTGCAAGCGCAAAGGCGTTTGTTATGATGAAGAACTTTTTCGGCACCGACTTTGAAGACCGCCGCATAGTTGCGGGCGAGGGCGACACTCTCGATCTGGGCGGCAGAACTCTTACATTTGTAACTGCGCCCATGGTGCACTGGCCCGAGGTCATCGTTACATATGACGACAAGGCAAAAGCGCTGTTCTCGGCAGACGGCTTCGGCAAGTTCGGCGCGCTTGACGTCGACGAGGACTGGGCGTGCGAGGCAAGACGCTACTATTTCGGCATAGTGGGCAAGTACGGCGTGCAGGTGCAGGCGCTTCTCAAAAAGGCAACCGCGCTTGATATTCGGATGATACTGCCTCTGCACGGACCTGTGCTTACGGAAAACCTCGGATACTATCTTGATCTTTACAACACATGGTCGTCCTACGGCACCGAGAGCGAGGGCGTTGTGATAGCATACACCTCCGTGTACGGCAACACAAAAACGGCAGTTGAGCTTCTGGAAAAAGAGCTTTGCGCGTGCGGCTGCAGGAAAGTCTCCGTGTGCGATCTTGCCCGCTGCGACATGGCGGAGGCGGTCGAGGACGCTTTCCGATACGGAAAGATAGTTTTCGCGACGACCACATACAACGGTACTGTCTTCCCGTTCATGCGCGAGTTTATAGAAGAGCTTTGCGAGCGGGGATTTCGCAATAAGACCGTGGGCTTTGTTGAAAACGGCTCATGGGCGCCCATGGCCGCAAAAGTCATGGCAAAAATGCTTGAGGGCTGCAAAGACCTGACATATACCGCCGCGGGCGTGCATATCCGTTCCGCCGTCAACGGTGCAAATAAAGAGGAAATTGCCGCGCTTGCAAAGGAGCTTTGCAGCGACTGAGTACTTTGCGGGCGATAAAACACGGCAGCCGTACAGACTGCGGCAGCCGTGTTTTTGTTTTTTCGGAAATAAAAATTTCGAGATTTGCAAAAGGTGTTGGATTTCGACATAATATGTGGTAAATTTTATATAACGGTTAAATATATTTATAGAAATAATATGACGGGTACTTGAATAATGGCGAAAAAAATACTGATGTCGGCAGCGTGCGCGCTGCTTGCGATCGCGGCAGCGGCATGTATAAAAACCTCTGCGGCGCATGTGGATATTTACGGGCAGGACCTTGATATATATACGGAAGAAATATATCTTGACGGAGACGAGGTCTCCGATCTTGAGGAGCTTGAAGAAAACCTTGCAAAGCTGCCGGATCTGCGCTTTGCCGATCTCGGCACGTATATGCTGGCGTATGACGACTCCGAGGGCTTCAGAGCATCGTTTCCAGATGTGGAGTTTCGCTTCGGCACATATATAGAGATGTACGGCAAACGGTACGATGTCGACGCCGCACGCCTTGATCTTTCAGATGTTGACGCCTCCGATACGGATGTTCTTTTTGAGCGCCTGGGCGATTTTGAAAATCTAAAAGAGGTCTCCCTCGGCAAAGAAAACACAATGCCGGCTGCCGTTCGCGACGAGCTTGTGCGGGATTTTCCGCGCATAAAATTTGATATAATCGCTACAAGAGACATATACGGAAAAACCGTCAGAGAAGACGCCGAGAGTCTTGACCTTTCAGACGTGACGGTGGACGGTACTTTATCCGAAAAGCTTTCGTGGCTGCCCGCGCTTACGTATGTCAATATGCAGAATTCCGATCTGGGACAGGACGCGCAGCTTGCGCTTGTGCGCGCTTTTCCCAATATCGCCTTTGACTGGAACGTTGTTCTGGCGGGACACGTTTTAAGCTCTATGTCAGAGACTGTCGATATCAGCAGAACATGGCTGTGGGATCTGGAGCTTCTCAAAACTCAGCTGGAGCTTTTCCCCCGTCTTCGCTATCTTGACATGAGCGGCTGCGGCATATCCAACGAGGATATGGCGGCGCTGAGAGAGGAGTACAGCGATAAATTTGAGGTAGTCTGGCGGCTGTACATGGGCAAATGGTCGCTTAAAACGGACGCCGTCGCGTTCTCCGTTCTCATATACGATTATTCGCATAAAAGGCTCACCTCGCGGGACATTGAAGTGCTGAAATACTGCACAAAGCTTCAGGCGCTGGATCTGGGACATCAGGCGCTGACGGATCTCAGCGTTATAGGAGACTATCTGCCCGAGCTTCGTATACTGATACTCGCGGACAATTCCATATCCGATCTGACTCCCCTTGCAAAGCTCAAGCATCTGCACTATCTTGAGTTTTTCGTAAACCGGGTCACCGATGTGTCGCCCCTTGCGAGCTGCCGCGAGCTTGTGGATCTTAATATAAGCTACAACCACGGGCTTTCGGACATAACTCCGCTTCTCGATCTTCCGCTGCTGGAGCGGCTGTGGCTTGAGCACTGCAACGTCTCTCTTGAAGACTACAAGCTGCTTTGTGACACATATCCGGACTCGCGCGTTGTGTACTACGGCAAGGGCTCCGTGGATCAGGGCTGGAGAGGGCATGACCGCTATTTTGCAATGATAGACATGTATCACAACGACTATATGAGCGAGCTCTTCTCGAAATACGACGGACTTACAAAGCATCCCGATGACTTCAAAACGGACGAAAATTGAATTTTCGCGCCCCCTTTCTCCAAAAGGGGGTGCTTTTTTGCAGGATGCGGCACTGTTTTTTGCAAAAATCAGTAGACTTTTACACGCTGATGTGATAAAATATACACTGATATACTGTTTATGTGCATAAAAGGAGCACGACAAATGCGGATAGTAATAAAGGTCGGCACGTCAACGCTGACTCATAAAACGGGAAACTTAAATATTCGCCATGTAGAAGAGCTTTGCAAGGTCATGAGCGATCTGAAGGGCGCGGGCAACGAAGTTATACTTGTGTCCTCCGGCGCTATCGCCATGGGCGTCGGCAAGCTGTCGCTTCTGTCGCACCCTGAGGATATGCCCACAAAGCAGGCAGCTGCCGCAGTCGGTCAGTGCGAGCTTATGTATACATACGATAAGCTGTTTTCCGAGTACGGACACACGGTGGGTCAGGTGCTTGTAACGGGCAGCGATCTCGGCGACGGCGCGAGATACGAAAATTTCCGCAACACGCTGAACAGGCTTATCGAAATGCGCGTTCTGCCCATCATAAACGAAAACGACACCGTTTCAACGGAAGAAATTTCTCTCGGCGATAACGATACTCTCGGGGCAATAGTCGCAGTCGGGGCAAATGCCGATCTTCTCATACTCCTTTCGGATATTGAAGGTCTTTATACCTCCGACCCCCATGTGAACAGCGACGCATCTCTTGTGCCCGCGGTGTACGAGATCGACGAGGAGCTGCTATCCGCTGCGGGCGGCGCGGGAACGGCGCGCGGCACGGGAGGTATGCAGACAAAACTGCACGCCGCCTCCATCTGCATGGAAAACGGGATAGACATGATAATAGCCGACGGCTCCCGCCCGACGCTTTTGTACGATATAGCGGACTCAAAGCCCGTAGGTACAAAATTCTACGGAAAAAAGGACGGGGCAAAATAGGCGCCGCGGCGCTTTGCCGCGGAAAAATCGGAAATAAGGAGACTTATATATGACAACTGCCGAGCTTATAAAGCGTGCCGCCGCGACCAAGAGCGCGGTGGCAATGGCTGATACCGAAACGAAAAACAAAGCGCTTATGTATATGGCGGACAGCCTTGCGGCGCACACGGGCGATATAATCGCCGCGAACCGCGAGGATGTGGCTGCTGCCCGCGGCAGCATTTCGGATGTTATGATAGACAGGCTTGCGCTTGACGAAAAGCGCATCGACGGCATGGCGCAGTCCATGCGCAGCGCCGCGTCTCTCGAAGACCCTGTGGGCAGGGTACTTGATGAAATTATACGCCCCAACGGACTGCGTATTACAAAGGTATCCGTGCCGCTGGGACTTCTCGCGATAATATACGAGAGCCGTCCTAACGTTACGTCGGACGCGGCAGCCCTCGCCCTTAAAAGCGGAAACGCCTGCATACTTCGCGGCGGCAAGGAGGCTATACGCTCAAATACGGCAATAGTTGCTGCCCTCAGAGAGGGTATCGCGAAAGCCGGACTTCCGGAGGACGCGCTTTGCCTTGTTGAGGACACAACGCGGGAGAGCTCAAGAGAGCTTATGGAGGCAGTGGGCTATGTTGATCTGCTCATTCCCCGCGGCGGCGCGGGACTCATACGCGCGTGCGTTGAAAACGCGAAAGTGCCCTGCATTGAGACGGGCACGGGCATATGCCACATATACGTTGACCGTGACGCCGATCTCGAAAAAGCGCTTGATATTGCGGAAAACGCAAAGATGAGCCGCCCCTCCGTGTGCAACGCGGCAGAGGTCTTGCTTGTGCACCGCGATGTTGCGGAGAGATTTCTGCCCATGCTGAAAAAGCGTCTTGTCGACGACAGGATCGCTGCCGGAAAGCCCGCGGCTCAGCTGCGGCTCGACAGCGCCGCGGCAGCTGTTATCGACGGCACACCTGCGGGGGACGGGGACTTTGACAGAGAGTTTCTCGACTATATCCTCGCCGTGGGAGTCGTTGACTCCGTCGACGCCGCGATCGATCATATAAGACGTCATTCGACGGGACACAGCGACGCTATCGTGACGGAGAACGAGTCGGCGGCAGCACTGTTTACGGCTTGCGTCGACAGCGCGGCGGTATATGTGAACGCCTCCACCAGATTTACGGACGGCGGCGAGTTCGGACTTGGCTGCGAGATAGGCATCTCCACCCAGAAGCTCCACGCGAGAGGCCCCATGGGGCTGCGAGAGATGACATCATACAAGTATATAATAAAAGGAAACGGTCAGATCCGCTGAGGATCTTTCGGAAAGGCAGTGAATATTATGGCAGAAAAAGAATACAGCTTCGGATTTATAGGCTGCGGCAACATGGGCGGCACTCTTGCGGCGGCAGTCGCCGCATCGGGCACGGGCAGCCTTGCCATTGCGGATCACAGCGTCGAAAAGGCTGAGAGCGCCGCAAAGCGCCTCGGAGCGGACGTTCTCTCCAACGAAGAAATAGTCGCGCGCTGCAAAATGATATTTCTGGGCGTAAAGCCCCAGGTGCTCCCCTCAGTGCTTGAGGACGCGGCACGTCATACGGCAGGCGGACGTCACGTGCTTGTATCAATGGCGGCGGGCGTTGCCATAAAAAGCATTGAAGCATATGTGGGAGAGGACACACCCATAATCCGCATAATGCCCAACACCCCCGCGGCAGTGGGCGCGGGCACCGTGCTTTACTGCAAAAACGATGCGGCAACGGACGCCGACGTCGCTGCCTTCACCGCGGCAATGGCGCCCGCGGGCAGCCTTTGCCCCCTGTCCGAGGGACTTATAGACGCGGGCTGCGCACTTACGGGCTGCGGTCCCGCCTTTGTATATATGTTCATAGAGGCGCTTGCCGACGGCGGCGTCAGATGCGGATTGCCCAGGGACCTTGCGGCGGACTTTGCGGCGCAGGTCGTGTACGGCTCGGCAAAAACGGCAATGGAGTCCGAATGCCACACGGCGCAGCTCAAGGACGCAGTATGCAGTCCCGGAGGCAGCACGATAGCGGGTGTTGAGGCGCTGGAGCGCGCGGCATTCCGCGCCGCGGCAATGGACGCGGTAACGGCGGCTTTCGAAAGAACAAAGGAACTCGGCAAATAAAATTTTGTCAATATACGCGCGGCGCTGCGGTTTTACCGCGGCAGACAGGCTTTTTTGAAAAAACACTTGACAAAACAGGGTGTTTATATGTATAATAAATATTGCCTATGCGTGAAAACGATAATAATTTATTTTTCCATAAAACTGTAAGGAGGTGCGAGTATGCTTAGAACATATCAGCCTAAAAAGCGCCAGAGAAAGAAGGAGCACGGCTTCAGAAAGAGAATGAAGACTGCCGACGGCAGAAAAGTGCTGAAGAGACGCCGCGCTAAGGGCAGAGCAAGACTTACTCACTGAGTGTGTCCGGCTCGGCTCACGGTCCGAAAACTGACCGATAACCTCCGAGAGATCCTCAGCGGACCGCATCGGAGGTTTTATTTTTAGAAAAAGAAAGGCGGCAAGCGGAGTGAAGCTGATAGCTATAAAAGAAAATCATCTTTACCGAAAAGCATATGCCAAGGGCAGACGTGCCTCGTCGCGCAGCCTTGCGGTGTACGCGCTGAAAGACCGCCGCAGCGAACGCCTTAAAAAATCAAATCCGCAGAAGCAGTATATAAACCGCGTGGGAATATCAGCCTCAAAAAAGATCGGGGGCGCCGTGGGAAGAAACCGCGCAAAGCGCGTGATACGCGAAGCGTACCGCGCCATTGAAGCGGGCATAGGCATTAAAAAAGGCTATCTCATTGTCATTGCGGCAAAAGAGAGCGCCACGGTTCTGAAAATGCAGGATATACAGCTTGAAATGCATAACTGTCTTGCGCGTATAGACATGCTTTCGGCGGAAAAAGAAACCTCGTGCGGCAGCGGCTGCACCGAAGACAAATGAATATTTTCAAAAGGATCGTACTTTTGCCGGTGCGCTTTTACAGAAGGTTCATATCCCCTCTGTCGCCGCCGTGCTGCCGATTTACCCCCACCTGCTCGCAGTATTGCATAGAAGCCGTGGACGAGTGGGGAGTCATCCGCGGACTTGCCCTTGCGCTGTGGCGCGTTCTGCGCTGCAATCCATGGAGCCGCGGAGGATATGATCCCGTACCGAAAAATCCGAAAAAACGAAAATAACGAACGAAAGAAGAACACATGGCTAACATTCTTCATTATATTGCGCTGCCCTTCGGCTATCTCATGAAGTTCTGCTGCTGGATAAGCCCCGGGCACAATTATATCGTAGCGCTCATATTCTTTACGATCATCATTCAGGTGCTTCTTTGCCTCATTTTCGGCATAAAACAGCAGAAAAATATGCAGAAGCAGGCAAGACTCGCGCCCAAAGCCGCGGCTATACGCAAAAAATACGCGGGCCGCAACGATAACGTTACAAAGCAGAAAATGCAGCAGGAGATCATGGCGCTTTACAGCGAAAACGGCTACAGTCCCATGGGCGGCTGCCTGCCTATGCTTATCCAGCTTCCCATCGTCATGTCCCTGTACTACGTTGTCGTATACCCCATGCAGTATATCTGCCTTCTCGGTAAGGACGTGATTTCCAACATGATAGTTGCCTTCCGTGACGCCGATCTTCTGTCGGCGACTGCGGTAAAGGCGCTGGGCGATAAGTTTGACGTGGGCTCCTCCCTTACCAACACAAGAGTTGCGCAGGTGGAGATCATAAAGCAGGTCAGCGAGTGGAACGCGACAGGCAATACCGCCGATGTCGCGAAGTACGCTCCCGAGCTTGCGGGCAAATGGCTGCCCGACTATCAGGTAGGCCCGCTCGATTTCTCTATCGCGCCGCCATACCCCAACAATCCCGATTTCAAAACGCTCTGGCCGCTGCTCATGGTGCCCGTTCTCATAGTTGCCACCATGATAATAAGCCAGATCCTCACCCGTAAGTTCTCTTATCAGGACCCCACCACTCAGGAACAGCAGAACAGCTGCTCCATGAAGGCTATGACATATTCCATGCCGCTTCTTTCCGCATGGATCTCTTTCTCGCTGCCCGCAGCCGTAGGCGTGTACTGGATATACAGATCCATCGCCGCAACGCTTCAGCAGTTTATAATGTCCAAGATAATGCCTATGCCCACATTCACGGCGGAGGACTATAAGGCTGCCGAAAAAGAAGTAAACGGCTCGTCAAGTAAGAAAAAGAAAAAGAACGCCCAGGACGGCGACGCATCGTCATCCTCCGGCGGAGAAAAGAAGCGCTCGCTGCATCATATCGACGACGATGACGACGATATTCCCGCAGCGGTTGCCGAGAAGTCCGAAAAGTCCGACGACAAAGCGGAGTCCGAGACGGACGCGGCGGAAAAAGAGGACAAAAAGTCCGACGCCGCTGCCCCCGTTACGGACGGAGAAGCGCCCGTTATGAAGGACGATAAGGGCAAGACAAAGTACGAAAAGAAATAATTTTGAGGAAAAGTAATATGGCTGAAGAAATCATCATAGAGGGCAAGACCTTTGAGGCTGCCATGGCGGAGGCGCAGACCAAGTACAACGGTGAAAACGTTCAGTACGAAATACTGGAGATGCCCAAGAGAGGTATATTCGGAATAGGCGCGACTCCCGCAAGAATTAAAGTTATCATAAACGACGACGCCGACGATGAGGATACTGATCTTTCCGGCATCGTAGCCTCCATAAAGGGACTCGGCGTTACCACAAACCGCGGCGGCGGAGAGGAAAAGAGCCGCTCCGAGCAGCCCGCAAAGGACAAGCGTGAGGACAGACGCGAGAACAAACGCGATGACAGACGCGAAAACAAGCGTCCCCGCGAGGAGCGCGCGGAAAAGCGTGCCGAGGCAAAAGCTCCCGCCGCAAGCGAAAGCAGTGAAGATGCTGCAGCGGTAAAAACCGAGCAGAAGCAGACGCAGAAGCGCGAGCACGTAGCAAAGGAGCCCAGAGTTATCGAGGTCACCGACGCTGAAAAAGAGTGCGCGCTGAAGTTCGCAAACACCCTCCTGCAGGATATGGGCGTTGAGGCTGAGGCAAGATTTACCGGCAGCGAGCCTTCCGGCATCGGCGGCAACACATATCCCCATATGGAGATCGCGGGCGAGGGCGCAGGCATCCTTATAGGACACCACGGCGAGACCCTTGACGCTATACAGTACCTTGTAAACCTTTGCGCTCACCGTAAGGGCGGCGGCTCTTCCAAGGAGTTTGTGAAGATCATCGTTGATATTGAGGACTATCGCCGCAAGAGAGAAGAGACACTTCGCGCGCTCGCAAGACGCACCGCGGCAAAGGCGCTCAAGTACAGAAGAAATATCGTTCTCGAGCCCATGAATCCCTTTGAAAGACGTATAATCCACTCTGAGATACAGGGCATCGAAAACGTGTCTACCCACTCCGTCGGCAGCGACGATAACCGTAAGATCGTTGTATGCTACGAGGGCGCGGACAAGGTCGAGCGTCGCCGCAGAGGTAACGGTTACGGTCGCCGCGGCGCAAAGCCCGAGGATGAGACCGCGGATATGTCCGAGGCAGCAGAGACCTACGAGGCTCCCGCCGAAGCGGAAGCCGCGGGTGAGGCCGCAGCGGAAAGCGAAGAATAAGCGAAAAGCTTCTTTGCGGAAAACAAAAAAAGAATTACGGCGGAGCTTTCCCCGTAAAAACGGGCTGCCGCAGACGCGGCAGCCCGTTTTTGAAAGTCCAAATGCGGCAGCAAAAAAACGAGATATATTCGGGAGATGCAAAATGCTCGGTGATACGGTTGCGGCTGTCTCTACACCTCGCGGCAGAGGCGGCATTGCGGTAATAAGAATAAGCGGCGACGGCACGCGGGACGTGCTGCGGCGCTGCTTTGTCCCTGCGGGCAGTGCCCCGTGGGACAATGTCAGAAAGTCGTGCTTCGGCAAGATCGTCGACGGAAAAGATGAGATCGACACAGGTCTTGCGGTGTTTTTTCGCGCTCCGCATTCGTATACCGGCGAGGACAGCGCGGAGATAAGCTGTCACGGCGGCGTTGCCGTGACAGCGGCTGTGCTGCGCGCGGTGTTTGCCGCCGGTGCCGCTCCCGCGGCTGCCGGAGAGTTTACTCAGCGCGCGTTTATAAACGGAAAGCTTTCTCTCACCGAGGCAGAGGCTGTCGGAAAGCTTATCGACGCCGATACGGATTCAAGACGCCGTCTTGCGTACGGCGCGGCAGCGGGCAGACTGAAAGACGCGGCAGGCGGTGTGTGCTCAAGGCTGCGCCGTGTGCTCGCGGCACTGTATGCCGTTATAGACTATCCCGATGAGGATATTGGCGACGAGGGAGAAAGGGAGATAGAAGGCGTTCTCGAAGCTTCCGCCGCCGAGCTCAGAAGGCTGCTCGCAACATACAAAACAGGATGCGCCGTCAGCGACGGAGTGGTATGCGCCATAGTCGGCTCTCCCAACAGCGGCAAAAGCTCGCTTTACAATCTGCTGTGCAGAAGCGACCGCGCCATTGTGACCGACGTTGCGGGAACTACCAGAGACACCCTTTGGGAGACCGTCGACGCCGGCGGCATAACGCTGCGCATCGCGGACACGGCGGGCATCCGAAAAACGGACGACATCGTTGAGGCGGCGGGCATTGACCGCGCCATCGGCGTTATGGAAAGCGCCGAGCTTGTCATAGCCGTGTTTGACGGCTCCGAGGCTCTGAAGCCCGAGGACAGAGAGCTTACGGAGCGGCTTCGCGGCTGCGGCGCTGCCGTTATATGCGTTATAAACAAAAGCGATCTTGGGGGCGCCGCGGACACATCGGAATTTGAGGGCTGCGCCGACAAAACGGTCGTTATGTCCGCACTTACGGGTGACGGACTTGACAGATTGCACGACGCGATCAACGGGATCTACAACAGCGACGGGCTGTCCCTTGATTCTGATGCCGTTCTGTGGGACGCACGCCACCGCGCCGCGGTGGAAAAAGCGCTTGAGCTTATAGAAGAGTCGCGGCGCGCTCTTTCGGCGGGAGACCCCGCGGACGCGGTCTGCACTCTTGCGGAGAGCGCTCTTGCCGAGCTTTCCATGCTGGACGGCAGAGGCGTCAGCGAGGAGATTGTTGCGGAGATATTCTCTCATTTCTGCGTGGGCAAATGAATATCATCGGGCGCACTGCGCTCGGATAGTATATGACAAGCGGCGCCGAAAGGAACAGACCGTGCCGCCGCACGGACGACGGCAAAATAAATTTACGGTGATGTTCTTCCGCGACGCTCCGTGAGGCGGCAAAACTGCTGCCTTATATGCGTGCGGGCGCACAGACCGTGCCGCAGAAAAGCAAAAAGATCCGGCACGGAGACCCGTGCCGGAAAAAGTATTTCCTTTGGAAAAACCAAAAAAGTCAGTTTTTCTTTTTCGGAATAAGCACCAGTATAAGAACTATAATTGCGACAACGATAATTATGGCAATGATTATTGCCCATATGCCCATGCCGCTGCTTTTTTCCGTGCTGTCCGGTGAGACGGTTGAGGTCACGCTGTCGGAATCCCCGGTCACGTCGCCGCGCCCGCTTTCGTCGGTCATTTTGTCGGTGTCCTTGTCTTTGTCGGTATCTTTTCTGTCGGTGCCGCTTTCGCTGCCGCCCACAACTCCGTCGGGTGCGTTGCCGGATACGTCTCCGTCGGGGACGGCGTTCGTATTGTCGTCATTCGCTTTGTCCGTGCCGTTCATATCGTTTTTGCCGCCTGCGGTGCTGTCAGCCGTGCCTGATGTTTCGGCAAGGGGAATGAACTTTACCGCTTCGCCGTCGGAATTCGCCGCAAAAGCGGGGAAAGCGCAGAGCACGCAAAACAGTACGGCGGCGCAGATACAGGATATGCATTTGAAAATTCTTAATTTCATATTATGTCTCCTTTGATTTGAAAATGCAGTTTTGTGCTGATGATATTATTACCATACTTTGGGCGCTTATACGCGGCGGCGCAAAGTTATACTTTTTGTGAGGAATAATGGAACAGAAACGCTTTACGAAAAACGACAGCGGATTTGTCTGCGGACACTGCGGCAAAACCGTTGAACCGCTGGGCTACACATCGAGAAACCATTGCCCGTACTGCCTTTGGAGCCGTCATCTGGACGAAAACCCGGGGGACCGCGCAAGCAGCTGTATGGGAATGATGGAGCCGGTCGGCGCGCTTCCCGACGCGAAAAAAGGCTATATAATCAGCCACCGCTGCACGGTCTGCGGCGCCGTTCGTCGAAATAAGGCGGCGTGCTCGGGCAGACGCGGCGTGCAGGAGGACGATATGCGGCTCATTATTGAGCTTACCGGCAAACATGATTTCTGAGAGGGCAGCCATGACAGAAGAAACAACGTTTTTTACTTATGATGTGTTTTGCGAAAAACTTTCATCGCTTTGCAGAAGAGCGGGGCTCAAAGAGCAGGAAGATGCGGCGGCAAGAAAGCTGTACACGGTATGTACAAGGCTTTGCGAGTGCTCAAGGCGTTTTAATCTGACAGCCATACACGACCCCGAGGAGATTCTGCGCAAGCACATAACCGACAGTCTGTTTTTTGCCGCGGCGATCGAAAAATCGGGTGCGGACAGCCTTATTGATATCGGCAGCGGAGCGGGATTTCCGTCACTTCCCACGGCGGCTGTGCTGCCGTCGGTCGACGTCTGCGCGCTTGACAGCACGGCAAAAAAGACTGTGTATATGAAAGAAACGGCGATCGGGGCGGGCATTTCGAACTTTCGCTCTGTCGCTGCCCGCGCCGAGGAGGCGGGGCATACGGGCGCAATGCGTGAGACTTTCGGCGCAGCGGGGGCACGGGCGGTGGCAAACCTCAGAGTTCTTTTGGAGCTTTGCACGCCGTTTGTAAGACGCGGCGGGGTATTTGTCGCAATGAAAGGCGAATCCGCGAAAGAAGAGGCACGTGAGGCAAAATCGGCGGCAAAGCTTTTGGGATGCGAGCTTTCGGACATTGCCGAATACAGTGTGCCCAATCTTTCGGATAAAAGATTTCTCCTTATTTACCAAAAGATTTCTCCCGCAAAACAGCTGTATCCCCGTAATTTTTCACAGATAACGAAAAAACCGCTCTGAACGGCGCAAAATAATGCTGCGCCGCTTAAAACGGCAAAAACATATATAATAACAAGGCTTTATTCCCGCTATATTTTACTTTCCCCGTGTTATCCTTTTATCACTTACAAAAGGGGGAGATTAAAAATGGCGGGAATACTGTTTTTTCAGAAAAGCGGAGCAAACGAGGTAAAAGAAGAGGACAAGCGTGGGGCGGAACGCCGCGCGGAGACGGCGTGCGGCGCGCAGCGGACAGACGGCAGGCAGCACAGCGGCGCAATATGGGAGACGGACGGCGCAATAGAAAAGAGCGGCGCGACCGGAGAGACGGACAGCGCGGCACGTGACGATATGAGACAGACGGACAGCGCGCGGCGCAGCGGCGCGCGGCAATATGGCGGCGGCCCCATGCATGACGGTGTGAGGGATACAGGCGGTACGCGGATGTATACGGAAATGCCGTCGGCACCCGGCGCGGCGGAAGGCAGTGAACAATGCTGCGGCGGGGCACGGACAGCTGACGGCACTGCGGCATCGGAGGTCACGCCGAAGACGAATACAGGCTGCAGCCTGCCTGCGTCCGCCATATTCATGCTGCGTCCGGACGACATACTTCCGAACCCCGCGCAGCCGAGAAAAATGTTTACGGAAGAAGCCATCCTGCGCCTTGCGGATTCTATCAGAATGCACGGAATGATCCAGCCGCTGGCGGTGCGCAGGGTGACAAGCGGAGGGAAGTACGAGCTTGTGGCGGGTGAGCGGCGGCTGAGAGCGGCAAAATATCTGGGCCTTGAAAAGGTTCCCTGCTTTACGGTGGATGCGGACAGTGAGGAGTCGGCGCACCTTGCCATAATCGAGAACATCCAGAGAGAAAACCTGAATATGTTCGAGCAGGCGCAGGCAATTGCGGGGCTTATGAAGCTGCACTGCCTGACCCAGGAAAAAATAGCCGCAAGGCTTTCCTGCTCGCAGTCGTACGTAGCAAACAAGCTGCGGCTTTTGCGCATCCCCGCGCAGGACAGGGAGGATATTCTTGAGTCGTCGCTGACGGAACGCCACGTGCGCGCGCTTCTGAGACTGCGCGACGAGCAGCAGCGCAGAAGCGCCATGCACACCGTTATAAGACGGCACATGAATGTTGCCGCCACGGAGGAGTACATAGACCGTCTTGTGGAGGCGGACAAAAACAGGCAGCGTGAGGAGAGCGCGGGCAGAGCCGCAAAGCTTATCATAAAAGATGTGCGCCTTTTGTACAATACCATAGACAGGGCGGTGGAGACCGTCAGACTTTCCGGTGTAAACGTTGAGACCGTGCGCAGAGAATGTCTCGGCACAACGGAAATAGTTATCCGTATCCCGAAAGAAGCATAGAAAAAGCTGCCGACACCCTTTGGTGTCGGCAGCTTTTTTCATTTCAGTGAGTTTTAAAATATCGCTCCAGTCGGCTGAAATCCGCTTCTTCTGTAATTTCAAGTCCGCATTTTTCGGCAAGAGAGAGGGCTTTTTCATATGCCTCTGTGTTATAGAACTCCTTCGGGATGTGCGCGTCACGCCCCAGTATGGCGGTGCAGCCCTCCTCGCCCGCGATGCGGAAAAACTCTTCGCACGGGTAGTCGCGGCCCGAGGATATGCCGAGAAGGTTTATTTCAACGGGGATGGAAAGCTTTTTCGCAAAGCGCGCCAGTCGGCGCATTTCCCGCTCAAACTCGGGCAGGCTGCGGTCAAAGCCGACTATGTCGGGATGGGCTATATACGAAAACAGCCCGGTGCTCAGCGCCTCGCAGCACTGATCCACGTACTTTATAAGCTCGTCCTCGCTTTTTGCCTCGCGAGTCCAGACGCCGTACTGGTCGTCGTCCAGATAGTGCTGACCAAGTATGAGGTACTCAATGCCGTAGGGACGGATAAAATCGAGAAGGCCTTTGAAAAGCCGCGGATAGTATTCCGTCTCGAGCCCCAGCAGTATTTTTATCTGCCCTTTGTACTTTTCGCGAAGCGAGCGCACGCTTTCGCAGTAGTCGCCGAGATCCTCGCAGTACATACGGTAGCCCGAATAGTAGTCGCCGTCAAAGCCGGGGTAAGGGCAGTGATCCGCAAAGCCGAGGGTCTTAATGCCCGCGTCTATTGCGTAGAGAACGTATTCTTCATCGCTGCCGACGGCATGTCGGCAGCGCGCCGTGTGGGTATGGTAATTTGCCGTCATCATTTCAGTTTGCCGTGTCCTCTGTGTTCTCTCCGAATATAATTTCTCTGAGTATTGCTCTGCTTTTGTCAAGATCCGGCACGAGCACCGCCATTCCGTTTATATAAGCGGGGGTATACGTGCCGTCCTTGGGCAGTCTGTGTTGCTCCAGCGATTCGATGTTCATGGAATACAGCGACATGGCGGTGTTGATGATCTCACTGTTTGTCATGTCGGTGGTCACAAGCGGGAAAATGCTGTTGCATAGCTCCATGATCATGGGCACGGAAACCTCGCGGCGAAGTTTTGAGTATATTGCCGAAAGCACCGTGCGCTGGCGCTGTGTGCGCTCGTAGTCCGCGTTGCCGATATAGCGGATGCGGCAGTATGCCGCGGTCGCCGCGCCGTCAAGGTGATTCATACCCTCCACGGTGCGGTGCCCCCAGTTTTTCAGCTGGCTTGCTTCCTCGGCGTTAAGATATATGTCAACGCCGCCCACGATATCCACCGCCGCATCGAATCCCGTGAAATCGACCTCCGCAAAGTGGTCGATGGCAACGCCGAAATTTTTTTCGATGGTCTCCTTGAGAAGATCGTAGCCGCCGAAAGCATACGCGGCGTTTATCCTGTTGTCGGAATATCCGGGGATCTGCACGTACATATCTCTCATGAGAGAGGTTATCTTGAGCTTTTTGTCGTTGGAGTTTATGGTCAGAATGATCATTGTGTCCGAGCGGCCGCGCTGACCGGGCACACGCGTATCCTGCCCGATGAGCAGAATATTCGTAATGCCGCTTTTGGACATAACGTTCGTGTCCTTATCCCAGTCGATATCGCCGGGGGTCACAACGTCGTATCCGCCGGCGTTGGCGTCGGTCTCGAAATCCTCGTCGTCGGGATCTGTTTTTTCGACGGAATCGGGATCATATCTCGATATGAGAGAAAGCTTTGCCTGCAAAAACACAAACGCGCCGCCCGCGCAGAGAAGCACTGCCGCGAGTATGATAATAATAACTCTTGCAAGTACGGGCAGCCTGCGCTTTTTCTTTTTATCGTCGCTGTGAGCGTTCTCGTGGGTAAGGTCGCCGTGCTTTGCGGCTGAAATGTCGCTTGTGTCGCAAACGCCCTCGGTGCGGGGAGCGTCCGAATGCCTGCGGCTGCCGCTTTCGTGATGCCTGCGGGAGTCTTTACGCTTGCCGTCGCCGCTTTCTTTGCGGCGGCTCTCGCCGCGCGATGAACGGTGAGAGTCGGACTCGCGGCGGCTTCGCGATGAGCGGCTGCGCGAGGAGCTTTCGTGAGAGTGCCCGTCATGGTCCGTATGGTGATGTCGGTGCTCTTCGCCGCTGTGATGCTGCCCGTCGGCGGGATCGCCTTCCGCCTTTTCAACGGGAATATCCGTCATGAAAAAGCTGTCGCTTTGCGTATCGTCCGCCGCAGTGACGGGCAGGGGCTCATGTGACCGGCTGTTTTCCGTATCCGAAAGACTGAAATTATTGTCTCTTTCGTCTGCCATATGTGCACATCCTTTCTCGGTTTTGTCAGGTGTCGGCACTTCTGTCGGGTGTGAGCGTGTTGGCACGCTTCAGCTTGAAGGAAACTTCTGCCTCCGCGTCTTTTGAGCCGTCCTCGACCGTTTTCGAGAATTTTACCGATTTGGCGGAGGGCTTTTCAACACTGACACCGTATATATAATTCTCAATAAATGAGAGAGGTATCCATATATGCGAGCCGACGACCCGGCACGCGCCCGCCATTATGACCGACGTGCCGTTTACAACAGCGGTCTCCGAGCCGTTTCGGAATATAACGTACTCCTCGCGCCCGCTGCCCGCCGCAGTGTGATCCGCGGCATCTGCCGCCACATATCGCATAGCGTCAATGCTGCCGACCTCGGCAAGCCCCAGCCAGGCGGAAACGGTTGAAAAATCCGTGTAGCATATGCCGTGGTAATATGCCGAGGCTGCGCCCGCCGTAAAGCTGTGCAGCGTTTCCTTGCCGGAGACCATCGAGTATTCGATATTGTCGCCTCTGCCGCCGTTTTTGGAGTAGAAGTTCGCTCTGTACCACCAGAATGTGCAGAGGGAGCAGATTATGAGCATGATAAGAAGTCGGCGGGAGAATATTTTAATGCCGTAGAGGATAGCGGCGCCGACACTTCTGTCTTTCCTGCCGCCGTCCGCCTTTCTCCGTGCACCGTACGGGTCTGTGCCGCGCCCCTGCGGGGTGCGGTTTCTGTCCTGAGGGACTGCGCCCGCAGCGGTGCCTGCACCGCTGCGGTGCGGCGCGGTATTGCCCGGGTACGCGTTCGGGCGAATGGGAGCACGGCGCCCTGCCGCGCCCGGGCGCGCCGTATCGGGGCGTGTGCCGCCTATGCGCGGATCGCCGCCGATGCCGTACTGTGCCGAACCTTCGGGCATTATCCATTGCGAGCGCGTACTGCCGTCGGTGCGCCTGCCGCTCTGATCGGCGCGGTGATGCTTTGGAGATGGAGCTGTGTTTTGGATTCTGCGTGTGCCTGCTTCGGTTGCGCGGGCATTTCTTGCCTGCGCATTGCTTGCCGCCGGGCGCATATTGCCGATCTGCCCGCGCCCGTGCGCGCCGTTATGATGCGGAGCAGTGCTTTGCCGCGGCTGCATACCGGGCTGCGGCTGTCCTGATATTTGACGTGCGGCTGGCGAATTCGCGCGGGGCGCAGCATGCGCGTGGGCATTTGCCTGCTGTCCTCTTAACGCTCTGCCGTCAGATCCCGGAACGCTGCGGGCATCCGAGCGCATACTTGCGCCCTGCGCCGCGTAGAAGTTACCCGCACCCTGCGGGCGCGTTGCGCCGCCGGTCCTGTTTGCCGCCTGCACAGCGCCGTATGCGGCGCCTGAGCGGTTCGCCGCCTGAAAAGCTCCGTGTGCCGCGCCTGCCTGTCCGGGGACGCGGTTTGCTCTGCTTGGTGTGTTTTGCAAATTGCCGCCGTAGGGACGGTTCTCTGCATACGGCTGTCGCCGGGCACCGACGCGGGGCTGCGGGATCTGCTGTCTTGTTGTATCCGGAGCGGGGCGGACGGGTACGGGTCGCGGAGCTCTCCCCGCGGGCGCTGCCTGTCGGGGCGGCGTGTACGTGTATCCGCTCTGCGGCTCTGCGCCGAGCACGCTTCGCATTCTTGACGAGCGCTGCGGCTCGGGCTGCGGCTGCACATGACGCGGCCTTGACAAAGTTCCGTCTTCGTTTACAAACGGACGTTCGCTGTCTTGTCTCACGTATATGCACCGCCTTTCTCCGGTTGGTGGATTTTCGGTATTTTCGCGATTATTTCGTTTCGGCTATCATAAAATAGGGTGACTGGGGAGAGTTGCACATCTGAAATTTAGCAATGCACAGCTTATAGCGTGAAAGCTGCGAGAAATATTTCTGCAGCTCCTCTCCTTCCGCCTCTCCCTCGGGATGACCGGGGTATACAGCTACCATAAGTATGCTGTCGCGGTCCAGCATGGAAAGGGCGGACTCAACGGCGGGCAGAGTAGTGCTTCTCATTGTGGTGAGAGCCTTGTTGCCGCTGCCGGGCATATATCCCAGATTGAACATACCCGCCTTTATGGGAGTTTTTACATACTCCTTTGCAAGGTGGTGCGAGGCGCACACGAGCCGCCAGTTTTCGGGGCAGTTCCACTGGCGCAGATTGCGCGCGGTGGATTCGAGCGCCTTCGGCTGAATGTCAAAGGCAGTAACGCTGCCGAGCGGTCCCACGGTCTGCGAGAGAAATGCTGTGTCGTGACCGTTGCCCATGGTAAAATCGCACGCCGTGTCGCCCTCGTGCAGATGGGAAAGTATAAAATACTTCTGCAGTGATAAAAGGTCTACCATTGCTTCAGCCTATTTTTGCGGTTGCGGCGTCAAACGCGCGCAGGTTTATCTCTCTTGCTTTTGCGGGCACGCAGTCCTCGACCGCTTTTCTCAGAACGTCAGCGTCAAAGCCGAGCACATGGGCGGCAAGACCGATAAGCGCAACGTTCGCAGCTTTTTCACTGCCTGCCTCGGCGGAGATAACGGCGGCGTCCTCCGCGACGAGCTTTACGCCCAGCGCTCTTATTTTTTCGTCAATTTCTTCGGGATACTTTGCCGCGCCCGTGATGACGGGCATGGGATTTATCTTCTGCGTGCCGGTAACGATGGTTCCGCCCGTGCGCAGATAGGGAAGCCAGCGGGCAGCCTCAAGCATTTCAAATGAGAGGATAACATCCGCTTCGCCCTCGCATATAACGGGGGAGGCAACGCCCTCGCCGTAGCGGACGTATGTAACAACGCTGCCGCCGCGCTGACTCATGCCGTGGACCTCGGAGACTTTTACGTCATATCCGCTTGCCATTGCGGCAGCACCGAGAATGCGGCTGGCGAGCAGAGAGCCCTGACCGCCGACGCCGACTATCATTATATTTTTCGTTTCCATAATATCTATGCCTTTCTCAGCTTATCTCTGTATGTCAGTCTTCAAACGCACCGAAGGCGCAAAGCTGCTTGCAAAGTCCGCAGCCGACGCACATATGGGGGTCAACGGCGGCTTTCTTCTTGCCGTTTTCATCCGTAACGACGGAAATGCACGGGCAGCCTATCTTCATGCAGGAGGTGCAGCCGCGGCACTTTTCGTTATTCACGTGCAGCGCGGGCTTTCTCTCAACGCCTTTGAGCAGCGCGCAGGGACGGCGGCATATGATAACGGAGGGGCAGTCCGCTCCGAGCTCTTCCTTTATGACCTTTTCAAGATCCTTAAGATCTGCGGGGTCGGTCACTCTTATATGCTCTCTCGCAACACCCAGACCCGCGCATATGTCCTCAAGGCATATGTAAGGCGCGGGTGTGTTTTTCAGCGTCAGACCCGTAAGGGGATTCTGCTGATGACCCGTCATGCCGGTGATCCTGTTGTCAAGGATGATAACGGTGGAACGGCCGCCGTTGTATACGATATTCACAAGGCCCGTCATGCCGGAATGCATGAATGTAGAGTCGCCGATGACAGCTACGGAACGGTCCTCGTCGCCGCGGACCTTGTTAAATCCGTGCAGGGCTGATATGGAAGCGCCCATGCAGTATGTAGAGTCCATTGCCGCAAGCGGAGGCACCGCGCCCAGCGTGTAGCAGCCTATATCGCCGGAAACGGTGAGCCCCATTTTTCTGAGCGTATAGAACACGCCGCGGTGGGGACATCCGGGGCAGAGCACGGGGGGACGCGCGGGTATATCGTCGCCGAGGGATACGGAGGGCATCTCCTCGCCCGTAAGCTTTTCGCGCAGAAGCGCCTGAGAGTATTCTCCGCAAAGGGGAAGCACGTCCTTGCCGGTGACGTCAAGTCCGATGCTGCGGCAGAACGTCTCGATAAAGCCGTCAAGCTCTTCTATAACGATGATCCTGTCAACGCTCTGCGCAAACTCGGAAATAAGCTTTTTCGAGAGAGGGTATACCATGCCGAGCTTAAGGTAGGAGGCACTGCTGCCGAATACCTCTTTTGCATAGTTGTAGCAGTTGCCCGCCGTGATAATGCCGAGACTGCCGCCTTTTTCGATCTTGTTGAAGGGACAGCTGCAGGCAAAGTCCTCCAGATCTTCGAGCCGCTTTTCGACAACGACGTGGCGGCGCTTTGCGTTGCCGGGCATCATAACGTGCTTTGCGGGATCTTTTTCGTATGCCGCGAGCTCCTTCTCGCATCTGCCCTCAAGCTCAACGGGGGCGGACGAGTGGGAAACTCTCGTGGTAAGTCTCAGTATAAAGGGAGTGTCGAATTTTTCGGAATACTCATATGCCAGGCGCACGAATTCTTTGCATTCAACAGAGTCTGCAGGCTCTACCATAGGCAGCTTCGCGGCCTCTGCGTAATGACGGCTGTCCTGCTCGTTCTGAGAGGAGTGCATTCCCGGGTCGTCTGCAACACCGATGACGAATCCGCCGCCGACGCCGACATATGCGCCGATAAACAGCGGGTCTGCCGCAACGTTAAGACCGACGTGCTTCATAGCGCAGAAGGAGCGCGCGCCGCCTACCGACGCACCGAGAGCTGCTTCAAGGGCAACCTTTTCGTTCGGCGCCCATTCCGCATATATTTCATCGTATTTTGCGGCAAACTCCGTTATCTCCGTGCTGGGTGTGCCCGGATAGCTGGAGACAAAGCGAACGCCTGCCTCATAAAGTCCGCGGGCGACGGCTTCGTTGCCGAGCATGATTTTTCTCATTTTTAAGGTCCTTTCCGTATCTTCCGTTTCAACATCCTGTCAAAGGAAATAATACTCCATAATATTCAATAATATTATATATTCCGCACGCGTCCGTGTCAAGGTTTGGGGCGATAAATAAGGGCGCGCCGAGGGGCGATATTTGGCTTCGGGTTGGTTTTTCTCATTGACTCCGAGGGAATAATGTGATAATATTAAATAAAAAATCCCACCCTACGGAGGCACACAATGATAACGATAGAGAAAACGAAGGTCATGAACCTTGAGGCTGCCGTCCGCGGCATGAGAAATCCCATGAACAGCTGGGCAAACAGCGACAGCTACTATAACGAGAACGGCGAATACGTCCTCGGTGAGGCGGATATAAAGCGCGCGCACGCGCTTTCCGTTTCCGGCAGCGACCACAGAAAATATCTGAGAATGATCTTCGTCTCCGTTGACATAACAGCGCCTCTGTATTGGTGGAAAGAGTACGACACCTACAAGGTGGGCACGGTGGCAAACTCCTGCTCCACCATGCATAAAATTCATTCAAAGCCTTTCTCCCGCGAGGATTTCAGCTGCGACAGAATGAGCGACGCGGCTCTTGCGTGCCTTGACGGTGTGATAAGCTGTCTTGAGGGCTTTCGTCTTGAGTATGTCGAAACAAAGGCGCGCGCCCCCTGGGACGATATGATACAGCTTCTTCCTTCGTCGTATAACCAGAAACGCACCTGCACTCTTAACTACGAGAACCTTATCAACATATACTATGCAAGAAGAAACCACAAGCTTCCCGAATGGCATGAGGTGTGCCGCTGGATAGAGGGTCTGCCTTATGCAAAGGAGCTTATTCTTATAAGGAATGAGGATAATGACTCAAACAAATGAAAATAATGCGCGGCTCGCCGTCGGGCGCCGCGCGGGTATTGTCGGCATTTGCGCAAATGTGCTGCTTTTCGCTTTCAAGCTTTCGGTGGGGTTGCTCACGTCAAGCGTTGCCATTGTTGCCGATGCCGTAAACAATCTGTCGGACGCGGGCTCATCCGTGTTTGTGCTGGTCGGATATGCCATGTCCGGCAAGCCCGCGGATAAAAAGCATCCGTACGGGCACGCGCGTATAGAGTATCTCTGCGGGCTGTTTATATCGGTGATCATCACCGTGCTCGGCATAGAGCTGCTCCGCTCCGGAGTGCAGCAGCTGTTTTCCGGCACGGGCGGTGCGCAGTTCGGCAAACTTACGTTTATCGTTATGGGCGTTGCAGTCGCTGTAAAGCTTATCATGGCGCTGTTTTACCGTTTGTCCGCCAAAAAGATAGACTCTCAGGCACTGCGTGCCTCATCGGTTGACAGCATGGGCGACGCTGCCGCTTCAATGGCGGTCATGGCGGGCATGCTGCTCAGCAAATACACCGGTCCGCTTACCGATGCGGTCCTGGGCTGCGCGATCGCGGTCTATATTATAGTCATGGGCATAAAGCTTGTTTATGAGGCGTCGGATACTCTTATCGGCAAAGCGCCGGATGCGGATTTCGTGGCAGGCATTGCCGAAAAAATACGCTCGTACGACGGTGTTATCGGCATACACGATCTTGTGGTGCACAGCTACGGCGCGGGCCGCTGCTTTGTTTCAGCGCATGTTGAGGTTGACGCCGCGCGCGACATTATGCAGTCCCACGATCTTGTGGACAATATTGAGGATGATTTTCGCCGTGAGCGCGGCATACAGCTTGTAATACATATGGATCCCGTGCAGTGCTCGGACCCGCGGGTTAGCGCCGTAAAGGCACAGACGGCGGATATTCTTTCGCAGGTCTCTGCGGAATATTCAAGCCCCGCTTCAATGCACGATTTCCGCGTTGTGTTCGGCGTCACGCACTCAAATCTCATATTTGACGTTGCCGTGACAGATGAGTTCCCTCTGAGCGACGAAAAGCTTTGCGAGGTTCTGAATGCAGAGGTGAAGAAGCTTGACCCCGCTTACAATGCGGTCATAACCGTTGACAGGGATTACTGCACGGAGCGCTTCGGCAAAAAAATGTAACAAAACGGCTGCCGACACCTTATAAAGAAGGAATCGGCAGCCGCTTTTGCTTTACGGGGATTTTTACAGCTTTTCCGTCAGAATCTCGGCTTCGACGTTCGTCTTTCCGCCTTCGCGGACGGTGCGGAAAACGTATGCGCCGTCGCCGGTGCGTCCCATATAGACCTTCAGGCTTTCGCCGAGGCGGGCTTCTCCGCAGTAGTTTATGCTGAACTTTATGACCCGCAGGCCGCGCATGTCGGGGAGGTATCCGCACAGAATATCGCCGTAGCGCGTGTTGTTCATGTGACCGTTTATATCAACGTCCTGATATTCAACCGTGCGCTCACCTACAAGTGCGAGAGGCACGTCGGCGGGCAGGCGGAAATGAGATGGCATATCAAGCTCGAGCGGCTCGTCAACACAATAGTTGTTGGGAAAATCGGAAACGCGGATAAGTCTGCCGCTTGCGGTATCCAGAAGCGCCCATATGGAGGACGCCTCGGCGATCTTCTTGCCGTCTCGCTCAACGCTGTAGCATCTGTTGAACGAAACTCCGGTTGAGTCGCATGCCCATGTGGATGCTTTGATTTTGTCGTGCGCGTACAGCTTGCCGTATATGCTCACGGCAAGGCGCGAGATCACAAAAGCCTTGCCCTGGGAGTGCAGCTTGTCGTAAGATGGTCCCTCACCTGCCATCTGACAGTGGGCGCAGTCCTGTATATAGCGCAGTATGCCCGTAAGACTGACGATATCGTTGATATCGGTGTCGTGAGCATTTACAGTATAGCTTTCAGTCCATTTCATATCCGTATCTCCGTTAATTACATTGATTTAATTTTATAATTATTGCCCGATTTTTTCAAGCCGGAAAGTGTAAATAAAAATTTTTTACCATAACAACAAATTTACCCTTCATATTGTTGAACTTGTGTGCAATTTGTGGTAATATATATGTGAAAAATTACTTCTGTGAAAGGAATATTCATATTATGGCTAAAAACAGACTTGTGGGCGAATATCCCGTTATAGGCATACGCCCGACCATTGACGGCCGCCGCGGAGCGCTGAAGGTTCGCGAATCCCTTGAGGATCAGACCATGAACATGGCGAAAAGCGCCGCAAAGCTTTTCACCGAAAATCTTCGCTATTCAAACGGCGAGCCCGTAAAGGTTGTTATTGCCGACACTACTATCGGCAGAGTGGGCGAGGCTGCGGCATGCGCCGAGAAATTCAAGCGCGAGGGCGTTGACATCACGCTGACCGTTACTCCCTGCTGGTGCTACGGCGCGGAGACGATGGACATGGACCGCAACACCATTAAAGCCGTATGGGGCTTTAACGGCACTGAGCGCCCCGGCGCGGTTTATCTTGCATCCGTTCTGGCGACCCACGCGCAGAAGGGCCTGCCCGCTTTCGGCATCTACGGCCACGATGTTCAGAGCGCCGACGCTACCGAGATCCCCGAGGACGTTAAGGTAAAGCTTCTGCGTTTCGGCCGCGCGGCAGTAGCCTGCGCAACCATGCGCGGCAAATCCTATCTGCAGATAGGCTCTATCTGCATGGGTATCGGCGGCTCTATCATAGATTCCGCATTTATCGAGGAATACCTGGGCATGAGAGTTGAATCCGTTGACGAGGTGGAGATCATCCGCCGCATGACCGAGGGCATCTACGATCACGACGAGTACGAAAAGGCTCTCAAATGGACGCGCGAAAAGTGCAAAGAGGGCTTTGATAAAAACCCCGCAGAGCTTCAGCGTGACCGCGCTCATAAGGACAGCGACTGGGAATTTGTCGTCAAGATGATGGTCATCATCAAGGACCTTATGTGCGGAAACAAGAATCTTCCCGCAGGCGCGGAAGAAGAAATGGTAGGCCACAACGCGCTGGCTGCGGGCTTCCAGGGTCAGCGCCAGTGGACAGACTTCTATCCCAACTGCGACTTCCCCGAGGCGCTGCTCAATACGTCTTTTGACTGGAACGGCGCAAGAGAGCCCTACGTTCTCGCAACGGAGAACGACGTTCTCAACGGCCTCGGAATGATGTTCATGAAGCTGCTCACAAACCGTGCGCAGATATTCGCGGACGTTCGTACATACTGGAGCGCCGACGCGGTAAAGGCCGCATCCGGCTACGACATTGAGGGCAAGGCTCGCGAGGCGGGCGGATTTATCCACCTTATCAACTCCGGCGCGGCTTGCCTTGACGCCTGCGGCGCGGTCAAGGACGAAAACGGCAACGCTGTCATGAAGCCCTGGTACGATATGACCGACGCGGACTGTGACGAAATCATGAAGAACGTTACCTGGAACTATGCCGATCTGGGATATTTCAGAGGCGGCGGATTCTCCAGCCGTTTCTGCACCGACGCGGAAATGCCCGTTACCATGATAAGACTCAACCTTGTAAAGGGTCTCGGACCGATGCTTCAGATAGCGGAGGGCTGGACTGTACGCCTGCCCGAGGAGGTCAACGAGATCCTCTGGAAGCGCACTGACTACACATGGCCCAGCACATGGTTCGCTCCCCGCATTACCGGCAAGGGCGCATTCAAGAGCGCGTATGACGTTATGAACAACTGGGGCGCAAACCACGGTGCAATAAGCTACGGTCATATAGGCGCGGATCTTATTACGATGTGCTCCATGCTGCGCATTCCCGTAGCAATGCATAACGTTCCCGAAGAGGATATATTCCGTCCCGCAAGCTTCAACGCATTCGGTATGGATAAAGAGGGTCAGGATTTCCGCGCATGCGCGGCATACGGACCCATGTACAAAAAATAATTTGCACATGCAGATATAGTGATAAGCGCGGAGCAGATGCTCCGCGCTTTTTTCGAAGCTTCGGATAGTCGGATAGCTGACGGGTCATTTGCCGCGCCGCCGCCCGCGCCGGATTTCGGCTTTTCGAAATCGGAAAAGCATTTCAAACTTTGCGGTCAGCTTGCCGAACGGTAGTGAGAAGGACGTGAAGGGACTGCTTTTCCGTAAGCGGCAGACGGTTGAATTTCGCCTTTTTGATATTGACAAAGCATTTCAAACTTTGTCGTCAGCTTACCGAACTTGAGTAAAAGATGTGAGGGGGCTACTGTCCCGGCAGTAGCCGCCCTCACACTCCCCCGACCGGCTCAAGAGAAAGGAAAAGACGGACTCTTTTCCTCTCTCTTGAGAATCTCTCACCTTATCTTGATTGTGTTCGTGAGCTGAAAGGCAAAGCAAGTGCTCCAAGCCCGAGAGATTCGACGAATTGACTTTAGCGCAGTTTATAGACACAATTATAGTTTTTCTTGCGGAAATGGAAAATGCCGCCCCCATAGACAGCAAAAGCAAGCTCGAAGAGACGAGCTTGCTTCGATTCGTTTCGCGGTATATATTTTGAACTCTTGGCTTATAGTTTCAAAATTTCGGAGGAAAGATTGCAAGAACAGTTTTCACCAAAAACATAAAACAAGGCTGCCGTCGGCAGCCTTTCTTACTATCTATGCTTGATAGTCTGAAACCTATGCAGTTTGGTTTTTTCGGGTTCTTAGGGCACTTTTTTGGGGGAAAAGTGCCCTAAGTGGGGTATGGGGCGGAGCCCCATGTATTCAGAACCGAATTTCGTAGCTTACGTCGCCGTTTTCGTGCGCGGACCTGTCAACGTCAAAGTACGTATATCCGTCGGAAACGGTGAATGCAACGTCGGCATCGCCGAGCTTTACGCTTACAGCCTCGCCGAATACCTTTACGTCAAAGTCGGTAACTTCGCCCATTGCCGGAATGTCGGGATCTGACATAAGAGAAGCCTCAGTCTTTTCGCGTCCGTCAAAGCTGCCTTCTCTGCGGCAGACAGTGAGTGTGCAGGAGGACTTTCCGTCGCCGGAAATTCTCATGCGGGTAGTCGCCATTTTACCGTCGCGGTAGTCGTAGGTGTAGCCGTCGTCCTCATAAAGAGTAAACTCACCGTCGGCACCGGGATAAACGTTTATGTGATACTTTTCGGGGATCTCTTTTTCAATGTACTTCTGATAGTCCATTGTGCAGAAAACGCTGCCCGCCTTTACCATAAGCGCGCCGCCGCGTCCCTCGGGCACCTTGTAGTCTATGACCTTGCCGCCCTCGTAAACGTCGCCCGTAAAGAAGTCTACCCAAGTGTCTCCCGCGGGCAGGGTCAGCTTTGTATCAAACACGGAAACAAGGAAGCTGTCGCCGAACATGTACGCGTTTGCGACATCGTCGTATTCGGGATGATCGGGGTACATAAGCGAAAGCGCGCGCGCCATGGGCAGAGCACACTCGGAAGCTTTGTGCGCCATTGAGTATATGTAGGGGAACAGGCTGTTTCTCAGGTGCGAATAGTAGCGGATGCACTCGCAAAGCTCGTCTCTGAGGAACCAGGGCTGCTGCCAGTTGCGCCAGCCGAGCTGCTGGGTCCAGGGAGAGAGAAATCCGTAGTGGATACCCTCTTTTGTAACGACTTCCATGTCGCAGGTCACGTTGGAGTGACCGGAGAGACCGAAGTTCAGCATTGCGATAACGGTGTCAAATCCGCCGCCGGTGTCGCCCGCCCAGGATGCTGCGTAACGCTGTGTACCGGAGTATACGCAGGGAGTGTAGATAACGGCGCGGCGGCCGGTATGGTTGTTGAAGCCCTCCTGCATCTGCTTTACGTAGATGACGGGATAAACATTGTGTACTTCGTCATCGAAATACTTGCCGCCCCAGAGCCTGTCGGGATGATCGTTTGTTTGGAAAGCGCCGTCAAGCTTGAAGGCGGAAGCGCCGTTGTCGCAGAATTTTTTCAGATGGTCGAACCACGGTACATCGCGCACGGTGATGCCGTCCATGTATTCGGGGCACGCAAGGTGGGGGTCGAGAATTGAAGCGCCCTCAAAAGTGTACTCCTTGCCGAACTCCTTTGCTCTTTCGCCGCACTGACGCTCTTCTTCAAACAGAAGGTCGTAGTCCTGGCAGAGCCACAGGCTGAACTTGAAGCCCATCTCGCGCAGATTGTAGAAGAATGTGTCATATCCGCTGTAATTCTCGGGCATCCAGTCGGGGAAGAAGAAGCGGTCGCGGCTCCATGTCTTGTAAATGGAGCGGTCGTAGTGATTTGTCATCCACTGAGGCTCAAGTCCCACCATGTCGCAGGATATGTCCTCGCGGCGGAAGTTGAGACAGTCATACAGCATTTCTCTTGCGTTGGTCTGCTCGTTGAGAACAAAGGTGTAGCCGTATGCGAATTTAGGCATCAGTATGGGGTTGCCCGCGATCTTGCCCTGAAGCATAAGTATATCGGTGAGCTTTCCGCTTTCGGGGATGAACAGATAAAAGTCTATCTGACCCTTGTGAGAGGCTATTACAAGATTGTTGGCATCCGCGGCGCCGCAGTCAAATGTAGAGGCGTAGGTGCAGTTCAGCAGAAGTCCCCAGCCGTTGGAGGACATGATAAAGGGCATGGGACCGTACGACGCAATGTTTCTTATATCAAGGCGCGCAACGGAACCGCGGCGGGCAATGCTTTTTCTGGATTCGTCACCGAGACCGAAAAGGCGCTCGTCCTTTGCGAGGGAGACCTTTAGCGTAAAGCCGCGGCTTTTGTAGGGCTTGCCCTCATAGCCGTCAAAAGAGATGTGTACGGGCGCCCTCGTGCCGGAAACGTCAAGTCCGCCGTCTGCGGGAGAAAGCTTTGCCGCACCGAGGGCAAGGCTCTCGCCGTCAAAAGCGGCATCGGCAGCTTCTCCGCTTTCTCTCAGTATGTTGTAGCGGGAGAGAAGACTTTCCTCAAATTCTCCGTTGTGGCTGACTCTGACGCGGAAAATGCCTTTTTCTACGGCGCGAAGCTCAACTTCGGCGCCATTGGTTTTAACTGTGTACATAGGGTTATATGGGGCTTGTGCCCTGCTCCTTAAAAAATATCTTTCGTGTTGTGCGCCCGCTCGCGCAGGGCGAAATTATCACGGGCTTATTGCCCGCTTGCTTTGCCGTCACCAAGCGCCTGTTCGATCGCCCGCGAAAACTGATCCGCGCAGGAGGTGTTTTTCATGCCGCAGGTGTTTCCGCGCAGAATATCGGCGACGCGGCGCGCGTCCTCGCCCTCCACAAGCTTTGATATTGCTTTCAGATTGCCGTTGCAGCCGTTTTTGAAGCTGACGTTGTGAATTTTGCCGTCTTCGATCTCAAAGTTGATCTCGGAAGCGCAGGTTCCTCTTGTTTTGTACGTATATTTCATTTTGCCGTACCTTTCCTTTATGATTTTTTGTCCGCGTTGTCCTCTCCTGCAAACGGGTCGGGCTCCGAGGGATGAAGTTCGATGGCTACCGCCAGGTCGTCGGCTTTTATTTTCAGATACGATTTTTTTACGCTGTTTTCGCCTTCGCCGACAGCGCTGCTCTCTCCGGCGCTGTGCTTGTCTTTGTCTGGCGTCTCCTCACCGTACTTGTAAGGATTTTGGGAGGAGACCTCATATGAGTCGCCGTTTACGGTGAGCTTTGAAGATGTTGCTATTTCAACGCTGCAGCCGATGTTGCCGAGAGGGGTGTAGTCGATGTTTGCGCTGCCGCCGGTCACTTCAATGTCGCAGAACCGCGCGCGAAGCGCAGACGCTTTTATCTCGGCTTTCGGCGCGGAGATGCGCAGTACGCTTACTTCCGTATTGTCCATGTTTATTTTGACGGGTGATGCGGTGGTTTCGGACTGGATATTCAGCGTGCAGTCTGCGGAAAGCTCCGAAATGCTGACGCTGCCGCTGCCTATCCTTATATTGAATTCCGAATCGGCGGAAACGCCGCTCAGTGTTATGTTTCCGGATTCGGAGAAAAGATCGAAACTTTTGACCTTCTCAACGGAGTCGAGATAAACGTTTATGACCTTATCGCCCTTGCCCGTGCCGGGAAAGAGAAAATACCTAAGCCCCTTGAAGCTGAAGCCGCTTTCCCAAAGGCCTGAAACGGATGAGAAATCCGGCGACTGGTTAAAGGTTATCATGGCGCTGTTGCTCGTAAATGAGTACAGACTTTCGTTGAAGTTCAGTATCTCCATGTAGGGCCTGTCAGAGCCGCCGATTATGTTTATGTCGGCATCGTCTACGGAGAGCTTTATTTTATCAAGCTCGGCGGCACCGAAAAATTCTGTATAGCCCTTGCCGTTGTCAAGGCTGCCCGCAAGTATCCGCTCTCCGCTGCGCAGGCTTACAAAGTATCCCACGAGGCAGACAAGCACGCCGAGGGCAGTCATTATGCCCGCAACGATGAGAAAAAGCTTTGATTTTCTTTTCACAGCCTGTTGCACTCCTCTCTGAACCTGTCGATAATGACGGGTACGCGCCTGAGGCAGTAGCCCTCAAAGCTTACGAGCTGCTTCAGAAGCTTCGGCAGAACAAGCACGGCAAAATTGTATGTGAGTATGCCGAGGGCAAGAGAGATGCCGCCTGCGGCAATGCCTATGCCTATTTCAAAAATTCCCGCCGCGGGATTTCCCGTAATGATACGCGTAATGCCGTAGATTATGCCAACAAGGGCAACGATACCGCCGCCGGCAGCCTCTGCGCATACAAGGCACAGGCACGCGGCGATAAACGCGCATACCGCCGCTGCAGCAATGCCGAAAACGCACAGCACTGCGGCTGCAAAGCAGATCCACAAGGGGGAGGTGAGAACGGTTATCGTCCAGAAAAATCCCTTGCCGCGCGGGGTGAGCACGGTTTTTTCTCTAATGATTGGGGAACTTTCCTCAAGATATATTTCCTGCGTTTCGCTCTCCTTGGCGGGAGAGACGCCGACTATTGTCTTTTCCATATCGGAGCGCTCTGCTACGGTCGTATCCGCGCACGGCGCCGCGGCAGGCGCTTTCAGCACTACAGTCGCGTCGGTCGCGGGTGCGGCAGATGACTGCTGCGCGCCCTGAAAACTGCCGGTGATCGAAAAAGCCCGCGTGGCGCTGCTGTCGGCTGACACGGCAGTGTCGCCTGTGTTTACGGCTCTTGTTTTCATGGCGCCGGTGGATGCGGCTGCTGCTGCGGGGGCGATCCTGCGGGACGCTGCGGGTATATCCGCCTTGGACGGTGTGGTGAAATCTCCGTCGGCGCTGCCTTTTGCTTCGTCGGTGTCCGCGTTGCCACTTTCACTTTCGCGGCTTGACGCGTCCGCGGCAGTGCCGCTTTCCGAAGCATTGCCGTTTGCGCCGTGGCTTTTACCATCGGGTCTTTGAGCGCTGAGGGAGGCGGAGGCACCGTTGCCGTTATCATCCTTTATCGCTCCGCGGGTGTGTTTTGAAAGTATGAGCGCGGCGAGACTGTTTGAAAGCTCGTCGAATTCCTCGGGGCTTGAGTAGCCCTCGATCTCTTCCATATCCTCGTCTGTAAAGGTGCGTACCAGTGCCGCGCTGTGTCTGATGGCTTCATCGCGGCTGACGCCGCGCGCGGCAAGCTCTCTCGCGAGCGCCTGCGCAAATTCCCTGACGGTCAAATCGGTACCCTCCTTTTTCGGAAATGCAAAAAAATGTAGATTTTCAAAGCCGTATGTGCTATACTTTCTATACCGATATATATTTTAACAAAAAGCAGGACATATTTCAATATGAGAATGAGAAAAAAACGCAGAGGAGAAGAGAGACTTCGTGCTCTCAGTGCTCTGTTTCTGACAGAAGACGACTGTAAAAATCCCGAGACGGCGTTTTACGCCGACCTGCCTCTGCGCCTTGAGATAGGCTGCGGCAAGGGCGAATTTGTAAGAAAACTGTCGCGGCGTGACGACGGATACAACTATGTGGCGCTTGAGCGCGTGAGCGACGTTATCGTCGTCGCGGCTGAAAAGTATGCGGAGGACCGCGGTCTCGGCTGCCTTGACTACCACGGCGGCTGGCGCGCGCCCGACGGTACCGTATATGACGGCGTTCGCTGGGAGATCCCCATGGAGGAGCGCGGAAACGTTCGTTTTCTTGCCTGCGACGCCGCAAGGCTTGACGAGCTTTTTGCGCCGGAGAGCTTTGCAGATATATACGCGAACTTCAGCGATCCGTGGACGAAAAACGGATATACCGCCCGCAGGCTCACCCATCCCGACTTTCTGCACCGTTACGCGCGGCTTCTGAAGCAGGGAGGAAGTTTTACATTCAAGACCGACAACGACGAGCTTTTTGACTTTTCCCTTGAGGCGGCGCAGAAAGAAACGGTATTCGATGTGAGCTTCGTCAGCCGCGATCTGCACGCGAGCGAGCGTGCCGCGGACAATATAGTAACCGAGTACGAGCGCAACTTTTCATCAAAGGGCGTTCCCATAAAGTGTTTTGAGCTTATAAGAAAATAGGAGACGGCAATGAAACTGTTTATAGCATCCGACATACACGGTTCGGCATACTGGTGCGAAAAAATGCTGAAAGCCTTTGAAGAAAGCGGCGCGGACACGGCGCTGCTTCTCGGCGATCTGCTGTATCACGGTCCCCGCAACGATCTGCCGGAGGGATACGCGCCCAAAAAGGTGACAGCCATGCTTTGCGGCGTCTCCGAAAAGCTTTTGTGCGTGAGAGGCAACTGCGAGGCGGAGGTCGATCAGATGGTGCTGAATTTCCCCGTAATGGCGGACTACGCTCTTATTTCGGACGAAAATGTCAGAATATACGCGACCCACGGTCATATATGGAACGCCGATAAGCCGCTGCCCGCATCCCGCGGATCGGTGCTTTTGTGCGGACACACCCACGTGCCGCGCATATATGAGTGCGAGGGCGGAGCGATATACATGAATCCCGGTTCGGTATCCATACCGAAGGAGGGCTCGCCTCACAGCTATATGATATACGAGAACGGCGGCTTTTACTGGTATGACCTTGCGGGCACGGGGCTGTATATGGAAAAGCATCTTTGACGGAATGCGGCAACGGCTATGAAAAAACCGACACAGCGCGATACAAATCCGTATCCGTACAGCGACTCAAACAAACGCTACCTGACATTTGATTATTACATGCGCCGACGCTTCGGCTCAAAATGCGCGAGAATTTCGCTTGACGCCGGCTTTTCCTGCCCGAACATAGACGGCAGGCGCGGCACGGGCGGCTGTATATACTGTCTCGGGGGCTCGTCCGGCGCCTGTGCGGGAAAGACTCTTGAGGAGCAGTATGCCGCAGGCACGGCGGCAGTGCGGCACAAATGGCAGACGGAAAAATTCATTCCGTATCTTCAGGCGCACACAAACACGTACGCAGCCCCGGAACGGCTTCGAAAGATCTACGGCGAGGCGGCGGCTCTGCCCGGCGCCGTAATGCTGGCGATCGCTACGCGGGCTGACTGTCTTGACAGTGCGACGGTGGAAATCCTGGCAGAGACATCGCAAAAGATCCCGCTTCTGGTGGAGCTCGGTCTGCAGACGGTGCATGATGAAACGGCAGAACTTATCGGCAGAGGACACGGCTTTTCCGAATTCGTCGAAGGATATAACCGTCTGCGCGAGGCGGGCGGAGATATTACGATATGTTTTCACCTTATAAACGGGCTGCCCGGTGAGAGCTTTGACATGATGCTTGAGAACATGAAAAGCACGGCATCACTCGGGGCGGATATGGTGAAGATACATCTTCTGCACGTGCTGCGCGGCACACGGCTTGAGGAAATGTGGCGGCGCGGAGAATATGTGCCCATGGATATGGAGGAGTACGCAAAAACCGTTGTCAGACAGCTTGAGGTGCTGCGGGGAGATACGGTCATAGCAAGGGTCGGCGGCGACGCGCCGAACGATGTGCTGCTTGCTCCCGACTGGTGCCGCAGAAAAACAGTGGTCTCAAATCTTATTGACCGTATGCTGTATGAAAACGATACCTATGAGGGCAGGCTGTATAATAAGCACGAATAATGCCGGGAGGAATACTGCTGAAAACAAATACGTGCGGCAGATTTCCGTGCGAAAAACGGGGAAATGTCGAATTTTGAAGCGCAGCGCGACCGCTGCGCTTTTGTTTACAAAACGTGAAAATTTATTTACACTTTGTTCAATAGTTTCTTGATATTGTTGTTGAAAACCGTCAAAAATGTGATACAATTATTTCATAAAGTGATTGCTTTTTACGAATAGTGCGAACAAACTTTTCTTCGGAAGGATGCTTTTATGAAATACGGAACACGCTGGGTGATCACCGGCGATAAGAAAGAAGAGTACATATCAAGGCTTTTGCCGCACCTGTCTGTGCTTCGTGCAAAATCGGGACTGTCTCAGGGCGAGCTCGCAAGCCTTGTGGGTATATCGCGCCAGACCTACTGCCTGACGGAGACGGGCGCGCGCACCCTGTCATGGGGAACATACCTTTCGCTGCTCATGTTCTTCGACTGCAACGCGCAGACACACGATCTTATACACAGCATGGGCATATATCCCAACGACCTTATCTGCAAGTTCAATCAGGGGGCGGAGGAGGGGCATAACCTGAAGCTTTGCTCCGCCGCGCCCGAGCTTGAAAAAATGCTCGAAAAGCTGGACGAGAACGGAAGAAATGCCGTAAGAGCGGTGATATGCGCCGAGTATGCCCGCTGCGCCGGACTTACGGGCGCGGAAATGCTTAAAGCACTCTCCGACGTGATAGTATGATAAAAAATAAAAGCTGCCTTCGGTAGCTTTTATTTTTTTTGTTCGGCTCAGCCGAGCTCTATCATTTTATCAAGGCAGCGGCGGGCGGCATTTGCCGTTTCGTCGTCGATCTCAATAACCTCTCCGCCCTCGCCGCGCACGCATTCAAGCACATCGCAAAGGGTGGTGAGCTTCATGTTGCGGCAAACGAGGTTTTTCGACATGGGATAAAACCTCTTCTCGGGACAGGCAAATTGCAGGTGCTCCAGGATGGAAAGCTCTGTGCCGATGATAAAATCGCGCGCGTCGCTTTCTTTGGCAAACTTCATGATCTCGGCGGTGGAGCCGACGAAATCGGCAAGCTTTACGACCTCGGGCATACACTCGGGATGAACGAGCATGAGCGCGCCGGGGTGCGCCTCTTTTGCGGCTTTTGCTTCCCAGTCGTCAACTGCAGCGTGTATGGGACATCCGCCGCGCCAGAGCTTTATGTTCTTGTCGGGGCATCTTTCGGCAACATATGCGCCGAGGTTGCAGTCCGGGATAAAGAGAATGTTCTTCTCGGGCATTTTCGACACGATCTTGACAGCCGATGATGAGGTCACGCAAACATCGCAGACGGTTTTAAGCTCCGCCGTGGTGTTTATGTATGCCACAACGGCATAATCGGGGTTTGCGGCCCTGAAAGCCCTGACTTCGTCCGCGCAGAACTGCTCTGCCATGGGGCAGCACGCCTCGGGATGCGACAGAATGACCTTTTTGTCGGGGCAGAGCAGTTTGACGCCCTCTGCCATAAAGCGCACGCCGCACATAAGCACGGCGGAGCTTTCCGTTTTAGCCGCCTGCTTTGCAAGCGCATAGGAATCGCCGCAGAAATCCGCAACTTCCGTAACGGCTTCAGACTGATAGCTGTGTGCCAGTATATAAATATCTTTTTCTTTTTTCAGGCGGATTATTTCATCCTGTATATCTCTTAGCATATATTACCTCTGTAAAAAGGTGGATTTTGCGGCGGGCGCTTTTGTGCCCCCGCCGTATTCGCGTTTTGTCCGGGTCGGTTCAGTCGCAGCGGCAGCAATGATCGCAGCCGCTCTCGTCAAACTCTTTGGGGTCGTATTCGATACCGTTTTTGTCGTAGTAGTCCTTGACAGCCGCTTTGACAGCCTCCTCCGCAAGCACGGAGCAATGGATCTTTACCGGCGGAAGTCCGTCCAGAGCCTCAACGACTGCCTTGTTCGTAAGGGTGAGAGCGTCTTTTACGGGCTTGCCCTTGATAAGCTCGGTCGCCATGGAGCTGGTCGCTATCGCGGAAGCGCAGCCGAAGGTGTTGAACTTGACATCTGTAATAATGCCGTCGTCTATCTTGAGATATATCTTCATGATATCTCCGCACTTTGCGTTGCCGACCTCGCCGACGCCGTCGGCGTTTTCTATTTTACCTACATTGCGGGGATTCTGGAAATGATCCATGACCTTTTCGCTGTAATTCATAGCCATAATATATTACCTTGCCTTTCTCGATAATTATATGTCAGTTTGCTCTTTCTTTCATCATGCGCTCCCATACGGGGGACATATCGCGCAGCTTTTCAACAATGCCGGGAACCTTTTCGATGATGTAGTCGATCTCTTCTTCGGTGGTGTACTCGGAGAAGGTGAGACGCAGGCTGCCGTGGGCGACCTCGTGGGGAAGTCCGATAGCGAGCAGCACGTGGCTGGGATCGAGACTGCCGGAGGTGCAAGCCGAACCGGAGGAAGCGGCGATGCCGTACATATCGAGCATGAGCAGAAGACTCTCGCCCTCAATGCCCTCAAAGCACATGTTCACGTTATTGGGCAGGCGGTTCACTCTGTCACCGTTCACGATGCTGTAGGGTATTTTTGAAAGCTCGTTTATGACCTTATCGCGGTATGCGCTGACGCGCTTTGAATATTCGTCAAGATTTTTGCATGCGTCCTCAAGAGCGGCAGCCATACCCATGATAGCGGGCAGGTTTTCCGTGCCGGCACGTTTGCCTTTCTCCTGCGCGCCGCCGCAGATAAGGCTCTCGAGAGCGATCCCGCGCTTTGCGTACAGAAGACCCGTGCCCTTGGGACCGTGGAACTTGTGCGCCGAAAGGGACAGCATGTCTATATTCATTTCGTCGATGTTTATGTGAAGATGACCTGCCGCCTGGACCGCGTCCGTGTGGAACAGAACCTTTTTCTCGCGGCAGACCGCGCCGATCTCGGCAATAGGCTCTATTGTACCTATTTCGTTGTTCGCGAACATAACGCTTACAAGCGCCGTGTCGTCTCTGATGGCGTCGGCTACCTGAGCGGCGGTAACTCTGCCCTTTGAGTCAACGGGCAGTATGGTAACTTCAAAGCCCTCTTTTTTCAGCTTGTCCAGCGTGTGAAGGATAGCGTGGTGCTCGACCGCGGTTGAGATAAGATGCTTTTTGCCCTTTTTCGCGCCCAGATGCGCAGCGGAGATAAGCGCCTGGTTATCGGCTTCGCTGCCTCCGGATGTGAATATAATGCCGTTTGCGTCACAGCCCAGACACGCTGCAATGCGGCGGCGTGCGTCCGCGAGAGCGTCTGCGGCGGCCTGACCGTATTCGTGCAGGCTTGAGGCATTTTCGTATTCGGGGCCGTAATATTTGATCATTTCCGCCAGTGCATGATCGGAAATGTGAGTTGTTGCGGCATTGTCTGCATATACTTTCATATATATCCTGCCTTTCTGCGGAAGTTACATTCCGGCATTACAGTATACCATTTATATTATATACTGTCAACGCTTTGATATTATTTTATCCCCATCCTCCGCAATTTTATTATACTACCTGTTTGGTAGGAATTCAATGACCAATATGTAAAAATATTGACAAATATTTCGGTATGTTTCAGTGCAAATGGCTTGATTTTCAATATCGGCAGGCGATGGGGATCAGATGGGGAACGGATCCGGGCAAAAGCGGGGCTCGGCGCAAATGATATATCGCGCCGAGCCGCTTTTGTTACATAAGCACGAACGCCGCGCACAGAAGCGACTGCGCCGCAATGTATGTTGTCATGATAATGCCGCTCTGCACGGGCGGCTCGCTTTCGTATTTGAAAACATTGACGGCAAGAACACTGTCGCTCGCAACGAAAAACGCCATGCCTCCGAGCGCCGCGAGGCTCTCAGCCGACGGAGATCTTACGAAAAGCGCGGCGGCAAGCGCCGTCATGATGCCGATAAACAGGCAGTATGCCCCCGCAAGGGGCGCAAGGGGAGCCGGTATGTATCGGCGTAGATATATAAACAGGATAACGGGCTCGATAAGGCATACCGCGGCGCACAGGACAAAGATCCACGGGGACTCTGAAATATGCACCATTGGCAAAAGCGCCGCGAAATATGCGGCGTGACCGAGGCCGAAAGCCGCGGCGCCCGCGGCAAACAGCTTTTTGTTGTCGCCGAAAAGCAGCAGCGTATCTCCCGCGCAGCCCAGCAGCATAGCGCAGATGACCGGCACGCGGACTTCTTTTGCGAGCAGTATGTACACAACGCAAAGCAGTATGAGCAGCATGGGCTTTGTGACCATGCGTATTTTGCGCACTCCTGCAAAGCAGCAGATTATATGCAGCACTGCTGCGGCGGCAAATATGCCCGCAAAAGTATAGCCGAAAATCTCTCTCATTTGTTTCTCAGTCCTTTCGGATAGTGATTTTTAAGAGTTTTTTCCACAAGCTTTCCGCCGCCCGCGGCACATCCGTCTACGGTGACGGCGCACCAGCCGCCGACGGTATTTTCCGTTTCAACGGTTTCGCCGCGCAGGTATTTTTCCGCCTGCGGACTGTCGGGTTCAAAATCAACAGTGTTTTTCATAAGTGCGCCCATGGCGGAAAAAAGGTGATGCGCAGGTACGAGCCGCGATTTTGAAACTTCTCCCGCGCAGACGCCGCAGCAAAGTGTGTAGGCGGGGCATGGCAGATCGCCTGAGAGCATAATGCTGCCGCCGAGCTTTACTGCCTTCGGATATTCGTCAAGAAGCGGAGAGAGAAAAGCGTCGAGCGCGGCGGCTTCGTCCTTTGTAAGCGGAACTGCCGCACTTTTTGGCAGACGCTGCGAGCGCTCGGCTGTATCGCCGCTTTTTTTCATAAGCGCGAAAAACTGTCCCTCCCCGGGGGAGACGTGAGGGTAAAACCTGCGGCAGGCGCTCATGTCGTGTTTGCATCCTTCAAAGTTTATGCCGCCTGAGGTTATTTTTCGGATCTTTTCATCGGCAGCTATAAGCTCAAAATCGGGATGGCGTGTGAGAAAATCGTCCACCTGCATTTCGTTTTCCTCGAGCGAGAATGTGCAGGTAGAGTACATAAGATATCCGCCGCCGCAAACGCAGCGCTGCGCCGCCTCAAGTATGCCACGCTGCCGCTCGGCGCACATAAGCACGTTTTCCTCGCTCCACTGCGCGGATGCTTCGGCGTATTTGCGCATCATGCCCTCGCCGGAGCAGGGAGCGTCCACCAGAACATAATCAAAAACCGATTCAAAATCCTCGGCTATTCTGTCCGGCGCGGCGGAGGTCACAACGGTCCTTCGGTGACCCATGCGCTCCGTATTTCCGCGAAGTATCTTTGCGCGGGCGCGGTCGATCTCGTTTGAAACAAGATATCCGCTGCCGCCGTTTGTCAGAAGCGCGGCAAGCTGCGTGCTTTTTCCGCCGGGGGAGGCGCACATATCAAGTATTCTGAGATCGGGCGATATGACGCTCTCCGCCGCCGCAACGGTGCTCATCGCTCCCGGGTCCTGTACGTAAAACGCGCCCGCGTGGTGCATGGGCATTGACCCGGGCGCGGCACTCTCAAAAATGTATCCGCTGCCGTATCCGAGGGGCACAAGCCCCATTGAGGATATAAGGCGCTTTGCGGCTGCGTCCGACACCTTGAGCGTGTTTATTCTCAGCGCACGGACGGCGTCGCCCTCTTCGAGAGAGGACAGAAAACGCCCGAATTCCTCTTCATTGTCAAAAAGCGCCCGGGAGCGCTTTTTGAATTCCTCGGGCAGAGGAGTATGGTTGTTTATATCCGCCATCAGTCTACGAAATCAAATTCAATATCGAACATTCTCACGGTGCAGCCCTCGGTGCAGCCTGCCTCGCGCAGCTTTTCGATTATGCCCGCGTCGTTCAGCGACTTCTGGAAGTACATAAGCGACTCGCGGTCGTCAAAATATATGCGGCCGCACAGCTTTTCGAGCCACTTGCCGCAGCACTCAAACGCGCCGTCGTCCGCGCGTTTTATAACGGTGTCCTCGGGCACGGCGTTTTCAAAGCGCTCGCGCTCCTCGTCCTCGGGGGTTATCTCCGATTCATATACGGTCACGGGAGGCAGCTTCGCAAGCTCGCCCTCTATCATACCGAGAAGCGTGTCTATACCCATGCGGGTGGCGGTGGAAATGCGCACCGTGGGGTATCCCGCAGCCGCTGCCAGCTTCTCAAGGCGCTCAACAGCCTCGCTGTCTCCGCCCTCAAGCATGTCGCACTTGTTTGCCGCGACTATTCTCGGGCGAGCGGCAAGCTCGGGAGAAAAGCTTTCAAGCTCTGCGGATATGGTATTAAGATCGTCACAGGGGTCGCGGCCCTCAATGCCGGAGGCGTCTACTACCTGCACAAGCAGACGGCAGCGCTCTATGTGACGCAGAAAATCGTGTCCCAGGCCCGCGCCCTCGCTTGCGCCCTCTATAAGTCCGGGGATGTCAGCCATTACAAATCCGCGGTCAGCCGCTGTGTTGACAACGCCGAGACTTGGCTCAAGAGTGGTGAAATGATAGTCGGCGATCTTGGGACGCGCCGCGGAAACGCAGGCGAGAAGCGAGCTTTTGCCCGCGGAGGGAAGTCCCACAAGACCTACGTCGGCTATCATTTTCAGCTCAAGCAGAACGTCTTTTTCCTCACCGGGTATACCGTTTTTCGCAAAGCGGGGGATCTGTCTCGTAGGGGTCGCGAAATGCTTGTTTCCCCAGCCGCCGCGGCCGCCGCGGCAGACGATGAAATCTTCTCCGTCCGACATGTCTTTTATTATCTTTCCGTTTTCCGCGTTTCGAACTATAGTTCCGCGGGGAACGGGAATTATAATATCCGCGCCGTTTTTGCCGTGCATTTTTCCGCCCATGCCGTCGCCGCCCGGCTGGGCTGCGAACTTTCTTTTGTAGCGGAAATACAGAAGGGTGTTTGCACCCTCGTCGATGCGAAGAACGACATTGCCGCCGCGCCCGCCGTCGCCGCCGTCGGGACCGCCCTTGGCGACATATTTCTCACGGCGGAAGGAAACGCTGCCGTTTCCGCCGCTGCCGGCTTTGACGTGTATTTCTATTTTATCTATAAACATTATGTCTCCTTGGTGCCTTTTCGTATCGGCTGAGTTTTATTCTTCTGCCTTGCCGCCGTAAAGACGTTTGTAGTTTTCTATTGCGTCCGCAATGATCTCTTTTGCCGCCTCGGGACCGTCCAGATCGTCGACTGCGGTCGACTTTTCCTCAAGCTGCTTGTAAACTGTGAAAAAGTGGCACATTTCGTTGAATATATGCTTCGGCAGCTCATATATGGAACTGTATATGTTGTAGTTCGGGTCGGTGAAGGGAATGGCGATGATCTTTTCGTCAAGCTTTCCCTGGTCTATCATTCTGATAACGCCGATGGGATATGCATCCACGACAGTCATGGGGAGAATTGCCTCAGAGCAAAGGACAAGCACGTCCAAAGGGTCCAGATCGTCCGCATATGTGCGGGGGATAAAACCGTAGTTCGCGGGGTAGTGGGTCGATGTGTACAGTATGCGGTCGAGACGGATCATTCCCGTTTCCTTGTCAAGCTCATACTTGTTTTTGCTGCCCTTGGATATTTCGATAACGGCGGAGAATCGCTCCGGAGTTATGCGCGCCGCGGGCATGTCGTGCCAGATGTTCATAAAGCCCTCCTTATCCTATACGGTATTTATACTTAAAGCGGGATGATCATTCGCCGAGCATTTCGCCCGCTACCTTGCCCAGTATGCGGCAGCCCTTTACAATGTCGTCGTCCGACGGCGTTGAGTAGTTGAGACGTACGGCGTTTATCCGCGCCTCGGTGTCGCACAAGAACGTGCTGCCCGGCACGACCGCGACTTTCTGTTCAATGGCACGCTTTACGAAGTCCTCCATGCGTATCTTCTCGGGCAGAGTCATCCATATGAACAGACCGCCCTCGGGACGTGTATAGTGTATGCCCTCAGGCATGGACTCATCCAGAGTTTTCAGCATGAGCGTGCACTTCGCGCGGTAAAGGTCGTTTATGGCTTTGATGTGCGCGTCGAGATCGCACTCCGTCATATAGCGGTATGTGAGCATCTGGAAGAATATGTTCGTGTGCACATCTTCGCTCTGCTTTGCTACCACCATTTTCTGCACAACAGGCTCGGGACCGCAGAGGTATCCTATGCGCATGCCCGCAGAGAGGATCTTTGAAAACGACGACGAATACAGCACGATGCCCTCTGTATCCATGCTCTTTATGGTAGGTATATTCTCGCCGGCAAAGCGAAGCTCGCCGTAGGGGTTGTCCTCCAGTATCATAACCTCGTGACGAAGGGCAATATCGTATATGGCGCGGCGCTTTTCAAGGGGCATGGTAAAGCCGCCGGGATTCTGGAACGTGGGGATGAGGTATATAAGCTTTATACGGTCATTCTCCGAAAGCAGTCTTTCAAGCTCCGCGGTGTCGATCCCGTCCTCGCCGGAGGGGATGCCCACGGTTTTTGCCCCGCATGAGCGAAAAGCGTTAAGCGCGCCGATGAACGTGGGGTCCTCGCACACAACGGTGTCGCCCTCGTTGCACAGCGCTTTGCAGGCGAGCTCAATGCCCTGCTGACCGCCTGAGGTGATTATGGTCATGTCTCCCTCGCGGTCGATATTGAATTTTTCTTTCATTCTGAGGCGCGCGGCCTCGCGCAGAGGGGCATATCCCTCGGTAACGCTGTACTGGAGCGCCTGCGTTGACGAATTTTCAAAAATATCGGCGGAAATGCGGGCAAGCTCCTTTACGGGAAACGACAGGGGAGAGGGGTTTCCGGCTGCAAAGCTGATCATTTCGGGGTCGGTAAGACTTTTGAATATTTCGCGTATTGCGGAGGGCTTAAGATCCCTCATTTTATCTGAAAAACGGTATTCCATAATATTATCATATCCTTTCGCCGATCATTCACCCTACATTTTACCATACACACAGGGACTTTTCAACGATTTTTGCCAAAGTTTTGCCGCCGCGGGCGCCGATTTCGGGCGGGCGGACTTTTTATTTATAAAAAACGGCCGCGGCGGCGCCCGAAGATGAGAAAGCCGATCCGACGGGTCTTGCGGTGTCGGCGGTAAAATAATAACGCTCCCGCCGACAGGCGGGAGCGTTAGCCACGTTTTATTTTCCGCTGAAGTAGGAAGAAAGGGAAAAGCCGGTGGGCAGCGGCAGGGTGAGCATGTAAATGCTTGCCGCAATAAGACCGACGATACCGATGCAAATGATAACCGTCTTGTTTGTCGTGCTTTTGAAAGAGCCCGCAATACCGAGCAGGAACAGCACAATGGAGTATATGACCGTCACAAGACCGAAGGCGTCGCCGTGAGCGTTGTCCTTCTGACCATGCTCAAGAGTCTCCTGTGCCTCGTCAAGAACTGCCTGCGCGTCTGCGAAATAGCTGTCGGTGTAGCCCTCCATGTCAAAGGGAGAAGCGTATTCCTCCTGCCCGTCAGCCCAGTCGATGGCTGTCTGCAGCTCCTCGCTTACGTTGTCGGCATATATCTGCTCAAGCTTCCAGTCGATGCGCTCCATTTCGGCTGCGTCGCCCTTCTCCTCGGCAAACGAATACTCGATTCTCAGCTCGCTTATGGTGTTCCAAAGCTGCATATCTGCGGTGAGCTCCTGCGCGGCCTGGTTCCACATGGAGTTGCCGTCTGCGGAGAGATTGCTGCTTTTCGCGTAATTTGTTGCCTGATTGCCGCCGTGCAGCGAGCCTATCCATGTTGCCCATGCGGTCAGAAGGGCGGTAAGACCAAGCAGTACAACAACGACGATCTCAAGTATTTCGTCCTTTGAACGCTTTCTTTTTTCTGTTTTTTCCATTTCTTTCTCCTGTCGTTTTTTGTCCGGCTGCCGTAAGTTATGCCCTATCTGCGCCGCGCCGCAAAATGATTCTGCAGCACTTTGCCGACGTTTGCGGGCGCGTTCTTCGGCGCCGCGAAAAGAATTTACCATACCATTATAAATTCTTATGGGCAATATGTCAATATTTGACAAAAACAGCGTACAATTTCGGCAGTGCCGGCGGCAGCGAAACGTGAAAAAAGAAACGGCAGCCGACTACCTAACCGTGTTCTCTCCGTAAAAACGAAGGCTTAACAGAGGGTAGTCAAACTGCCTTTTAAAATATTATATCAGACCCGCACACGTTTGTCAAGCGGCGGCAACGCCGCCTGCTTCGATAATGCTTGAGACCTTTCGGGGGCAAAGCACCGTCAGTGCGGCATCGTACAGCTTTTTCCAAATATCGTTCATTTCTTTTCTCCTGCTCTCGAGGGCTCTCGAGGCAGATATCACTCAGCCCAAAAGACTCTGCCGTCTTTTCGTGCGGCGGCTTTCGGCATATCCCCGTCAATATATCCGACGGCGCAGTGACCTATTCCTTCCCACTCGCCCTCGATGCCCAGATCCCGCAGCACTGCCTTGAACTCGGGCATTTCAAATTCTTCTTTTGCTCTGTGTATCCAGATGCTGCCGAGACCCAGAGAATGAGCGCACAGCATCATGTTGCCCATAACGAGGCTGCCGTCGTAAACCCTGCACGGCCAGTCCTTTTCGACAAGGACGATAAATATGACGGGTGCGCCGTAAAAGGGATCAAAACCTTCCTCCCAGCCGCCGATCTTGCAGTTTGCGCGCGCAAGCTTTTCTCTCAGCTCTTTGTTTGTGACCGTTATGATCACGGGCGCCTGCTTCCCGCGGGAGCTTGCCGCATACAGACCTGCCTCGATTACGGCGTCGAGGTCTTTTTTCTCCGGCATATCCGGTTTGAATCTACGTATGCTGCGCCGCTCTTTTATTGCTTTAATTACTTCGTTCATACTGTTATCCTCCGTGTAAAATCGTCCGATGCTTCGTCTTAGTTCATCATCGATGCCGAGCCGACGGTATCTGCATTTCTATTGTATCAAATGATCATAAAAAATTCAAGATAAGAAAAAAGCAGAGCGTCGCTCTGCTTTTTAATGTTCTATGCCGATATTTGGGCGTATCGCTCCGACGAGAGCATATCTGCCATTGCGGAGTAAGGCGTCACGTCTCCTCCGGCGACCATGGAGAACAGGCGGGGAGTGCAGCCCGATACAAGCGCCGTACCCTCTTCGTTCATGGTTACGGGCTGATTGCCGCCGCGACTTGCCACATTCCAGAAAACGAGCTTCGGCAGCTTGTATCCGTGCTCGGCAAACCTGAGCTTCGCGTTTTCAAAGTTTGTCAGCGATGCATTTCTGACGCAGCGGTCAAACTCCATGTCTGAGATAAGATAAAGAGTCTCGGGCAGCTCCTCCTGCGACGCGCAGCCGGAAACTGCGGCATTCAGTATCAGATCGAACACTGCCTCGATATCGGTATTTGCAACTTTGTTGAAGGTGCAGAGATACCTGAGGCGCTCCGAGAAGGTTTTTCCTTTGATCTCTATAAGCTGAGGGTCGGAGGAAAACTCAATAAAATGGTTGCGGAATACACCCTTGCTGCGCTCTCCGAAATACAGCCCGAGTGACAGTGCGACCGCGGCGGGCAGCGCGTCAAAGTCGTACATGGAGCCTGAGGTGTCGACTATTGCAAGTGCGTTTCTGTCGCCGCAGAAATCGGGAAGCGAATCCCACGAGGCGTTCAGTGCGTTCTCGTCCGCGTCAGACAGATCGTATCTCATTCCCCATCCGCCGACATTCAGCGCCGCGCGCACGATCTCGTAGGGTGCAAGCGCGTCCGCGTGCAGCTGAGCCTTGCCGCTTTGCACGGCCTTCAGAAACTCACTGTAGCGCTTGCCGTCGTTGCGCTGAAATGCTCTGCGGTACTTGAACATTGCCTTTGAGGGCTGCTTTGAATAGTCGAAAGAATAATCCTTTGTGCGAAGATCGTTCTCGATGATGCGGATCTTTTTTCGCAGAGCAACCAGCGTTTTGCGGTATTCTCTGTCGGTCATACCGAGGCGGTGCGCGATGTGCTTTGCCGCGCGTACCGTCTCGTCGTTTGAGGCGTTGACGGAGGGCAGCCATTTGGCGAGAAGGGACACTTCGGCGCCTGCGGCAATATCTGCCTGCAGCTGCTTATGTATAACGCGCACGGCGTCATCCTCGCAGGGTGTACCCATCAACGATACAAGATCGTCAAACCGACCGTACTCCGGGATAAGCTCAATATTTTTGCGAAGGGAAGCGGGTCTGTTTTCGGCAAGCCAGTTTATGATTATGCGAAAAACTCTGCGCTCGCCCAGCCCGCCGCGGACGTCGCGCCCGAAAAACAGTATTTTCATGGCAATGTCCGCATTCTCCGTATACGCGCGAACAAATCTGTTTATGATATCCTGCTCGCCCGCTGCGCGGATCGCGCCGATCGTCGCAAACAGATCAAGGCAGTCGGACATTGTGCTGAGATCGGTGACGGCGCCGTTTTGCGTGTATGCGATATTTGCTTCTTTTTTCAGATAATTCAACATTTTTTGATTCCTCCTGTCAAAGCGGCGCGGAGGATCGGTCACTCCGACGCCTTGTAATTGTATAAAGGCTTAAGTATTTCGATCATATCAACGGTCTCGCCTATGACGTCGGTTATGTCGCACAGCGGTTTATACGCCATGGGTGCTTCGTCTATGGTGAATTTGTTTACCGACGTTGTATATATGCCGTCCATTGCGTTTCTGTAATCGTCCATGTCGAGCGTTGCCCTTGCTTTCGCGCGGGACATGAGCCTGCCGGCTCCGTGCGGGGCGGAAAAGTTCCAGTCGGGGTTTCCCCTGCCGCGGGCAAGTATGCTTCCGTCGCGCATATTCATGGGGATCAGAACAAGCTCTCCGCCATGCGCGGCGATCGCGCCCTTGCGCAGTATCATTTCATCTGTGTCTATGTAGTTGTGGACAGTGTGAAACGAGGAAAGCGCCGTCATACCCGTCTTTTTCAAAAGAGTATCCGCGATAATCTCGCGGTTGCGCCGCGCGAACTCCTGACATAGCTTCGTGTCATGCAGATAGTCGTCAAGATATGTACCGTGCAGGCAGCAAAGCTCCGCAGGCATTGTCGGCTTTTTTGCCTTTTGCTCGTTTTCAAACGCCTTCAGCGCCGCCTGAATCTCGGTGCTGCGCCCCTGCTCTTTGTATGCGCGTATGATCTCGTTCCGACCGGCGATAATATCCGTTTTGCCCGCGTCAAGGTCGGCTGCAAGTCCCTGATACAGCTCGGCGACCTGCTTTCCCAGGTTCCGGCTGCCGGAATGTATGATAAGGTAAGCGGTGCCGCCTTCGGCGACATCTATTTCTATAAAATGGTTTCCGCCGCCCAGGGTGCCGAGGCTTCTTTCAAGGCGACTCTGATGTTTGAGCTTTTCAAAGCAGCGCAGCCCTTCAAGGTCGAACTTTTCAACGGGCTCCTGCCAAACCTCTCTTCCGCAGGGAACGGAGTGCGCAGCATCGTCAAATTTTTCAAGGTCGATACGGGCGCTGCCGAGCTTTACGGTGTACATTCCGCAGCCTATATCAACGCCTACAATACTCGGCGCGACTCTGTCGGATACAGTCATAGTTGTGCCGACGGTGCAGCCTTTTCCTGCGTGGACGTCAGGCATTATGCGTATTTTTGAACCCTTGGTAAAATCGCAGTCGCACATTTTTTCTATCTGACCGACCGACGCTTCATCCGCCGTCTTTGCGTAGCAGACGGCGGTATTTACTTTTCCTTTGATCTCAAACACCGCATGGCTCCTTTCTTATTTAATACAAGGCACCGCTGCATGCTGACATTGTCAGCCGAAGCATTTCTCCCCGCGAAAAGGGCTGCGGGGCTGTATATGCTTTAATTTAGAGACAGGCTGCTGTCGGTGCCTTTGTTACAAGACGCGTATTAATACATACGGGGAATTTCACCCCGCCGCCTCTTGCCCCGTAAGCAAGCGCCGGTGATCCGGCTAATGCCTTAAATACAGATGTGATTGCTGCCCGCGTCTTTCAAAAGATCAAGGCACCGTTTGAAGCGGGATTCGAACCCGCAAGAGATGGATTTCTGCCGTCTCTGCTGTAACCGTTTAGCTATTCACTGCTGCTGTCGGTGCCTTACAAGGTACTCTCCGACGGCGGGGATGATCCCGCCGCAGGCAGATTCTTTAATCATATAAAAAGAAGAATAGATTGCTGTAAGTACCTTTCGCGGGGCGCGCCGTCGTCGCTTTTCGTGCCCTGTGAGCATATTTTACCAAACCGAAACAGGTAAATCACGGAAAAAAAGCTGCGAACTCATCTGAGTTCACAGCTTTTTTGAGAGATAAGCCGCTCTTTTATAAGCTTTTCAAAGCTTTGCGGTTCCAAGACTTTTACAAACGGTCCGAAAGACAGCACGCGTATAACGATCTCCGTCTCGTCGCTTTCATAATACTTCAGGCGCAAAATGTACCTGCCGTCGTTTGTGCGTTCTGCCCGCCTTTCAAAATGGGCGAAATGCATCATGGCTCTTTCAAGAGTGTTGCGCTCGTTTGTTATGAGCAGCGAGAGCTCTTTGAGCTGCTCCTCCTGCGGACTTTCTTCCCATGTGCCGTCGCCTTTGTACAGCTCGCAGCTTACTATCCTTCCGAGATTGTAATGTTTGAACCTGGATCCGCCTGCTATGATGCGGATCTTGTCATCCTTTGCCGAGTATTCAAAGCCCTTCGGGAAAAAGCGGATGCGCGCTTCTTTGCCGTGGCGGTTCGTCATGACGGCGCGGACGGGCAGATCGCCGCGGGCGGCATAAAGCAGCAGGCGAAAGTGCTTTATATACTCCTCGTCTTCATACGGATCCCCGTCGCTGTATTGATCGTATATCCTGTAGTCTTCCCTTGTGAAAAGAGGCTCGGTGTCGTCGAGATCGGGAAACTCTGCGCCGAACAGTCTGACGCGCGGATCCTCGGATACGGCTTTCAGCCACCGCTTTTCGAGAAGAGTAAGCGGCATCGTGGGCTTTCGCAGCAGCACGGGCGACATATCATCTTTCAGCAGCGGCCATCTGCCGGATCTCAGCGCGGGCAGTATGGTAAGCGTGCTTTCCGAAAATGCCTCTTTCGCAACGCATTTTTGCAGATCCCTTTCAGTTGTCCTCGGGTCAAAGGCAGCTTCGAGAATTCTTGCCACCGTATTGTAATACACCGAGTACAGCTCACTGAATATCAACGTTTTCACCCCCGTCAATACCGTACATACGGTACATTTCCCGAAGATCTTCCCTGAACTTGTTTTCCGCCGTGCGGTTGGAAAAATCAAGTCTTGTTATGCGAGAGATAAACGTGCGTATCCACGGCAGCATTTCTGTCGTGTCAAACACATCGGCGGTGTAGAGACAGTGGCTGTCGTCCGTTCTTTCAACGTGTCCGCAGCGCTTTTCGCGCTCCAGCCGCCGAACTATATGTTCTTCGCCCTCGCCGACTCTGATCTCAAATTCGACGTGCTCGGTGTGCTTTGTATTCCATCGGCATCCGACACCCCACATATGCTTTTCGGCCTTTTCGAGCGCCTTTCTCAACTCGGTAAAGTTTTCGCAAATATCCGCCTCTGCTCTGACGTTCGATATATAGTCGAGGCGGTACGACCTGATGCGGTTTGAAGTCACGCTGAATGCCAGAAGATGCTGCCTGCCGCCCTGCGCGCTTATGTATATTCTGAGAGGGACCGCGCGAACGGCCGATGCCGTATTCGAGTATCTGCTCAGATTGTCAAATGTGACGTACGCGTGTCGCCGCATGGCGTCAAACAGGGTCGCCGCCGCATCGCTGTCCATTGCCTGAGTTATGTAGTGATGCTTGAAGAAAAACATCTCGGGGCGCGGCTCCTCCTTATCCTGAAGAAACGAGCCGATAACGCCGCAGGGAGCAGCCTCGCTGAAAAAGTCTATAACGTCCGAAAGGGATGAAATATCCGTATCGGGACTTCTTGAGTACAGCACCCGCCTCCCGGCCTTCTCCGCTTGAATGATACCCTCGCCGACGTACTCCTTAAGCTTTTTTCTAAGTGTTGATTCGTCAAATGTCAGACGGGAGGAAAGCCGTTTGTCGATCTCATCAACCAGCTCTGCAAGAGTCATTTTGATCTCTGGCGCGTAAAGAACATCGAATATCGCAAAGTGCAGTGTTATGTCGCCGTCGGTAAAGCTTTTGGCTTTCCACGCCTTGTAGAACGGATTTTTTGCCGTCGCGCGGCTATCTACCGACAGAAAAACATTTTTGCCGTCGGCGGTCTGCGTAAAACGCATATGATCTCCCAGCCAGCTTTCAAGCCTGCGGCGCTCATCGTCGTAGGAGCGCGCGCTTTTGGCATTGTATTCGCTTCTGCTTTTGAAGCCGTAAACGTAGAATTCGCGCATGTATGCGCGTATCTTTTCAAAGTTTTTGATAAGCTCCGTATATGCCATGGGTGCACCTCCTTTTTCGGTAATGATCCGATGCCTGCATTAAATGCCGTTTAATAACCGAGCACGCTCTGCACTTAAAGTATACCATATATATCCGTATAACTCAACTGTTCGGATTGGTCGGGGCAAAACGATACAGCCGCCGTGCAGCTATATGAATAAGCCGATTTTTTTGCGGCGGCTGTCACCCTGTGCGGTTTTTTCTGCGGCATGCGCGCTGTGTCACAGCTCGAAGGAGCCGTTTGTCTTGCCATCCACCGCAAAGGCAAACAGAGTTCCCTTATTGACGGCGGCGAAATAATCGGTACGGCCGTATTCGTCGGCATACTGCTTTGTGATAAGCTCCAGCGTTTCGCGCAGCTGAAGCATAGCCGCGAATTCATGCTTGCAGCTGCCGCTGCAGTAGCAGGAGCACGTCAGGCGGCTGATCTGCCCGCGCGAGTATGTAAACTCAACTTCGTAGCATTCTGTGCCCTCCACAATGGCGTATCCGTCGGTGCCGTCGAGACTTATATATCTGACTTTGTTCTCCGTATAGTAATCGTTGCCGCGCTTTGCGATCTCGGGGCTTATGTTCATTTCCTTAAGATCGTCAAGCGGAAAAGATGAGTCGTCATAGCCGCTGACGTATTCATCGTCGTCAAGCGACGGAGCTTTGAACCAGCTGAGGGCCTTTTCCTTCGGCAGCGCCGCGCGGTCGAACGTTACAAAATGCGAGCCGGCGGCGAAAAACCTGCCGTGCACATTAGTATCCGCCACGCCGATAACGCGCTTGTAGTAGGAAAGCTTTATCTTGAAATTGTAGTTTACTTCGGTCACACGGCCGAGATGACCTTCAAGCTTTCCGTCCACATACACGGTGTCTCCGCGGTGCAGATCGAACCTGTCGTTGTAGTACGCCAGCGTCATATCTCTGCTTGCGAAGTAGACCTGTACCACAGATCTGCGCGGGGCTGTTTCATTTGCGGGTTCGGTGCGAAGCGGATCCTCGTTTGATATATTGTCGCCTGCCTCTGCAGAAAAACCGATCTTGAATGCCATATTGCGTTCCTCCTTTAAGGTGTTTTGCTCTTTACGGTTATATTATACAATAGCATATGTCCCATAAAGCGGACTTAACTCCCGGAATCGGCAATTTTTTTGACATTTTGCAAAAAAGCCGCGCCCGCGGATAATTGCGGTCATACGAACGCGGAAACGGTGCTGCACGGGCGTAGTATAAATAACGGCAGCGCGGAGGGCTGCCGACACCGCAGCAAAAGCCGCGCCGCGATATTCGGGGTGTATACAAATAACCCCTGCCGCTTTTGCGGCAGGGGGAGATATGCTTGCCTATGCGCCGCGGCGGATACGGCGGCATTTGGCGGCTTTCTGTGACGGGTAGCGCCGAAGATACGGTCGGTCAGCGTTTTCTGCCTTTTCCGTCCCTTTGTCGTGACACTTTACGGTCGGGATACGGACAGCAACCCTGAATTCTTGGGAATTACCAAGAATTTACGGACATTTCACAATAATGAAACCACACGAATAAAGCCATATAAACAAGAGCAGCACCTTGTCCCACCGCCATATGTTGCCTACGGCATACGCGATATTTGAGCATCATGCGGAGTTCGGATAAGGTCATTCTGACCTCGCGCATACCGTCGCAAGCGTATATGCGTATATTGTGCAGACTTGATTCGGTGTACAGTATTCTTTGCCAAATTGTTGCCTGTGCTTTTGTCGAAATTTGTTGTCCGATAATATGATGAACCACTGATGCAAATAAATCATTATCTACTGTTCGTTCAATCATACCAATTTTTTCTATCACCTCAGCAAGGTGTTTATCCTTTTGTTTTAAATAAGAAATTTCTTTTTCTCCGTGCTCAAAATACATTATTATTTTCCTTTTTTTGATATTATCAATGTGTATCAAGTTAAGGTCAAAAGAATCGCAATGGTACACGTTCTTACACCATACCATTGCGATTTTTTCGTTCGTATTTATATTGATACATATCCCGATCGGCTTTATCTTTAGCAGCAACAATATCCCCACATGAGAACGATGCTGATCCATAAGAAACCGTTGGTAAAAATGTAATCTTTCTTCGCTTTTCTTCCAGCCGATGCAAAAATTCCTGTTTGCACCAATCTTCTTTCTCAGCGCTTTTCAGAAGTACGCAAAACTCATCACCGCCTATACGATAACAATATCCAAAATTTGCGTAAGCTTTTTTAATACATTCTGCAATCTCAGCCAGGCAAAGATCCCCTTGCACATGACCATAGCTGTCATTGATCTGTTTGAAATCATCCACATCAAAAACTACGAGCACGCTTCCTTTACATCCCATCTTACCCGTCTTCCTAAGATAGCTGTTCTGGTTCAATAGCCCTGTGAGTGCATCCAGCTGATTCCACATTTCATTACAGTAAATAAAATACAATACGGAAAGCAGCGTAACACAAAACCAGGTAACATGGAGTTCCGGAAGGACAACCTGAATAATCGTTTCTGCCATTACAAAAAGAATAAGCGGATAGATTAACAATTTGCTGCGATTCTGAAATTCCCTGGCATTGATGATCGTAGATACCGAAAGATACAAAATTGCCCCCAAATACATGATGATATATATATAAAAATGTGGACCACGCGAATAAATATTGTCTGCGCTCACGGAGAATACAATTCCGTATGGAATAGTAACAAATAAGAAAATCAAATATCCGATTTCAAAAAGTATCGCAGTCCTGATCTTACGACGAAAGACTGTTTTCCTGTCCAGTACATACACAAAACAGATGCACACAGCTGGAGACATACCAAACCCCATATAGTTGGATGCAATATTCAACCAGCGGTAAGCTGGCGACAATCCGTCCACTACAAGGGTAATAACTTCCAGTATCGAAATCCCAGCGATCAGAACAAAGGCCAATAAAAAACCACGCTTTTGTTTTCTGCTAAGTGATTCACTCAAATATGTGAGAATACACATAAAGCACAAAATAAAAAAATCAATTGTAGTTAATACATAAAAATACCCATTCATTGCAAACCTATTCTTTCTTTTCACTTCTGAACTGTTATTACCTGCAAATAGCAGTTTAGGCTGTTCAGCAGTTGAGAATTTTATTTTAGATTTCTGAACCTTAACTTATATTTTATCAAACTTTGTGTGAAATTAATAGATAATATCAAAAATTATTTGTTATAAAGATTTTGCTTATGAAGCTCATGTAAAGATCGGAGAGTCCATTGGCTCTTCGGTCTTTACATAAATTCTCATCTAAATTGAAGGAATAATAGAAAGTGCTAATGCTCTGAAAACGCTGTTTTTCTTAAAACATATAATCCAAATAGCACAATAAAGCATTACCAATATGGTATCTACAATCAGATATAGTGCAAATGCTTCGTCAGACCACCACCCGAACCAAGTTCCCGGAATATTGATTATCATGAATCCGAAACAACCCAATCTCCCTACTTGTTCTGTGACCTCAACATATTTATTGTTCCACTTATTATCAAATCCATCTTTGCACTTAATCGCAAATACAACATTGGGTATCATAATGACTGCAATAAAAATCAGCCCAAAAACATTAAACCATTCCATATTATCTACCATCACAAACTCTGATTTTCTCAATTCTCCAAACCGGAAGTTATAGTGCAATCTTTTTCCATTTTCTAATCTTGGTTCTAAAGGTTCCGA
>CAUGPT010000010.1:0-66484 GCA_959601495.1 uncultured Eubacteriales bacterium
CAATTCAACAGCGAAACAGTACAAAGCAAGCTCGTCTCTTCGAGCTTGCTTTTGCAGTCTGTCTTAGCAGCGTTCTTCACTTATGCAAGTAAAACTTTAATCGTGTCTATAAATCACGCTAAAGCTAATTCGTCGAATTTCTTAGATTTGGAGCACTCGCTTTGCCTTTCAATCACGAACACAATCAAGATAAGGTGAGAGATTCTCAAGAGAGAGGAAAAGAGTCCGTCTTTTCCTTTCTCTTGAGCCGATTCGGGGATGTGTGAAGGGGCTGCTTACGGAAAAGCAGTCCCTTCACGTCTTTCTTACTTGCGTTTGGCAAGCTGACCATAAAGTTTGAAATGCTTTGATAAAAACTATAAGGCTGCAGTTTGAAAACCTTAGCGGGATATGTTAATAGCAGTTTAAATAAAACGCAAAGCAAGGCTGCCGTGCGGCAGCCTTGCTTGCTATCTATGCTTGATAGTCTTAAACCTATTCAGTTCGGTTTTTTCGGGTTCTTAGGGAACTTTTTCCCAAAAAAGCTCCCTAAGTGGGGTGTGGGGCGAAGCCCCGCATATATAATTCCGCACGGTCGGAGCGCGAGGCGGAGCCTCGCATATATTCCTTCCCACATGGTCGGGGTATGGGGCGAAGCCCCATAAAAACCGTTTCCTCTGCGGGGCGCGAAGCCCCGCAGAGATCATCCGTGGAGGATAGTCCCCCGCATATCCCGTATGCCGTGTTCTCAGTAATCCTTGTTGTTCTTCAGGTACGTGCGCAGAAACGCAAACGTTTCCTCTTCGCCTTTTTCGGCGAGCATTCGAAGCAGCATTTCAAGAAAATCCGACGTTTCGCCGTGGATAACGCGAATGCCCTTTGAGTTCATGAAATACGACAGCGGGTCCGTATCCCGATATTCGTCTCCGCGGTATATTTTGCTTGCAGCAACTCTGTCGCAGAACATCTCTGCAACATATTTAAGCGGCATCTTCACAGGCTCAATAAGCCTTGTTTTCGGGTTGTAGTCCGTCCAGTATTCAAAATGGTGACGGTTGCGGCCCTTGTGATGCAGCCATGCCTCGGAATATCCTTTGTCAAGCCGCTCGCCCACATTGGGACTTCTCGTGCCCGTGTAATACCGTGCGCCGGGCACAAACTCCCGCAGAGAGTATTTTGAGAGATCGTGCCTCAGTCCCTGCCAAAGTATGCCTGCCTTTGCGCAGTGGGCAATGACCTTGTGGCGGTGCTTTGTTATCGTTGCAAAATGCCTTAGGGGATGCGCTTTTTGCATTTGTATCATATCCTTCTGTTTTGAGTATAAAATCGGTTACTGTGCTATTTCGAAAAGCAGCGACAGAAACTTGAGCACTGCCGGAATGCTCACAAACGATAATAATGTCGTCATGGCAAATATCTCAGACGCATAAGCGCTGTTTTTGCCGTAGGTATGGGCAAACATTGTGGCGATCGCGGCGCTTGAGCATGAGGCGCCGATAACGGCTATCCGTATAATATCCCGGTCAACGCCGAAACGTGCGAGCCAAAAGGTCGCAATACAGCACAGCGCGGGCATGACAATGAGCCGCAGAGCGCTCAGAACGTACAGCCGAACGTTTCGGAGACATTTCAGAATATCGGTCCCCGCCAGGGTCGCTCCGGCGACAAGCATTGCAAGAGGGGTGTTGATGCTGCCGACGGCGTTGAGCGGAGACGATACTATCTCCGGCAGACGTATGCGGCAGAAATAGAATATAAGCCCCAAAAACACCGATATTATTGCCGGCGTGCAGAGCTTTTTCAGCGTTCCGCGGAAGGAGAGGCGCTCGCCGCTCATAAGCCCAAGTCCGTACGTCCATGCTATTATGTTGAATACGGTTATATACACCGTCAGGTATATAACGCCGCCGTCGCCGCAGACACTCTGCACAAGGGGGATGCCCACAAAGCTGCAGTTGGTGAATATGAGCGACATGCGCTCGATCGCATACTCCGTCCGCCGCTTCGGTACGAAAAGTGCCGCGGCACCGATACTGACGGCGAAAAGGGCAGCGGACACGGCAAGCATCACTGCGAGATTTTTCGAAATGTCGGCGGAATAGTCCCGTTGGTACGACATGAAGATCAGCACGGGATTTACAAGCCACAGGCAAAGCTTTGAAAGCTTTTTGCAGCCGTCCGCGTCGATAAGCTTGGTCTTGCCGCAGATAAATCCCACCGCGATCATTATGAATATTTCAATAATTTGCAGCTGCGCGGCGCTCATTTTGCCTTTATCTCTATCATGTAAAGGCGGCTCTTTTCACCGGAGACGGTGATCTCGCCGCGCGCGCCCATCTCTCCGGATGCCACAAGCTTTGCGTCCTCATCCGTAATTGTCCATGTATGGGAATCGGCATCCGTAAAATACGAAAGGTCGAACGGAATCGCTGCGTCGGTGTCGTTGTACTTGTATACCACCATGAGAAAGCTCTTTTTCTCACGGTCGAAATACCCGCTGACGCGGCAGGGGATATCTCCGTCAACGGCGGTATCGGAGATAGTAAGTCCGTCGGCAAAATACGAAAGATACTGCTGTCTCAGCGCGGCGCAGGTCTTGACCGCCGCAGAAAACTCGGGATACTCCGAAATGAGCGCGCTGCCGTTGTAGGTCTCCGGCTTTGAGGGGTACACGTTCATCATCAGATTGTCCATGAATATATACTTTACATATTCGGGAGTGGAGTCTACGTTCATATTTGGGCGCAGAGTCTCTACCATATACATATAGGGGCGGTAGTCGCCTCTGCCCGGCCAGTACAGCCAGTTCCATGTAAAGTCTGTGTTGTCGATGTCGGATTCGTAATAAAGCGTGCATTCCGATGAGAACACCGCGCCGGGATAAAGCTTTTCCGTCTCCATACGGTATTCGTTTATAATATCGTGCAGCACGTCGTTTTGATCGTCGCCGAGAACGTACTGATCCCAGCATATATCGGGGCAGCCAAGCTCGTCGCGGATAAAGCGCATGCCGTCGAGAATATCCTTCTGCCAGCGCTTGTCGCTGTGATCGTGCAGCTGATAGCAGCTCCATTTTTTGCAGTACGGCGCCGCAAACATGGGGGTTGAGCGGGGAGTTTCCGCCCAGGAGCCGCTGCGATCCTCAATGCCGTAGTTCTTCGCGGTCTGATCCCATGCGGAGACCCACGAAACAAGAGGCGTTACTGTAATGCCCATTTCGTGCAGCTTGTCGATATTCTTTTTGCAGTTTTCAAAACCGCCCCACTGCTCGTGGAAGCAGTCTTTGCCGAAGGGCAGCACATAGTCGTAAAGGCTCCACGCGTTGAGGTCGTATATGCCGTGCTCCTTCATATCCTCGGCGACCTTCGGCAGATCGTCGTAGTTCCAGCTGTAATCCGTGGGATCGTTGAGATAGCCGTTGCACATGAATATGGTGCGGAAGCCCAGCATTTCTCTTGCGCGGCGGGGTACGGGCAGCACTCTGTGCTGATTTTCCTTAATATACGCTTTATACGCCCACGCGCCGTGTATCCAGTTGCCGCTGTGCGCCGTCATAACGTACTCGCCGGAGTCGTACTCCTCGCCGGGGGCGGTGTTGGGATAGTGTACCGACGCAAGGCGGACCTTGCCGCTCAAATTGTCGCGCTTTACCCACAGAACCTCGCTGTAGCCCATCATATCCGCGGTCTGCTTGGGCTGACGGTCGGGACCCCAGCCCCAGTGACGGCGGTACATGGAAAAGCCGCCCTTGCGGGAGCCCATGTCGTACCAGCGTCCTACAAGGGGATCCTGCTGAAAGCCGCCGGCACGGTAAAACCTGCCGGCGTTTGCCTCGGTCCACGCGAAGAATGTCTCGCGGGACTGCGGAGTGCTGCGCAGCTCCGTAAAGGGATTGCAGCTGCCCGCCATCATGGTAAGCTTTGCGTGATCCTCGTCCATTGTGGGCACAATGCCGGATATATTGGGGAAAAGCACCTGCTCAACCGCGGTGCCGGAGTTGTTCTTTATCTTCAGCCGCATCGCGACGGACTCTCCGTCGTCCATAGCGCGCAGGGTGACAACGGCGCAAATTCTGCCCGAAAACTCGTCAACGCCGGACGGGTCAAGCGTGCAGGGCACGTTTTCGTATGTCAATGTGAGAGTTTTTCCGTCAAAATCAAATGCCGGCGGGCATTTCATAAACTTTCCGCAGGGGTCGGCACGCTGAATGTCATATTCGTTGTGAACGGGCCATGCTGCGTCAAAAAGCCCGCCGCCGCCGCATACCATGGGGGAGGTGCCCGGGTACTCAAGGCTTTTCAGCGCTCCGGTGTCCTTATCAAGAACAAAAACGGTTTTGTTCAGAGTGTAGCTTACAGTGTTCATACACGCTTCCTTTCGGCAAAGAGCCACAATAAAAATACTACTTATGATACTTTATCAAAATTCGGACGTTATATCAAGGGGTAGAGAGCAATTAAAGCCGTAAGTCGGCAAATTTTTTCTTTCACTTTACAAAATGCCCGCCTGTGTGCTACAATAATTATAACTTATGCAGAAAAATCGGGAGGTGCGGCAAATGTCCGGCATAAGACTTACGTCTCCGGTAACGGAGCTTCGCGGTATAGGCCCCGCAAAGGCGGCAGCGCTGCAAAAGCTGGGCGCCGCGAAGGTCGGCGACCTTCTTCGCGTTTTCCCCAGAGCATATCAGAACCGCGGCGACGTGAAAACACTTGCCGAAGTGGGCGAAATTTGCCGCTCGTCCCCCGGGACGGGTCTGCCCGTCTCTCTGGAGCTTACGGTCGCAAGCGAAGCGCGGCTTGCAAACATCCGCCGCGGCATGAGTATTCTGCGCTTCAAGGCGTTTGACGACACGGGCGTCGCGGAGATAACGTACTTTAACCAGCCGTTTATGAAAAACGTTTTTCACACGGGCGGCGTATTCCGCTTCTGGGGAAAGGCGGAGCTGCGCGGCGGAAAGATAACGCTTACGAATCCCCTGCAGGAGGCGGCGGGCGAGGGCAAAAAGCTTTTGCCTATCGTGCCCGTTTACCCGCTCGCATCGGGGCTGAAGCAGAAAATGATGCAGCAGCTTGTGGGCGAGGCGCTTGCGGCGGCACGGACAGAGCTTTGCGATCACATCCCGCCGGATGTGCTTAAAAAGAACAACCTGTGTTCTATCGGCTACGCTCTTGAGAATATACATTTTCCCGCCGACACCGAGGCGCTTGCGGCGGCGGGACGCCGGCTTGCGTTTGACGAGATATTCACGGTCAGCGCGGCGATGTGCCTCTCAAAAAAGCGCGAAAAGTCACGCAGCGCGCCTGTGATAAAAGCGGATATTTTCCCGCTTATTTCCCGTATGCCGTATGAGCTGACGGGGGCGCAGAAACGCTCCGTCGGCGAGATATTGAACGATATGGCAAAAAATGAGCCCATGTGCCGCATTCTGTGCGGCGACGTGGGCAGCGGAAAGACCGCTGTTGCGGCGGCTGCGGCGTATGCGGCGGCATCGGCGGGATATCAGTGCGCAATAATGGCGCCCACGGAGATACTGGCAAAGCAGCACTATGCCGATCTCGCCCCGCTGTTTTCGTCTCTCGGCATTGAAAGCGCACTGCTGTGCGGCTCTCTCGGCGCCGCGGAAAAACGCAGGGTGCAGCAGTCGCTTTGCGGCGAGGATGCGCCGCGTCTTGTTATAGGTACTCACGCCCTGCTGAGCGAAAATGTGGAATTTTACCGTCTCGGGCTTGTTATTACGGACGAGCAGCATCGGTTCGGCGTCAATCAGCGTGCGGAGCTTCGGCGCAAGTCCCACGGGGCGCACACTCTTGTTATGAGCGCGACGCCCATACCGCGCACGCTGTCGCTTGTCATATACGGTGACATCGACGTTTCACGTCTTGACGAAATGCCTCCCGGCAGGCAAAAGGTATCCACCTTCAGAGTGGACGAAAGCTACCGCGAAAGGCTGCTCGGCTTTATTGACAAGCAGGCATCCGAGGGGCACAGAACGTATGTGGTATGCCCGTCCATTGAGGAAAAAGAGGAGCAGAGCGATGACGCCGAGGAAATGTTCAACTTGAGCCTTGCTCCCACAGAAGAAAAAGAGCCGCCCATGAAGGCGGCGGTGAGCTATGCCGCACAGCTTCGGGAGAGGCTGCGCGTTGCAAAGGTCGGCTTTATACACGGTAAAATGAAGACCGCCGAAAAGGATGCTGCCATGGCAGCGTTCGTATCGGGCGAGACGGATGTTCTCGTTTCAACAACTGTCATTGAGGTCGGCGTCAATGTGCCCGAGGCAACGCTCATGGTCATTGAAAATGCCGAGCGTTTCGGGCTTTCCCAGCTGCATCAGCTGCGCGGGCGCGTAGGACGCGGCAGGGATAAGTCATGGTGCATACTTGTATCGGATACAAAAAACGAAACCTCCGCGCGCCGTCTTGAGGTCATGTGCAGCGAAAGCGACGGCTTTAAGGTAGCGGAGGAGGATCTGAAACTCAGAGGTCCGGGAGACTTTTTCTCAAACGGCGGCGAGTTCCGTCAGCACGGCAGCGCGGATATGCGGTTTGCCGCGTCTCTCACCGATCCCGGGCTTATCGGCGACGCAGTGGACGCTGCGAAAGCGCTGACTGCGGCGGATCCGCAGCTGTCAAGCGCGGAAAACGCCGCTCTTTCGGCGATAGTCGGCGATCTGCTCGCCTCGTCCGAGGATACCGTGAGCTGAACGCCGGCAGGGATAACGGTCCTTATAGGGCTCCACTGCGCGTATATGCATACCCTCTGCGGCGGCCTTCACCGCCGCAGAATCTCAAGCGCGCGCTCAAAATTCTCCGGCAGCGGACAGCTGAGCGTTACCGGTTGCTTTGTCTTCGGGTGGATAAACGTGATCCTGCCCGCGTGCAGGCACTGCCCGCGCAAAAGATCGGGATGGCGTTTTTCAAACTGCGTCGGATGGCTGTATACGGGGTCTCCGAGTATGGGATGACCTATGTGCGCCATATGGACGCGTATTTGGTGCGTTCTGCCCGTTTCAAGCTGCATCTCGGCGTAAGTAAAGCCGGACAGCTCTTTCAAAGTGCGGTAGTGGGTGACGGCGCGTCTGCCGCCGTCAGAGACGACCGCCATTTTTTTGCGGTCCGTTTTGTGGCGGGCGATCGCCGCATCGACCGAGCCTCTTTCCGCAAGCCGTCCGAGCACGATGGCATAGTATACTCTCGACAGGGTGTGGTCCGCCAGCTGCGACGCCAAAAACATATGCGCTTCGTTATTTTTTGCCGCGATTATAAGTCCGCTCGTATCCTTGTCGATGCGGTGGACTATGCCCGGGCGTCTTACGCCGTTAATATCGGAAAGGCTGTCGCGGCAATGCCACAAAAGCGCCGAAACAAGTGTGCCGTTTGCGTGTCCCGGGGCGGGATGCACTACCATGCCCTGCGGCTTATTCACGACGATCACATCGTCGTCCTCGTAAACTATATCAAGGGGAATATCCTCGGGCTCCGCGCTGCAGGGCTCGGGCTCGGGCAGGCAGACGGTGAAAACATCGCCTGCCTCTGTTTTCATGTTCTTTTTTACCGTGCGCGCCGCGCCGCTTTTGCCGCAAACGGTGACGGCGCCTTTTTCCGCAAGAGAAGCGGCGGCGCTGCGGCTTATGCCTGCGGCAGCAGAAATGAAAACATCGGCGCGCAAGCCGATGTCCTCATCGGATACGGTAAAGCTTGGCACGCCGCGCGGTGCGCTCTCGCCGTCCGTATCGAAATCAAAATTATCATTACCGAATTCAAACTCAGTCATTGCCGTCTCCGCCGTTTTTGCCGTCGGTTTCATCGGTCTTGCCGTCTCCGTCGGACGATGTGTCTTTGTCCGCGCGGCAGCACGGGCAGCCGCCCTTGTCGGGGGACGCGGCTTCGGTATTCTCACAGCCGGGCTCTGCGCCGTCGGTTTTTGTGTCTGCCGAAGCGCCTGCCGGCAGCTTTTTCTTTTTGGAGTCCTTAGGCAGCTCGACAAACAGCATGTAGCACACAAGAACGGCACAGCCTACGGTCACAAATGCGTCCGCAATGTTGAAAACGTAGAAATTTACAAAATCAAAATCTATAAAGTCGATGACCGTTTTTCTGAAAACGCGGTCTATCATGTTTCCGATGCCGCCGCCCGCGATAAACGCAAGGCTCGTGCGCACCCAGGGGCTCTTGGGCTTTTCTTTCGCAATGTAAAAATATATTGCGGCGATGGCGAGCACCGAGATCACCATAAACACCCAACGGTGGTTCTGAAGTATGCCGAAAGCGGCGCCGTCGTTGTTTATATACGTCAGGTGAAACACGCCTTTTATGCAGGGCACGATCTCGCCGAGATCGATAAATTTAAGCACAAGCAGCTTTGAGATTTGGTCGAGCGCAACTACGGCGAGAGATATCAGTATGCAGTATATCATAGCATGTCCTTTCAGCACTCAGTTTTCTTCTTCTCCGTTGGCAAAATCGCTGAGAAATTTGAAATAGTCTTCGTCCGCACGCTTTTTGCCCAGATCGGCGTCGGGGGCATCGACGGCAGAAGGCTCGGGATCGTCTGCGGCTGTCTCGGGCTCTTCTGCAGCTGCATCTGCATCGCCGTATGCATTTTCATCCTCGGCACTGTCGGTCATGTCAAAGGGTATATCGCTGTCATCGGCGGCTGAAGAACTGCTCTCAAAGCTTTCGTGCTCCTTTGCGGCAGCCTCGCTTGCCGTTTCTTCATCGTATGCCGCATCGGCGTCGGCGTATCTTGCCTTTTCGCTCTGCACCATGGCGTCGATATCGTCAAAAATGCCGTCGATCTCCTCGGATTCGATCTCACCGTCTCCGCCGGTAAATGCGGCAGTCTCAGAGGGGGCGGGAACGTCCGCGTCAACTGCGTTGACATCCGCTGCCTCGTCCTCAACCGAGTCAAGAACGAACGATACGTCGTCCTCCGCCGTATCCGCAGTATTAGCGTCGTCCGCGCCGGTGTCAAAGGAGCCGAAAGAGCTGTCCTCAATGTCCTTCATGTCGGCGGCACCGCCTTCGTTTATGACAAAGCTGCGGGATTTTTGCTCGGATTCGTTGACCTCGCTGAAAATGCTTTCTTCGGGATACTCTCCGAAATCGGGCATTTTCGCCTCGGGTTCGCCGCCCTGCTCAAATTCTTCGACCGCATCGGCGACCTTCGAGTAGTCGGGCTCATAGGTAAAGTTTTCCGCGCTTGATGCTAGCGTTTCTATAAGCTCTATGTGCGAGCTGTACAGATCGAAAAGCTGATCCTTGAAAGCCGCGACGCTTGCCTTCATAACGTCCACGGTATTGAGCTTGTCCGCAATGCGGCAGTCCAGATCGGAAATGATCTCGCCGCAGCTTTCGCGGGTCTTGTCAAGCAGCGCGTCGCTGCGCGCCTTTGTATCGGAAAGCATGGCAGCTGCCGCACGCTTTGAATCGGCAATGTTTCTGCGCAGTCCGTTCTCCATGCCGGAAAAGCGCTTTATAAGCCGACGTGCTGTCTCCAGCTTTTGCTCAAGCTCGGAGGTGCGTGCGTGAAGATAAGACAGCTTTGATTCAAGCTCGTCTATGTATGCGTTGACCTCTTCGGGGTCATAGCCTTTTTTTACTGTTGAAAAAGCTCTTGTATCTCCGTCTTTCATAAAAAACGTCCTTTCCTGCGGCGGTTTATATATATTTTCTTGCTTCCAGTCTCAGTCTGCCGCGGCGCGTCTCATCCTCGCAGCGGTCTATGATAAATTTTCCGTATCCTCTTACGGACAGAATGTCGCCCGGGGCAACTTTTCTGTCGGGCTGCTGAACGGTAAGGTAGTTAAGCTCTGCTTTGCCCGACAGGACAAGAGATGCTGCATCCTCGCGGGATACGGAGCAAAGCGCTCTCACCACGCCGTCAAGGCGGGGAGCCGCAACCGTTGATGTGATATTTTCAAAATGTCTTTCGATCTTTATGTCTCCATGCTCGGCGGGGCGGACCTTTACGGTGTCTCTGCCGACCCGATGAAGCTCCGAAAGTATGAGCTTTGCCGCCTCGGGGCAAGCCATGATGCAGGCGCTGCTGTCTTTTGTCACTATTATATCGCCTATGACTTCGTGGCGAAGCCCCAGAGCCAGGACCGAGCCCAAAAGGTCGCGGTGGGTGAGGGAGGCGTACCCGCTGCCCTCGACAAAAACAGGAACTATAAGCTCCGAAAAGCCCTCCCACAGTCCGCAGTTTTGCAATATGTCAGAGAAAAACTCTTCTCTGCGCGTGCCCGCTTCCCCGAATATTTCCGTGGGAGCGGGGCAGTCTGTCATGTCGGCTGCCCACGAGGGAAGAAACACCGCCATACGTCTGTCGGCACCGACCGCGCCGCCGTAAAATGTCAGCCTGTCCGCGCTGCCGCGCGTGCGGCAGAAATCAAAAACGAGCTTTTGCTGGCGGGGAGTCAGAAAGCGGGTGGCTGCAAGCTCGCCGCGTCCGCTTTTCGAGAGAAGCTCTTCGGCGCGGGCATACAGCAGCCTGTCGTCGGCATCCGCGCCCTGCGCGGCGCGCGCGCCGTCAAAAGGGTTATTTTCGGAACTCATAAAAATCATATAATACACATACGCCGCCCTGCAATAGCGGGGCGGCGGCTGTGTTCTTTCTGTTTCAGTGCTGAACTTTCAGATCAATACTCGCCGAAGTCGTCAGCTGCAGCTTCCTGACGGGGCTGCTCGGGCTGAGGAGCGGCGGCTTTGCGGGATGTAAGCTTTGCGTCTCCGACGTCAACGTTGCTGGGGGTGATAACGTATGCGTTGGATGCGATCTTCTTCAGAGAACCGTCAATGGAGTATGCCACGCCGGACAGAAAGTCGATAAGGCGGCGTGCCGTCTCTTTGTTTGTGTTCTCAAGGTTAAGTACTACGGTGCGCTTGGAAAGCAGATGATCCGCGATCTGTGCAACGCTGTCAAAGGACTCGGGCTTTACGACCTTCATCTCAAGTGCGCTGCCGGAAGAAGTGGAAATGCTGATCCCGCCTCCGCCGAGACCTGCCATGCCCGTACCCATACCGGTGCTTGCGTTCATACCGTTGTCGGCATCCGCGCCGTCGTCGTATGCGCCGAAGCTGTCGTTGTAGTATTCGTCGTCGTTATATGCTTCGTCGTAGGACTCCTCGTCCTCTGCACCGCTCATTCTCTTTTTGATATTGTCAACGATTCCCATTAGAGTTATACCTCCGAAATTTTTTCTTATTCAGTATCTTATCAAAGGGTATTCAAATGCTTGTCTGCGGGTAGTATCTTTTGCCGAAAACCGACGAACCGACGCGAACCATGGTGGCTCCCGATTCAATGGCGGCTTCGAAGCTGTCGCTCATACCCATAGATAATACAGACTCTATTATATTATGCGATTTATTTTGCAAAATGTCAAGATATATTGAATATGTTTTGTCAAAATATTTTCTGTAATCGTCTTTTTTCTCACATACGGGCGCCATTGTCATCAGTCCGCGCACGCGAAGCCCCGACAGCGTCTCCATATACGAAACAAGGCTCTCGCAGTCCTCGGGCATAACGCCGCCCTTGTTTTCCTCTCTGCCGATGTTTATTTCGCAAAGCACATCTGTGACAACGCCTGCTTCGATGCTGCGCTTTGATATTTCGTCGGCAAGCCTTACGGAATCCACCGACTGTATCATATCGGCTTTGCCCACAATGCTTTTGACCTTGTTTGTCTGAAGATGACCTATAATGTGCAGGGGGACCGTGCCGCGCAGCGCGTCATATTTCGACAGAAATTCCTGAACCTTATTTTCGCCTACGGCGCGAAGCCCCAGCTCGTTAATTGCATATAGTATTTCTTCCGCGGGCACTGTCTTTGTTGCGCACAAAAGGGTGACGTCGCCCATGGCGGGGTCCCTGCGCGCCTTTGCCGCCTCTATTCTTTCAAGCGTTCGCAGATAGTTTTCGCGTATCTCCTGTTTTCTTTTCTCGTCCATAATGCTTATCCTCCGATGATCCTGCCGTCGTACAGACCTTTTCCCTTTGTGATGATGCTGTCGTGCAGCCGCAGCCTGCGCTCGGTATTATTGTTCTCTGCATCCGTCGTATCCGATGCGTCGGTCGTGTCTTCGCCGTCGGTATCCTCCGTATCGTCGCCCTCCTCGGATATTATGCAGACACCGTCGCTTTTGTATATGACGTCCACGGTGCAGAAACGCACCTTCGAGCCGTCAAGGATATATACGCCCGTTTTGCCGTCCGCAACGCGCAGAGCGGACTGGGGAACGCTGAGGCCCGTATACTCGGCTTTTACTATTTCGATGTCCTGAGAGCGCGCAAAATCGAAATTTTCGGGCATATAGCGGGTGGTCAGTACCAAAATCACTTCGTCCGCGCCGCTTGTCATGGAGTATACGTCCATATCGACGGTCTCTCCGCAGCTTTTCAGCACGACGGTGCAGCTGCCGCCCTCTTTGAACTTTGCGGCGTAGCTGCGGTCAAGTCTTACGGCAAGATACCATTCGGGGCGTGTCACAGTCTTGCCGATGCAGTTCGCGCCGTTTGAGGCAGGCTGCGACGAAAGCAGCTGCGACAGGGACGCGTACGTTGCGCTGTCAAGCACTGTGGGGTCGAAAACCGTCTCGTATCCGTCGCAGGACGGATAGAAATATCCGCCTGCGGAAGAGGTCACGGTCTGCAGACACGTGCCGAGCTTTGATGTGAACTCGGATCTCTTTGCCTCAAGCGCGGCGATCTCGGAGTCGAAATTGCCCGATGAGGATGAAGTCAGCAGCGAGCGCTTGTTAACAAGGCTTAAAAACTGAGAGCGAAGGGAAACGGCGCCCGCGGCGTCGCCGGAGTCTCCCAGACGGCGCATCTCGCCGAGCAGGGAATATATTTCACGGTCTACCGTAGCGGAGTCCTTCAGCGTGACTCCCCTGCTTGACGCGGAGCACTCGCGCAAAAGCTCTATCTGCGCGTCTGTCTCGTCAATTTTCGCTTCAATGTCGGGAGAAGCAACGGAATATATCCTTGCGACCTCGCCGCCTGCCTTGACGCTTTCGCCCACTCGCACGGACGCAACGGCGCTGCCGCCGCCGACCGTGCCCGAAACGGGTACCTCATAGCGGAATATGTATCCCGATGCCTCGTCCGTAGCCTGAACGGTAGTCTGCAGGGCGGGCGTGGTCTCCACTTCAAGGGTGAACGTGCGCCATATGTGGTATCCGAGATAAAATACAAGACCGATGGATAAAAGAGCGCCCAGTATATACAGACCGACTCTCTTCAAATATTCGGTATCCATACCGCGCCTCCTTTATTGAAAATTATGTCATGTGTCCGTCAGCGCAGAAGCTTAATGTGCTGCGTTTTGTCGGCTTGTCCGTCGTGCGGTCTCTGATGAGCGCCCGAAAACGGTCTGCCCGCCGGATGTTTCTCGGCGGCTGCCGATAGCTGCCGGGGTCGTCTGCCGGACGGCTGCGGGCTTTGCCTTACAGCTTTGTGACTTTTGCGCGGACATCCGCGCCCGCTATATCGGCTTCCAGACTGCGGCAGGTAAATACGATGGACTGGAGATCCCTGCCCGCGCCGTCCGCAAGCAGCGAAAGTATGCGGCGAAGCCGCTCTTCGTCGGTGCGCGCAAAGCTTTCATCGTATATTGCCGGCGGCGCGTCGTTCTCAAACAATACTTTCAGCAGCGCACAGCGCAGGCTGATATATGCCGCGTCGGCGGTTCCCGCCGAGAAATATGCGGCGTCGTGCGTTCTGCCGCCGTACTCGAATGTCATGTCAAAATTGCGTTCAATACCCAGACGGCTGTATTTTCCGCCGGTGAACCTCTGCATGATCTCGCCCGCCTCGCTGACAATGCGCGGCATGAGCGAATGTCTAAGATTTTCTCCCGCCGTCTGCAGCGCGTCAAGCGCGCAGACTACGGCGTCGTATTTTTCACAAAGCTCGTCTTTTTCGCGTCTTACGCTGTCAAGCTCGGCGGCGAGTGCGCATGGGTCTGCGCTGCCTCCCCTGAGCTGACCGAGAGAGGCGGTCTTTTCCCTCAGCTGAGTGTTCAGAGAGGGCAGCGAGCCCTGGGCAAAACGGGCTTTCTGCGCGGTTTCCCGCGCTCCCGCGGGGTCAAGCTTGCGCGCCTCGAGCCCCTCGTCCGTGTTGAGAAGCTCCGCCGCCTCTGCTTCGAGAGACGTGCCGTCGTCATCCCCCAGTATTTCGCGGTACCCTTCAAGTCTGCCCTGCCATTCGCGGCGGGTCTGACGCAGATTCTGCAGTTCACGCTCCGCGTCGGCTGCCGCTTCCAGTGCGTTTTCGCAGAATATATCCGTGTCCGGCACGGCATCGCAGAAAACGGAGCACGCCGAGCGAAGTTCCGCTGTCAGCGCGTCTTTTTCTTCTTCCGCTTTCCGCACGTTTTCCGCGGCAAGATAGTATTCGGATGACGGATCGCTTCTGAGACCGGAGCGCTTTATATGCTCTTCAACTGCATCGCTCAGAGCGGAGATGCTGCCCGCGTCCCACTCTCTCAGAAGAGATTTGTATTTTTTCGCCTTTGCCGCGCCCGCGGCAAAGAAGATGACAGAAAGGGTAAGCGCAAGCGCGCCCGCGCCTGCCGCCGCCCATCTGTACATTCCGCTCAGAATATCGGGCAGCAGAACTATTGCCGCGGCGGTGCCTGCCGCAGCCAGTATGAACAGAACGGCAAATACTCTAAGCACCGCCGCGCCGGAGGAGGCGCGCTTTGCCGCGCGCACGTCGCCGCGCAGCCGATCCGCCGCTTCCTGCGACATTTCCTTGGGCAGCTGTCTGTCAAGGTCCGCTTCCCTTCGTCTCAAATCACGCAGATTTGCCTCGCTGTCCGATATCTGTCCGCGCAGGCGGTGTATCTTTGCCGTCGCCTCGGAAATATTTCCGTATCTTGTGTACTGAGCCAGGGCTGAGTCGAGCCGCGCTATCTCCGCGCGGCAGCGGCGTGCACTGTCCACGCGCGCGGCGGCGGAAAGCTTTTCGTAAGCGTCGCTTACGGCGGTGTAGTGATCCGCGTCCCTCTGGCGCTGCTCCGCCACCTTCTGCATTTCTTCGATGCTGCTTTCAAGAGCGATTATCTCCGAGCTCTTTTCGGCGGCGTTTGCGAGCAGTGCAGAAAGACGTGCTTCCTCGCGCTCAAGCTCATATATGCGCCCTCCGGAGCGTCCGCCTTTGTAGCGCAGCGCTTTGCGCTGCTTTTCAAGAGCATCCGCCGCTTTTTTCGTGCTGATGCTCTCGTCGCCGGAGAGCAGGATGTTTTCAATTGCTTCGCAAAGCCCGTCGCCGTCGACCTTTCCGCCGGACTGACGGACGAAGACCGTGTTCACGAAAACGCTTTCCGGTATGCCGAAAAGCTCCTCCCCGGGCTGTCCGTCACGCATAACGGTCTCTCCCGTTGCCGTGTCGATCACGGCTACGCGCTCGCGCACGCCGGAGGCGGCGTCGCCCATGAGACTGAGAGAGCGCTCAATGCGGTATTCTCCCGAGCGGGAGACAACGATCATATATCCGGCGGCGCTGCCGCTGTCCCATGAAAGGTAATGCTTGCGCTCCGACATTTCTCCGTCGCTGGTACGTCCGCTGAGGCCGTACATCATGAATTTTATAAACATGGCAACGGAGCTTTTGCCCGACTCGTTTTCTCCCTCGATGATATTTAGTCCTTTTGAGAAATCAAGAGTTACGTCTTTGAGAGCGGCGAATGAATCTATATGAAGTTCTTTTATGTACATATTTTTACCCTCCGAAAGACTTACAGCTCGCCCGCAAGGGCACTGAGCGCATAGCGCAGCGCCTGCGCCGCGGTCTCCCGCTCGCCTTCGTCGCCGCTTTCAAGCTTCGGCAGAAGCACTCGGTATACTTCTCCGCGGATGCCCTTGTCGGCAAGAAGACTTTCGGCGTTCCACGTGGGCGAGGTCTTGTCGCACACCTGCGCGTATTTCAGAAAACGCAGCTTTTCCGCCACAAAGTCCGTATCGATACGAACGGACGGGTCGATGCTGCCGCAGAGATCTACCCGCACCAGATCCCCCGCGCCGAAGCCGTAGTCACGGACGGCAGAGACGGCGGCGTCGCATACGGCGGCGGTGTCGAAAAGCCCCGTGCAGTCAACATCGCAGGTGCGAAAAGCGTATTTCGCAAATGACAGCGCCTCGGTGGATACATGAACGCCGCCCGCGTCTTTTTCAATGTTTATAAGTGTTGCGTTCTTGTCGCCGCATTCGCCGAAATCGCGTCCCATAGGGCAGCCGCAGTATGCGCCGATACCCTCAAGCACTGCGTTTGCCGCGGCGGGATTGTGTATGTGGCCGAGAGCGCACCAGTCCGCGCCGAAGCCGCGCAGCATCGCGGGCGGCATGGGACAGCTTTGGCTTATGGGAGATGTCGTGTCGCCGTGGGCAAGCAGAATGTTTATGCGGTCGGGATCCTGCACGTGCAGCCCTCCGATGGGACAGCTCGGCATGAATTTTGATGTAAAAGCAAAGCCGTATACGTCAACGCCCAGATCGTCGAAAGGAAAATAATTCAGCTCCGTGTCGGTGAAAACGCAGACGTTTGCCGGCATAAGCTCCCTCGCCCAGACAGAGGAGGGACCCGCACAGTCGTGGTTGCCCGGGGAGATAACCACGGGGCACGAAAGCGCGGAGAAATCGCGGCGCAGCAGCGCCACGGTCTCACGCGTTACAAGCTCATTGTCAAAGAGGTCTCCGGCAATGAGCACCATGTCGACTTCTGTGTCGGCGGCATATTTCATCATGGCTGAAAAAGTGCGCCTGAGCTCTCTGCGCATTTCAAGAGAGCGTTCGGGATCGAGGTCGGAAAAGGGCGTGTCGAGATGCACGTCCCCCGTGTGCAGTATTTTCAAGTCGAAGACTTCCTTTCCCGACGGCAGGGTAACACCGAGCCGCCGATATATATATATACACTTGCATTAAACCACGAAGCGAAAAAGCTTGCTTGCAAGGGCATTTTCGCGAGGCCGTCAATGGCGCAGATGCGCCGAACGGCGCGCGGAGGCTTCAGCCGTGAAGAATTGCAAAGCAATTCTTTCTGCGCATATTATACCACACTGCATAGGTTAATTCAACAGCGAGCGGCACTTTCACGCTATAAAAATTGCCTCGCACTTTATGTAAATTTTAGATGATGACGGACGCCGATTTTCGGCTTTCCGAAATTGGCGAAGCAATTCAAACTTTATTGTCAGCTTACCGAACGTAAGAAAAAGATGTGAGGGGGCTACTGTCCCGGCAGTAGCCGCTTCACACATCCCCGACCACTGGAGCAAAAGCGGTCGAGCTGTCGCCCGCTTTTCTCCGAGCAAATGTGTGCGAGCTGTCGCACACATTTCTCCGTGCAATGATGGCAAGCCCTCATTGCCCTCGAAAGGGAAAGACGGACTCTTTTCCTCTCTCTTGAGAATCTCTCTCCTTTTCTTGATGGTGCTCGCAAGTGCAGGATCAAAATGACTGCTCCAAGCCCGAGAGATTCGGAGAATTGACTTTAGCTAAACTTTTAGCTATCAATTACGTATAGCTACGGAATTGAAAAAGGCTTTGCTTTCAGCTGCCGAAAGCAAGGCTGAAAGGACAGCCTTGCTTTGTAAAGTATAATCAGGGAAACTCTCAGTTTCAAAGATACAGTTAATTTCCCGTGCTGATAAGAGTTAAATAACTCTTGTTTTGAACCATATCAATTCAACAACGAAACAAAACGAAGCAAGCTCGTCCTTTCGAGCTTGCTTCTGCTATCTATGGGAGCGGTGTTCTTCACTTTCGCAAGAGAAACGTCAATCGTGTCTATAAACCACGCTAAAGTCAATTCGTCGTATCTCTCGGGCTTGGAGCACTCGGTTTGTTCTTAAACTCGCTCCAACCGCTGAGGTGGTGAGGAGAGATTTCCAAGAGAGGAGAGGAGGGCGGCTCCCTCATCTCCTCTTTTGGACCGATTCGGGGATGTGTGAAGGGGCTACTTACGGAAAAGTAGTCCCTTCACGTCCTTCTTACTTACGTTCGGAAAGCTGACTATAGAGTTTGAAATGCTTTTCCAAACAAAAATACAAGGCTGCCGACGGCAGCCTTGTTCTCTATCTCGATTTGATAGTCCAAAACCTATCCAGTCCGGTTTTTTCGGGTCTCGGGGACTTTTGGGGAGAAAAGTCCTCGAGTGGGGCATGGGGCGAAGCCCCATATATAATTCCCGCCTCTCATGTCGGAGTGCGGGGCGCGGAGCCCCGCTATACCGTATCCACTGCGGGGCGCGCAGCCCCATAGAAACCGCCCCCCGCGACCGGGGCATTGGGCGAAGCCCCATATATGAGCGCATATATGAGCGGAAAACTTATTTTATCTTGAAGATCAGCCAGAGCAGAAAGAAATGCCCGCGGTACAAAAGCTGCATGACGATCCTTCGGCTGCCGCCGAGGGCACGGCAATAGGTGTTTGTCTTCATAAAGCCTTTGCCGCAGTGCTCAAGAGTATACGCGCGCAGCTTCTTCAGCAGCGGATGGCGCCATCCTGCCTGCTTTATAACTCTTGTGCAGGCATCCGCAAGCACGTGAGTCGCCGTCATATATTCAAGCTCCTGCGAATACTGCTCTTCAAGTCCGTTTTCGCGAAACCACAGACGGGTGCTTTCCATGGCGCCCATGATCTCGCCGCACCTTTCTGTTTTGCTGTTGTTCATTATAGAGCCCGTGCGGCAGAGATAGTTGTATATAACACTGTCGGTATAAACATACCTTCTGCTGCTTGCCGTAAGCTTCGGCACAGTCCAGAGATCCTCATACCAAACATGATCGGGAAAGCGCACGCCCGTGTCTCTGAAAAGAGCGGCACGGAAAACCTTGTCGCAGGCGCTCGGCGTTACGGTCAGGATAAACTTATCGTTTTTCACGTCGTAAATGCGTCCCGCCTCAAGGGGCTGCGAAGTCGTATAAAGCTCGCTGCCGTCCTCTCTGTGTCCTCTTATGCGAAACTCCAGAATGTCCGCGTCGGTTTTGTCCAGCACGGACAAAACGGTGTCTGCGGCGTCATCCGTTACGGTGTCGTCGCTGTCAAGAAAAAACAGATACTCGCCGCGCGCGGCTTCTATTCCCGTGTTTCTCGCGCCGCCCAGTCCCGCGTTCTTCTGGTGGATAACAACGGCCTCGGGGTGATCTTTTGCAAAAGCGTCGCATATCTCTCCGCTTTTGTCGGTAGAGCCGTCGTCCACAATGACGATCTCGCATCTCCCGCCACCCGCGCGCGCCGCGGACTCAAGGCAGGGCAGAACGTAGTTTTCCACGTTATAAACGGGGATAATGAAACTGAGTCTGTACATACTTATCCTTTAACTTTGAAAAGAAGTTTGACCGCGCCGTACATTTTCATGTCAATGAGCCGCAGTATAAGCCTGCGCTTTGCGGGCAGCTTTGCAATGTAGGGATTTTTGAAAATATCGCCGCAGTTCTGCTTTGTATATTCGCGGAATTTCGCAATAAGCGCGTGCTTTGTGCCTGCCTGACGGATAAGGCGCACGGTCGCCGTGAGGTATACATGATAGATTATGAGATATTCAAGCTCCGTGCGGTATTCTTCGTATATGCCGCGCTCGCGGAACCAATCGCAGAGATCGACGCATGCGTCGATTATCTCGGAGTTTCTGTTGGCGCGGTCGTTGTTCATGATAGAGCCTTCGCGCTTCATGTAGTTATAAAGCGGCTTGTCGAGAAAGACGGCGCTGCGGCACAGGCTTATGAATTTCGGTACAACGCGCATATCCTCGTACCATATGTGCGTGGCAAAGCGGACGTTTGCCTCGCGCAGCGGGCGGAGACGGAACGCCTTGTTCCAAAGAGCGGGGATGGAGGTTATAAGCGCTTTGTCGGTATGCGGGTCAAGCACCTTTCCGCATTCAAAGCTTTCGCGCTCAATGCCGAGAAGAGTGCCGTCGCCTGCAACGCAGCGCGCGGGAAAAGATATCATATCCGTACCGTAAGTTTTTATGGCATCCATGACAATGTTAAGGGCTCCCGGCTCGAGAGAGTCGTCGCTGTCCACAAACAGCATATATTCGCCGTCCGCAGCGTCCATGCCGGTGTTGCGCGCTCCGCCGATACCCTTGTTCTCCTGATGCACTACTTTTGTTATGCCGGGGTATCTGCGGCAGTATTCGTCGCAGATCTCGCCGCAGCGGTCAGGGCTGCCGTCATCAACAAGCACGACCTGACAGCCGTCCGGCAGGTCGGTGTAGACCGAATCAAGACATGCGGGAAAATATTTTTCCACATTATACGCCGGTATTACTATGCTGAGAGTATACATAAAAGGTCCTCCTTCAGCCTTGCTGCAGTTTTGCAATATCCTTGCGGTGAATGAGAAGCACCGCTATTCTGAACAGAAGTATAATGCCCTCTGCAACAGATGTGAGTATGGCAAGAGTAAATGCGTTAACAATGTTAAATCCGAACAGCACGGCAAGGTTTATAAGATGGATAACTGTGCCTGCGATGATCGACCAGTTGACCTCTTTGTTATAGCCCAGCGCGCCGAGAGTGGGGAAGCCGAGGATGTAGTTCGGCAGGGTGAACACGCCGATGGGCAGCATGGCGCGCAGAATATCTCCCGTAGTGTAGTCAACGCCCGCGCCCAGTATTATAAAGTCTTTGCCGAACAGAAGCCCGCAGAGGGGATCGGCAAAAATGAACACGCCTATGCAGAACACAATGATAAGCGGCTCAAATATTAAAAGGATTTTTTTGACAAGCCTGAAATCCTTGTTTTTTATCATGTAGGGGTATGCGCTGTCGGACAAGGGAGAAACACAGTTTCTGCCTGTGGTTATAAGTCTGTCCGCAGCGTTGTAAAAGCCCGTCATGGTATCATTAAAGGCATTGCCGGCACCGAGAATAACAGTGTTGGTGGTCGTAAATACGGTTGTGGCAATTCTTGAGAGAAAGAAGAATGCGCTGCGCTTTGTCTGCACCTTTACCTCATTTCCGAGTCCGGCGGCGGTAAAGCGGATGCCCAGCTTTTTGTGAACGTGTATGTGCGCCCATACAACGGCGATAACGTTGCCAATGCCCAGAAGTACGGGAACAAGCAGATAGTCCTCCGGTCCCTTTATGAATACGAAAACAAGAACGGTGAACAGTGCCTTGACCGCTACCGTGCGGTAGGTTATGGACTGCATTTCTTCAAGCCCGCGGTAGAGGTAGTCGGGCAAAAAGGCGTTTACGGCAAATGCGGCAAAGTACAGAACGTACAGAAGCAGATTTCCGTGGTATTTCGGCACGAGCCAGCAGATGAGGAACATCGCCCCGAAGGAAAGCAGCGCAAGCGCCGCCTTTATAACGTTTACGGATGTATATATCCTGTTGAGCTTTGCCTTGTCGAGACGGTTCTGCGAAACGTCCTGTGTTGCGGAGAGCAGAAAACCGAAGTCCATGACAAGCTGAAAATATGCCATGAGAGCGGCTGCAACTCCCAGATAGCCGTACACTGCGGGTCCGAGGACGCGCGTCTGGTACGGTACCGTCGCAAAGCTGAAAACATATGTGGAAAACTGCAGAATATAAAGCATTACGGTGTTTTTGAAAAACACCTTTTTCTTTCTATCCATAAAAAAGCCTTTCTTTGCATTTGTGCCCTGCGGCGCAGCCTACATACTGCGCGGCAAGGCACTAAAGCGATGGAGATCTGTGCGTCGGCGCTCCGTCACGCCGCTTCGCACGGCAAAGCCGCAGGCGCCGCTTCGGAGCTGCGCCGTTATGCGAAAATATCAGAAATTGCGGTTTTTTGAGAATATTTTGAAAATATCGCGGAGCTTTACGTTTTCGCGCACTGCGGTGAGCCAGTATATATAGGCGAGAATTACGGAGAGGTATATGGAAGCGTTGGGGCGTCTGAGAACGTATCCCGCGTATTGCGCGATGCCGAGCATGAGCACGAACGTTACGCCCACCATGCCGCTCTCAAGGGTGAACAGCTTTTTAAAGCGGGTTATAAGCCCTACGATTATCAGAAGCGCGAAATATGCGAGGAATGCGATGTAGAAGGCAAAGCCCACATATCCGCCCATGTAGTATATGGCGGGGAAGTCGTTTTCAAGGTCGTATATCACCTGCGTTACACTCTCAACGCCGTCCTTGTCAACGGTCTTATAGTCCACCACCATGTTGCTGTATTCATAGCCGAAGCATTTGGTGAGAAGATTTGAGTCGTCCCAGACCATTTTTGCGAAGAGCTTTTTCTGGTTGCGCACGGCGGTAAGCTCGCTTACCTTAAGAGAATAGTTATATTCCTCGAAAACTCTCTCAAAGCCGAAGCGCTGCACCATGGGGCCCGCATAAAGCTCGTATATTTTGAGTATCTCGTATTTTGCGCGGGGCTGCAGGGAGTCAAATGTCTCCTTGTCTATATGGGAGGGCAGAGGATTGCCGGACGGGGTATGGATCTCCTCCAGCGTGTCGTCTATGTAAGACTGCTTTGTTGACATGTTGATGGAATGATTGTACAGGTTGCTGTTTACGACAGACGAGTTGAAGCATATAAGACATAAAACGACAATTGCGCCGAGCGTTACGTAATACGCGGGATTTTTTTCCTTCGAAACGATGAGGAAGAATATCATCGCGATGCCGATTATGGGAATGGAAAAATAGTCAACTCTCGTACCCACGAAGAAAAGGTCGACAAAGCATATAAGCGCCGTAAAGTAGAACAGTACGGGCTTTTTCATTTTGTAAATATAGAAAAGGATAAGCGGAACGACAAACGCAAGTATGGCGCTCTGCGAATTGTGCACGTTTGCCCAGCCCATAAGACCTACGCGCGCGTCCACGTATGTGTATATCTGCGTGCCGGTCATATATGAAAGAATGAGAAAATGCATCATGAGTATCATGTTCACGAGAAAACCCGCCTGAACATATACCGGCACTCTGTCGCTCTTTTTGAAGCAGGTTATGAACGCAAGAGTGAAAAACGGCATCTGCACGGTGCGCAGGAAATCGCCGGCGTCCGCAACGGGAGACTTGTATCCGCCGGGCGCTTTGAAGCAGGCAATCATGTGCGCTATCCAGAACAGACAGAGGGCTGCCGCAAATATAATGTAGGTGCGCTTTCTGTCGGAAATGAGAAAAGCGTACAGCATTACAAGGGCAAACATCGCAAATCTTACGAGAGTGGTAATGGCGGAGCACTCGAAAACAGTTGCCCAGTAGGAGATAACGTCAAGAACGGGCTGCAGAAGCAGCAGAGCAAAAACCGCAGCGCCCACAGCGTCTGTGAGCGTTTTTTTGGTTTTGCCGTATAAAGTGCATGTGGTCATACAACAATAGCCTTTCTGTCAACGTGGATGTTGCAAACTTCAGATGCGGTCCGCAAACTTTTCGATAATAGCGTCTGCAATACGTCGGGAGGCAAAGCCGTCTCCGTAAGGATTAACGGCGCTTGCCATTTTTTTGTATTCTTCGGGATCGCTGAGAAGCGAGTCGATAACGGAGAATATGACGTTTTCGTCCGTTCCGGCAAGCTTCAGCGTGCCTGCCTCAACTCCCTCGGGACGCTCCGTTGTGTCGCGGAGAACTATGACCGGCTTGTGGAGAGAGGGAGCCTCCTCCTGTATGCCGCCGCTGTCCGTGAGGATTATGTGCGAGCGGGCAAGCAGGTTGTGAAATTCAAACACCTCAAGGGGCTTTATAAGACGGATATTTTCCTCTCCGCCCAAAACCTCGTTTGCGGCCTCTGTCACCGCGGGGTTCAGATGCACGGGATACACGACCTTCACATCGTCGTATTTTTCGCATATGCGGCGTATGGCGCGAAACATTCCGCGCATGGTGTCGCCGATGTTCTCTCTGCGGTGCGCGGTGAGAACTATAAGGCGCGAGCCCTTTGCCCATTCGGTGATCTCGTCGCTGTAATCGTCGCGGACGGTGAGCCGCATGGCGTCGATCGCGGTGTTGCCCGTTACATATACGGTCTCGGGCTTTTTGCCCTCGTTTATAAGATTCTGACGGCTTTTCTCCGTGGGCGCGAAATTCATGTCGGCAACTGAGCCGATAAACTGGCGGTTTATCTCCTCCGGATACGGAGAATATTTGTTGTAGGTGCGAAGCCCCGCTTCAACATGGCCTATAGGCACCCTGTTGTAAAAGGCGGAAAGCGCCGCGGCAAAAGCGGTGGACGTGTCGCCGTGGACAAGCACAATGTCCGGGGCGGTCTTTGCAATAACTCCGTTCATGCCTTCGAGCACGCGTACGGTTATGTCCGTAAGCGTCTGCCCGCTTTTCATAATATCAAGATCGTAGTCGGGCTTTATATCAAATGCCTCCAGGACCTGATCGAGCATCTGACGGTGCTGACCCGTCACGCAGATAATACTGTCTATTTCGCTGCGCCTGTCCAGTTCCTTGACAAGCGGAGCCATTTTTATTGTTTCCGGACGTGTGCCGAAAACAGATAATACCTTAACGGCCATAGCAATACCTTTCGCGCAGACACTTGCCGAAACATGGGCGCACGTGTCGTATTTTAACTATACTTAGTTTATTATACAACCGAGGCTGCGTTTTGTCAATCACGGCTTTTGCAATGCAATGTATAAATAATAAATTATTTTCCGGCGCATTTTCGGCTTTTTATGCATATCGCTTTCACAAATCGATGCTCCGTTATGGACAAATGCCCGCTTTTGTGATAAAATAAAGCGAAAAAAACGAAGCGTTACCGAAAAGGAAGACAATATGCCCACAGAAACCCAGAAGCTCAGATACAATGTGCTGAAGCGAAAGCTTTTCGACAAATATTATTCAAACCTCAACGATATGCAGCGCGAGAGCGTTTACACCGTAAACGGCCCGCTTATGATACTGGCGGGCGCGGGCAGCGGAAAGACTACGGTCCTCGTCAGCCGCCTTACGCATATAGTCCGCTACGGCAATGCCGTCCGGTGCGACAGCGTTCCCGACGGCATCGGCGAAAAAGAGCTCGGCGAGATGGAAACGGCGCTTGCATCGCTCTCAAAAGAAGCGCTCGGCAGCTTTCTCGAGCGCTTTGCCGTTGACGTTCCTCCGGCGTGGTCGGTGCTTGCGGTAACGTTTACAAACAAGGCGGCAAACGAAATAAAGGAGAGAGTGCGCTCTGCCTTCGGAGACGACAGCGAGGCGGCGGACGAAATGTGGACGGGCACGTTCCATTCGGTCTGCATGCGCATCCTTCGCTCAAAGGGCGATCTTCTCGGATATGAGCGCGGTTTCGGCATTGCCGACACCGACGACCAGAAAAAGCTTATCACCGAGTGCATGAAAACGCTTAATATCGACACGAAAAGCCTGCCGGTAAAAAGCGTTGCGTCGGAGATAAGCTCAGCAAAGAACGTTCTGCACACCCCTGCCGACTATGCCGAGGCTGCGGGCAGGGACGTAAGGCTTTCAAAGATCGCAAGGATATACGAACTGTATCAGTCGCGCCTCAAGGCTTCGAACCTTCTTGATTTTGACGATATAATCATGCAGACCGTTTTCCTTCTGCGCGATTTTGAAAGTGTTCGCACAAACCTGCAGAACAGGTTCAGATATGTCTGCATAGACGAGTATCAGGATACGAACCATGCGCAGTTCGTGCTCGTATCCCTGCTTGCGGGTTACCGCAAGAATCTGATGGTCGTGGGCGACGACGACCAGTCTATATACAAGTTCCGCGGAGCGACCATCGAAAATATACTGACCTTTGACGAAACGTACCCCGGCGCGTCTGTCATAAGGCTCGAGCAGAACTACCGGTCCACAAAGACCATACTTGACGCTGCAAATGCCGTTATAGCGAAAAACAAGGTGCGCAAGGGAAAAAACCTCTGGACTGACGGCGACAAGGGCAAAAACATAGTGCTGCGCAAGCTGCAGACGCAGCTTGACGAGGCAAGATACATATCGGACAGCATTGCGTCAATGCATGAGGGCGGCGAGCCGTTCCGCTCGTTCGCGGTGCTGTACCGCACGAATGCCATGTCCCGCGCGGTGGAGCAGGCGCTGGCAAAAAGCGGTATACCGTACAGGATGATAGGCTCAATGCGCTTCTTCGAACGCGCCGAGATCAAGGATATCCTGGCGTACACGGCTGTGGTGAACAACCCTGCCGACAGCGTGCGGCTGAGAAGGATCATAAACGTTCCCCGCCGCGGCATCGGCGACAAAAGCATACAGGCTGCCTCGGAAATAGCGGATACGCTGGGCGTGCCGCTCCTTGAGGTGATGAGGGACGCCGCAAACTATGCGGCAATTCCCGCTGCGGCGCAGCGGTCGATGAGGGCTTTGTACGATCTGTTTTCGGAGCTTTGCCGCGACGCCGAAACCATGACGATCTCTTCACTTATTAAAAACATCTGCGTCAAAACGGGCTACCAGGCAATGCTCGTCGCGGCGGGTGAAGCCGAAAAGGACAGGCTCGATAACCTGGGTGAGCTTGTTTCAACGGCGGCGCAGTACGAGGAGGGCACGGCGGAGCCGTCGCTTTCCGAATTCCTGGAGGATGTGGCGCTCGTTTCCGACATCGACAAATACGACGAGAGCGCCGACGCCGTTGTGCTTATGACCATACACAGCGCAAAGGGTCTTGAATTTCCATATGTATTTCTCCCCGGCTGGGAGGAGGGTATATTCCCGGGCTTCCAGTCCATAATGAACCCCGAGGAGACAGAGGAGGAGCGCAGACTTGCATACGTTGCCATAACAAGGGCGAAAAAAGAGCTTTTCATAACCTACGTTCATCAGCGTATGCTCAACGGCAGCACGCAGTACAATCAGAAATCCCGCTTTGCGAAAGAAATACCCGCCTGGCTTCTCGATGAGGAGGACGACAGCTTTTCCTCCGGAGGCGCATCGCCTTTCGGCGCTTCTTCGTCTTACGGCGGATACGGCAGACGTGGACAGAGCGGCGGCTACGGCAAGCAGATGCCCGCCCGTGCGGGCGGCACACCCATATACAACCGCGGCGCTCCCGGCTCGGGATGGGGCACGGGAGAAGAGAGAGCGGCTTATACGGGCAACGTGCCCGCGCCGCGCCGCACATCATTTGCGCCTCCCGCCGTGCCCGGCTCCGCAAAGGCCGCGGCACCCCGTGCCGCAGTGCCGGAGAGTTTTGACAAGGGCGACAGGGTACGTCATACCACCTTCGGCGCGGGCACGGTGCTCAGCGTGAGAAGCATGGGCGGAGACGTTCTGTACGAAATAGAATTTGACAAAGTGGGCACAAAAAAACTTATGGCGTCATTCGCAAGGCTGAAAAAAGATTGACAAAGGCCGCAGCCTGTTGTAAAATGTAATTTATCAAATTATTTTTCGGAGTTTATTATGGCAAGCGATAAGAAAATGGTTGAGCAGATCACGTCCATGGACGAGGATTTTGCAAAGTGGTACACCGATATATGCAAAAAGGCTGACCTTATTGCATACTCAAGCGTAAAAGGCTGTATGATAATCCGCCCTTACGGATATGCGGTCTGGGAGCTTATTCAGAAAAATCTCGACACGCGCTTCAAAGAGATGGGTCACGAAAACGTGTATATGCCCATGTTCATTCCCGAAAGCCTGCTCAATAAGGAAAAAGAGCACGTTGAGGGCTTTGCGCCCGAGGTCGCGTGGGTCACCCACGGCGGCAGCGAGCCCCTGCAGGAGCGCCTCTGCGTCCGTCCCACATCGGAGACCCTTTTCTGCGAGCACTATGCGGATATAATCAAATCGTACAGAGATCTTCCCAAGCTCTACAACCAGTGGTGCTCCGTTGTCCGCTGGGAAAAGACCACCCGTCCTTTCCTGCGCAGCCGCGAGTTTCTGTGGCAGGAGGGTCACACCATGCACGCCACCGCAAAGGAGGCGGAGGAGGAGACTATCCGCATGCTCAACTGCTATGCGGACTTCCACGAGAGAGATCTTGCCATCCCCGTAATAAAAGGCAGAAAAACCGAAAGCGATAAATTCGCGGGCGCCGTTGCCACATACGCTATCGAGGCGCTCATGCACGACGGCAAAGCGCTGCAGGCAGGCACGTCCCACTATTTCGGCGACGGCTTTGCAAAAGCGTTCGACATAAAATATACCGATAAGGACAACACTCTCCGTTATCCTCACCAGACGTCATGGGGCGTTACGACCAGAATGATCGGCGGCATCATCATGACCCACGGCGACAACAACGGTCTTGTGCTGCCCCCTGCGGTCGCTCCCATACAGGTGGTCATAATCCCCGTTCAGCAGCATAAGGAGGGCGTTCTTGAGGCTGCATACGCTCTGCGCGACAGACTGAAGGAAAACTTCCGCGTAAAGGTGGACGACAGCGAAAACACCCCCGGCTGGAAGTTCTCGGAGTACGAGATGAAGGGCGTTCCGCTGCGTATAGAAATAGGCCCCCGCGACATCGCAGAGGGCAAGTGCGTCAGCGTAAAGCGCCACAACAGAGAAAAGAATTTCGAGTCTCTTGAAAATATCGAAGATATCGTTGCCAAGCGTCTGCAGGAGGTGCGCGACGGTATGTACGAAAAGGCGCTCGAAAACAGAAGCCGCCGCACCTATGAGTGCAGAAGCCTCGACGAGATCAAAGAATCTCTCAAGGAGAACGGCGACGGACTTGTTATGGCAATGTGGTGCGGAGACGAGGCGTGCGAGGATAAGGTAAAGGCGGAGACAGGCGTCGGCAGCCGCTGCATCCCCTTTGAACAGAAGCACATCTCCGATACCTGCGTATGCTGCGGCAAGCCCGCAAAGCATATGGTCTGCTGGGCTATCGCATACTGATTTTATACGGTATCGGCAGTGGAGAGCCATATAAGCTCCGGAACAAAACTCCGGCTGCGGCGCGGCTTACTTTCCCATGCGCCGGAACCGCGGCTGCGTGGGCACCGATCACGGTCCTCACCGCGCCGGAATATAAGAAAACAACGCTCCGTTTGCCGTGTGCCGGCGGAGCGTATTGTTTAATTAAAGCGCTTTTGCGCTGCGGCGCGGCTGTACCGAGATAAAACGAAGGGAGGACGGCATATGAAAGAATTTTCCGTAAGCCTTAAGGAGAAATTCCGCAGGCTTGATTTTGTCGTTCTCATCTGTGCCCTCGGCATGACGGCGCTCTCTCTCGTAACTCTTGCGGGCGCCGCAAACGAATACGGCTCGCGCTACGTTATAGTGCAGGGACTTGCCTCCGTAATGGGCATATGCGCCATGCTCGTTATAGCCTTTCTTGACTATGATAAAATAATCTCGCGCTACGGCAAATGGTTTTATGTTCTCGCCGTGGTTCTCATGGTGGCGGTGGTGCTGTTCGGAGAGGGCGAAAAGGGAAACAAAAACTGGCTGCGAATACCGGGCGTTCCCTTTGACATTCAGCCGTCCGAATACTGCAAGTTTCTTTTCATAATAACGTTTTCCCGGCACATAAAGCTTGTGCAGGGCGAGATAAACAAGATAAAAAACGTGCTCGCGCTGGCAGTTCACGCGGGCGTCATCTGCGGACTTATCCTTCTGACGGGAGACTTGGGTTCTGCTCTTGTATACTTCTTCATCATTGCCTCAATGCTGCTGGTCGGCGGGCTTTCTCTTTGGTATTTTGCGGCGGTGATAGCTATAATGGCGCTGTGTTCTCCGCTGCTGTGGGAAATGCTCAGCACAAAGCAGCAGGACAGAATAATATACGGCTTCTGGCCGGAGGGAGACCCGCAGGGCATAGGCTTTCAGGCACTGCGCAGCCGCGCGGCGATCGCCGCCGGCGGCTTTCTCGGCTCGGGCTGGCGCGGAGGCACGCAGTTTACGAGCATCCCGTTCGGATATACCGATTTCATATTCGCTATCCTTGCCGAAAAGTTCGGATTTTTCGGCTGCTTTACCTATATCGTGCTTATGAGCGTTATGGTCTTTCGACTTCTGTGGCTGGCAAAGGTCGCCAGAAAGGACTACGGCGCGTATATGTGCGCGGGTGTTGCGGCGGTGTTTATAGCGCAGACCCTTGAAAATATAGGAATGTGTCTTGCGCTTTTGCCCGTTATAGGCATAACGCTGCCGTTTATGAGCTACGGCGGCTCATCCATGCTGTCCATGTATCTGCTTGTGGGCCTTGTGCAGAGCATAAAAAGCCACAACCAAAAGTATTTCTTCGAGAGAGAAAAGGCATAACGAAAAGACCGCGTTGCCGCTTTGCCTCCGGCATCCCGTCGGGTCCCGCCGTGCGATCCCCGTCCGGAATAACTGCCGTTTGCGCCCGAATATCGAAAATATCCCCGTCCGGCGCGACCGACAGCATTCAAATAATGATGATGCGAATGCGCCGAGCGGCGCATTCGCCGCTTTTTACGACTTTTTCGGCATTTTTGCCGCGCACGTGAAAAAACTGTTTACAAACTGTGGCACATATGATAAACTTTATCACAGTAAAGAATTTCAGTCAGGAAGTGGTACCAATGGAAAAATACTATCAGAAGGATATAGAGTGCGCCTCGCCGGAGACCATAAAGGGCTGGCAGAACGAAAAGATCGTATCCCAGGTCAGAAACGTATGGGACAACGTTCCGTATTACAGGGCACTTATGGAGGAGAAGGGCGTCTGCCCCGACGATATTAAGTCGATAGACGATATTTCAAAGCTCCCCTTTATTTCAAAGGCGGATCTGAGAGAGGCGTATCCTTTCGGGCTGCTTGCGCGTCCTCTTTCCGAGTGCGTGCGCATCCATTCCACAAGCGGTACCACGGGTAAGCGCGTTATAGCCTTCTATACGCAGCACGATATTGACCTGTGGGACGACTGCTGCTGCCGTGCGCTCGCCGCGGCGGGCGCGGATGAGAACGACATCTGCCAGGTGGCATACGGCTACGGTCTGTTCACCGGCGGCGCGGGTCTCAACGGCGGCTCTCACAAGCTGGGCTGCCTCACCCTGCCCATGTCAAGCGGAAACACGGAAAGACAGATACAGTTCATGCGCGATCTGGGTTCCACCGTTCTCTGCTGTACGCCCTCATATGCGGTGTACATAGGTGAGGTGCTGCACGAAATGGGTCTCACTGCCGATGATATAAAGCTTAAAGCCGGCATTTTCGGCGCGGAACCCTGGACGGAGGAAATGCGCCGCGATATCGAGAAGGCTCTCGGTATTAAGGCATACGATATTTACGGACTTACGGAGCTTTCCGGCCCCGGCGTTGCGTTTGAGTGCTCCGCTCAGAGCGGTATGCACATAAACGAGGATCATTTCTACGCCGAAATTATCAATCCGGATACGGGCGAGGTTCTTCCCGAGGGTGAAAAGGGCGAGCTTGTGTTCACAAGTCTTGATAAAGAGGCGTTCCCGCTGCTGCGCTACCGCACGCGCGACATCTGCATCCTGAAAAGGGAAAAATGTTCCTGCGGCAGAACTCATATCAAAATGTGCAAGCCCATGGGCAGGAGCGACGATATGATGATAATCCGCGGCGTAAACGTTTTCCCGTCACAGATAGAAGCCGTGCTTCTGCAGCAGGGATATACCGCAAACTATCAGATAGTAGTGGACAGAGTGGGCGCGACGGATACGTTCGACGTGTATGTGGAGCTTCCCGAGGACCGTCTCTCCGACACCGTGCGCGAGATGACGGAGATGGAGCATTCTCTCTCCGCGGCGCTTAAGACAATGCTCGGCATAAATCCCAAGGTGCATCTTGTACAGCCCAAGTCCATTGCGAGAAACGAGGGCAAGGCGGTAAGAGTAGTGGATCGCAGAAAGCTTATATAATCAAAAGAAAGGCGGCACTGCAATGAGAATAAAACAGATATCGGTATTTATAGAAAACAAGGCGGGCTCGCTTTCCGGCGTATGCCGCGTGCTTGCCGACAACGGCATAAATCTCAGAGCGCTGTCCATTGCCGACACGCGCGATTTCGGCATACTGCGCATAATTGTCGAGGACCCCGAAAAAACGGTTGAAATACTAAAGAACGCGGGATACGCCTGCAAAACAACGTACGTTATCGCCGTTGAGATAGACGACGCGCCCGGCGGCATGGCAAAAGCCATAGGCACAATAACGGACGCCGGTATTGAGATAGAGTACGCGTACGCGTTCGTGTCGCACAGAAAGGGCAGTGCGTATATGATATTCCGCATGTCGCACAGCGAGGAATCGGAGAAAAAGCTTGCGGCATCGGGTCTGCGGCTGGCAGGCTGCGACGAGCTTTTCGGCTGACCGAATATATAAAAATTCCCCGCGCGAAATTTCGCGAGGGGAATTGCTTTTTCCGCCGCTTCGGGATATAATATATCCGACACAGATCAAAAAAACGGAGGCAAAATATGCTTGAGTATAAGTACGATACGCAGCTTCTCATAGAGGGAAACGATCTTGACGAGGACGCGGTCAGAGACTGGTTTACGGAGAATTTCAAGGGTGACTGCCTGCTTGCAGTAGGCGACGAGGAACTTATAAAAATTCATTTTCACACAAACGAACCGTGGAAGGTGCTTGAGTACTGCTCAACTCTCGGCGAGATATTCGATATAGTTATAGAGGATATGGATCGCCAGGCGAGAGGGCTCAAGGGCTGAAAGAATTGCGGCGCACGGGCACCCGAAAGAAAGCGCGAAACAAAGCTTTTCTAAGGCGGCGCGGCATCGGAAAACGCCGCGCGGCTGAACGCCGCATCGCCCGAGCGTCGGGAGATGCGCGGCAGAGACGCGCAGCGCCGGGCCGTTGTTGGCGGAGCTTTTATATATAGATATTTCCGCGAAAATGTCGGCAGCGCCGCACCTCTCCCCCCAGTCTGACGGGACACCGCACAAGCTGCCGCGCGGACGGCTGAAAAAGAAGCCATGCGAAAGCATGGCTTCTTTTTTTGCGCCGTATCTTCAAAATAGACGATGAGAATATATATGCACCTAAATATAATATTTTTGCAAACCGCGCGTTCAGCGGATGATATCGCAAAGCTCGCCCGGGCGCGATAATAGTATATTTGCTCCCGCATCCGTCAGGCACTTTCTGTCCCTGTATCCCCAGAGAACACCGACTGGCAGCATACCGGAGTTCGTTGCCGTCAGCATATCTATATCCGAATCTCCCACAAAAATGCACTCCGAGGGCGCGGCGCCAAGCTTTTCTGCGACCTCAAGCGCCGGCGCGGGATCGGGTTTTGCGGGCATTTTGTCCGTATTCCCGCGGATAACGTCGAATACACCGGGGAAAAGCTTTTCAACGATAAGCTTTGCAAAGCGGTCGCGCTTGTTTGTGAGCACCCCGAGGCGCATTCCGCGCGCTTTAAGCGTGCGCAGCGCGTCTGTCATCCCTTCGTATGCACAAGTCTCGCAGACGTAGCATTTATGATATTCCTCGGCGTTTATCGCCATCGCGCGGTCCACAAGAGGATCGTCGGGAGACGCCGCCGCGCCGTCGGGCAGGCTGCGCCATACGAAATATCTGTTTCCGCGGTTGATAAAGCCGAGAAGCTCCTCGCGGCTCCTCTCGGGATAGCCCATGCGGGAAAGCATGGCGTTCATTGCCCGCAGAAGATCGGGCAGAGTGTCGCAGAGTGTGCCGTCCAGATCGAATATAAACGCTCTGATGGCGGACGTGTCGGTGCTTTTCAGTTCTTCCATGTGAGATCTACCGTGCCTCTTTTGCCGTAATGCCGTTTCAGCGGCTCATGTAATATGATAGCGCAAATGCGGCGTTTGTCAACCGCAAAACGGTAAAATATTTCGGCGGGGGGCGTGATATACGCCGCGCAGTGCGAGTCGTGCCGCACAGCGCAGGTGCGGTTCGGGAGGCACAGCGCGAGTCGTGCCGCGCATAATGCGCTTCCGTATGACCGACCGGGCGCCGACGCGGATCCTGCCGCGCGGCTGAGCTTTTTGAGGGGCGTTATTTCGGCGCGGACCGGGAGGCGCCGCGTATTTTGCCGCGCACATTTCGAAATACCGCCGCCGCGCGCACATCCGAAAACGATGCTGCTGCCGCGCGGGGGCGCCGTATTTACGGATTGCCGAACACCATGTTCCCGGCTTCGAACGTGATCTTTTCGGGCAGCGCGCCGCGAAAGCCCTCACCGACGTGACCCAGCGAGCAAGCGCCGTCCGTGGGGTCCTCGCCGCCCTCGGCAAGCTCTATCGCGCGCATGGCGGAGCGCATCTCGCCATCGCTTCGCTTGTCGGAGATGGTTCCGTCGGAAACGCATGAAAAAGCGCCTGCGTCAAATATGACGTTCGCGCAGCAGCCGGGGTAGTATTCGCTTTCGATCCGGTTCATGACCACCGCCGCGGCGGATACCTTGCACACAAACGGCTCGCCTTCACACTCGGCGCAGATAAAGCGGCACAGCAGCAGACGTTCCGCGTCGCTCAGAGCCGCACGGGTACCGTCCGGCTCTGCCGAAACGCTTCTGTATCCGCTGCTTGTCCCCGTGATGAGCAGCACGGCGGCGGTGCCGCAGACGCCCGCCGCAATTACGATGCAGCACAGTACAAGTACAACGGTGTCGGCAAGCCTGCGGCGGGCAGAAGTCTTTTTTTCTGCGGCACGGCGCGCCGCGCACGGCTTTCCAAGTTCCGCCGCTTTGTATGTGTCACCGAAGCCCGTCTTGTATGTGCCACCGAAGCCTGCCGCCTTGTATGAGCCTCTGCAACCCGCCGCCGTGCCCGAGCTTCCGCGACCCGCCGCTGTGCCCGAGCCCCCGCGCCGCGATGCTTTGTCATATTCTCCGCGACTTGCTGCCCTGTATGAGCCCCCGCGCCGCGAGAGCTTTTGTATACGTAAATTTACGGTCCTTCGCATTGCAGTCCTCCTCGATTCACATAGGTATCCGTTCTGATTTTTCCCATAAGCTTGCCGCATTATTCGGGCAGGGCAGGCGCCGGCGCCCGAAAGAGGTAGCTTTTCCGAACGCGCCGTTTTGTTCTTGGTGCGGGAGAATCCGCGGCTTTCAAGCCCGCGTGTCCGCTGCCTGCCGCGATCATTGCGTCAAAGACTCGGGCGCAGATATAGGCTTTCAAGTCCGCGTGCCCGCCGCCCGCCGCCCGCCGCCCGCCGCCCGCTGCCTGATGGCGTGCGCGTTGGGCATACGGCACCGCCGCACCCTGCGCAGCACACGTGCTTCTGAAGCAAAAACGCCGGAGCACGGTAGGTCCGTGCTTTTTGAGTGCTGCTTCGGGGCGTGGTCGAAGGCGCGGAAAAGTATCGGCGCGCGGTGAGGACATGCTGTCGCTTAACCGTCCGCCGCGCCTGTCATGCTTTTGAACATACCGGCGTGCGACGTGCGCGTTTTTGCCTGGAAAGCCGGAATTTTTACCGACTTAATCGGATATGCCATGTTTCTTTTCAGAAAATTAATATTTTGTGCAAAATGGACATACGGAGAAAAAACGGCGGATATTTTGTGCAAATTGCTATAAAAATGTTACCGATTTTTTACAAATGCTACAATAGCGGGAAATGTCCCCGATTGTCAAAACAGTAACTGCAAATTACTTATGCTTGCGCAAATCCGCTATAATGTGCCGTATTTTGTAAAAATGTCTGTATATCCGCCCGTAAGGTAACTAAAATTTACCATGCAAAAATAATTCACGCAGCACCTCCGAAAACGCTCGGAAACGCCCCGAAAATATGTCGGCGCGGCGCGGCAAAAATAACTTCATGAGTGAGCATTTTGCTTTCGGCATATTATTATGTAGAAACTTGACATCGAGCGGCTGGTGTGATATCATGAAGTGTATACAAAAAAGGGCAAAAACTGCATTTTTGTCCTTTTCCGATCCGCAGATCTTACCTGCGCCGCGCGCGCAAAGCATTCTGCGGACACACTACGCAGGAGGAAGGTTCTTATGAGAAACTCAAAGACCAAAAAGCTTACGGCGCTTGTGCTGGCGCTCGCTTTGCTTATTGGCTCCGCAGTGACGACGTTTGCCGCCGACGGTGACGGCAGCAGCGGCGCCGCTTCGGATAGTTCGTCCGATACGCTCACCGAGCTCGGAACGGACTATGCTCTCATCAACTACGAGAGCTACAAGTCAAAATACAACTACAGTACCGACATGCGCACCGGAGAAAACGTTACGATCCCCGCAACGGATTACGTGACCGATCCCGAGGTGACCACGGCGGATGTGGAAGAAGCGACCGTTGACGGTACGGACTGTATCCTCGTCGGCGAGGGCGGATCCGTTTCGTGGAAAGTCGATGTTCCCAAGGCGGGCTGGTATTGCGTAAGCTTCAAGTACCGCGCCGAGAACGAAAAAACCACGGACATCGAGCGCATATTCAAGCTCAACGGCAAAACGCCTTATTCCGAGGCGAGATACCAGGACTTCAACAAGGTATGGAGCTTCAAGTACGCTACCGACGATGTTTCCGACAGAGACAATGTTTTCGAAGTGGACGCGTCCGGCAACGAGCTTCGCCCCGATGCGTATCTCAGCCAGGAATGGATCACCCACTCCGTAAAGGACAACGACGGCTATTACAGAGATCCGCTCGAGTTCTGGTTCGAAGAGGGCGAGAACACCGTAACTCTCGACGGAGTACGCGACAAGGCTTACTTCGCGGAGATCAGCGTGTATTCCTATGAAGAGCTTCCCACATACGAGGAAGTTCTCGCAGAGTACGGGAAAAAAGGCTACGAGAGCGCAGACGCGGACACCGTATATTTTGAGGCGGAGACCCCTGCACAGGTTTCCAACTACACCGTTTACCCGGTATACGACCGCGCTTCGGCTATCACAAGCCCCCAGCACAAGTCCAAGATATACAGAAATACCATGGGCGGCGACAAGTGGGTCACCAACGGCCAGTGGATCAGATATGAGTTCGAGTGCGAGGCGAGCGGTCTTTACGAGATCGGCATCCGCTTTGCGCAGGATCAGCTCAAGGGTATGTACACCTCCAGAGCCGTAAGGATCGACGGTGAGTATCCCTTCGAAGAGGCTAAGGACTGCCAGTTCCCTTACGATAACAAGTGGCAGGTAAGAAACCTGGGAGACGGCAACAACGATTTTCAGTTCTACCTTGAAAAAGGCAGGCACACCATCGAACTTGAGGTGGGTCTCGGCAGCCTTGCTGACGTTGTGCGTCAGGTGAACTCCGTCGTGGACAGCCTGAACGACGACTATCTGCGTATAGTAGAGCTTACGGGCGCCGATCCCGACGAATACCGTGACTACGGCTTTACACGTTCGATGCCTACAGTCGTCGCAGACCTCGGCGTACAGTCCAGCATACTTTATCAGCTTGTTGACTACATTTCAGAGATCAACGGTATAAAGTCGGATAATACGTCAACGCTTGAGCAGGCAGCGGTGCTTGTCGAAAAGATGTCTTCCGACGAAAAGGAGATCGCCGCAAACCTGTCCTCTCTGAAAGAGTGGGTATCGTCGCTGGGCACATGGCTTTCCGACGTTACTACCCAGTACCTTGAAATGGACTATATCATAGTTCAGCCCGCAGGCAGCTCACTGCCCAAGGGAGAGGCAAACGGATGGCAGGCATTCTGGTTTGAGATCCAGAAGTTCATAGCCAGCTTCTACACCGACTACAACGCTATCGGCGAAGACGGCGCAAAGTCGGAAAAGACCATTGAGGTATGGACTACCTCCGGCAGAGACCAGGCTCAGATCATAAAGAACCTTGTAAATAACGGCTACACGCCGGAATATAACACCAACGTAAACATCAAGCTGGTAGCAGCCGGCACACTGCTTCCGGCGATCCTTGCGGGCGTCGGACCGGACGCCTCCATAGACGCGACGAACCCCATCGATATGGCTATCCGAGGCGCGGTGCTTCCGCTGAACGATTACGATACGTTTGACGAAGTTATGTCCCGCTTCGCGGATTCAGCAAAAACGCCGCTGTCCCTTTACGGAACAACATATGCCGTTCCGGTATCGCAGACCTTCCCGGTTTTGTTCTGCCGCAACGATATTCTGAGCGATCTGGGACTCAGCGTTCCCGAAACATGGGACGATCTCATGAGCATGGTTCCTATTCTCCAGTTCAACAACATGGAGATCGGAATGACCCAGGACTTCACCGTATTCCTGTATCAGGCGGGCGGTCAGTACTGGAGAGACGAGGGTATGTCCATCGGATTCGACGACTACAAGGCACTGGATACGTTTGAGTATATGTGCAACATGTTTACACAGTATTCGCTGCCTATATCGTACAGCGCCGAAAACCGTTTCAAGACCGGTGAGATCCCCGTGCTTATAAGCGCATATTCGTTCTATAACACGCTTGTGGTATTTGCCCCCGAAATCGCGGGACTGTGGAGCTTCTATGAGATCCCCGGCACACGCAACGAAGAAACCGGTGAGGTCGATCACACCTCCGTTTCCGCTATAACGGGTATCATAATCCCCCGCGGCACAAGCGACGACGAGGCTGCATGGACGTTCCTCGACTGGTACAGCGACAAGGATTTCCAGGTCGATTACTCCGACGAGATGATGGCGCTGCTCGGTCCCTCCGCAAAGCAGCAGGTAGCAAACCTTGACGCGTTTGAAGAGCTTCCCTGGTCCGAGAGCGAGGCTGCAACGCTTCACAAGTGCATCAACCATACCGTTGCAATCGAGGCATACCCCGGCAACTACTACGTCAGCCGTTACAGCTCCTTCGCGTTCAACGCGGCTTATAACGAAAAAGAGGATCCCTCCGACCAGCTTCTCAGCTATGTTGATACCATCAATAAAGAGCTTACGCGTAAACGCAAAGAGTTTAACCTGATGATAAACGATGAGTGGCAGGCTATCAAAGACTACATGGGCTTTGAATCCTTCAACGAATGGAAGGAATACTGGGCAGAGCTTGAGGGAGTCGATCCCGACAGCGACACCACATATATCCAGGACAACCGCGACGGTGCAAAGGAATACACCTACGTTAACTGGATGAGCGACAACAAGATCACAGTTGACAGCCATACAAAATGGCAGAACGCCGTTAAGTACGACGGTGAGACCTGCACCTATAAGGAATGGGTCGAAAAGAAATAAATTCCTTCCTATTGTTATATAGACATAAAACGGCGGGCGGAGCGCCGCTCCGCCCCGCTGAAATCTTGAACGGGAGAAAAAGTCATGGCTAAGAAAACCAAAGATGCCACACGAAACGGCAATATGACAAAGCGCCAGTGGACGTGGCTTCTTATGAAACGGTATAAAATAGGATACTTGATGGTCGCACCGTTTATGATCCTGTTTTTCCTTTTCACTGTAATTCCTGTCGTAGCCTCCATCTTCGTCAGCCTTACAGACTATAATATGCTTCAGTGGCCTAACTGGGTCGGACTGAACAACTACATCACGCTTTTCCTTGATGACGACCTTTTCATAACCGCACTGAAAAACACCCTCGTGTTTGCGGTAGCGGTAGGTCCGGCATCATATCTGCTCTCCTTCTGCGTTGCATGGTTCATTAACGAGCTGAGCCCCAAGATGAGAGCGTTCGTAACCCTTATATTCTATGCGCCCTCCATAGCCGGCGGTGCGTATACCATATTCTCTTACATATTCGCCTCCGACTCCTACGGCCTTGTAAACGGTTGGCTGCTGAAATTCGGAATAATCGATTCACCTATCCTGTTCTTCCAGAACACAAAGTGGATCATGCCCCTGTGTATAGCGATCGCCTTGTGGATGTCGCTGAACACGGCGTTCCTCAGCTTTATCGCGGGTCTGCAGGGACTCGACCGCAGCCAGTTTGAGGCAGCGGCGGTTGACGGTATCACAAACCGTTGGCAGGAGCTGTGGTATGTGACCCTTCCCAACATGAAGAGCCAGCTCCGATTCGGTGCTGTCATGGCAATAACCGGCTCCTTCGGTTTCGGCGCGGTCGTAACCGCCCTTGCCGGAAACCCCTCAACTGACTACTGCGCGTATACGATAGCGCATCACCTTGAGGAGTATTCGGGCAACCGTATGGAGATGGGATATGCGTCCGCTATATCGTTTGTGCTGTTCCTTATAATGGTCGGCGCGAATATGTTCGTTCAGCGGCTGCTTGCAAAGGTAGGTGAGTGACGGTGAAAAAACTCAGAACAAGACATCACACCGTCGTCCTCTCCAGAAGCGCCGGCGGCGACGTGGGAATCACAATATTCCTTATCATACTGGGCGTTATAATGTTTTTGCCCCTGTACTACGTAGTAATGCAGTCCTTCAAGCCTCTTGACGAGCTGTTCTACTACCCTCCGAAGTTCTATGTAATAAACCCCACATGGGATAACTACACAGACCTGTTCACCCTGATGAGCGAAAGCTGGGTGCCCTTCTCAAGGTACATATTCAACACGGTGTTCATCACCTTCTGCGGTACCTTCGGCAACCTGGTGCTCTCCAGCCTGTGCGCGTACGCGCTTTCAAAGATCCCTTTCCCCGGCCGCAAGGGTTGCTTCTGGCTCGTGGAAAAATCACTGATGATAGGCTCTACCGTCGGCGGAGTTATCACCTTCATCCTTATCTCGTGGCTTGGCTGGATGGATACATATCTCGCGCTGATAGTTCCCGCATGGGCGTCCACTTTGGGTCTGTACCTCATGAAGCAGTTCATGGATTCCAGCATCACAAACTCCATTCTGGAGAGTGCGCGGCTTGACGGCGCGGGCGAGTTCAGGATCTTCTGGTCCATCGCAATGCCCATGGTAAAGCCAGCATGGCTGACGCTTATAATCTACTCCTTCCAGGGCCTGTGGAACACCGGTGCTTCCACCTACATCCACAGCGAGGAGCTCAAAACACTTAACTACGCTATGACCCAGGTGCTCAGCGCGGGTATCGTTCGTTCCGGCGCGCAGGCAGCAAGCGGTGTCATTATGATGATGATACCTATTATCGTATTCATCGTATCTCAGAGTAAGATCATTGAGACGATGGGTACAAGCGGTATGAAAGACTGAGGAGGTTTTTATGAAGAAAATAATAAGAATACTCCTCGTGGCAGGCGCTCTGCTTATGGTGCTTACCACGGCAGCCTCCGCCGCGGCTCCGTACTCTACATATATATACTCCGCAGACGGCTTCGTTATGGAGTCTCCGGACGCGTATGTACCCGATGTCGTTGTTGACTCCGAGTATATCGGCAAGGACGCAAACGACAACTACGTAAAGATAAGCGGACTTAAGGACGTTGCTATCGGCACCGACAATAAGGTATACCTTTCCGACGGCGTCGAGAACAAGATATACGTTCTTGACTCGTACTACAAGTACCTGTTCACAATAACGGACTTCGTAAACGAGCAGGGCGTCCGCGACGGCTTCAAGGGCGTATCCGGACTGTTTGTCAACGACAAATACATATACGCCTGCGATACGGACAATAACCGAATCGTAATGTTTGACCTCAAGGGCAACTTTGTGAAAACGGTCAAGCAGCCCGAAAGCGCACTGTTCAATACGGATACCATATACAAGCCGGTGGCAGTCGCGGTCGACTCCTACGGCAGACTGTTCATCGTCTCCTCCACCACATACGAAGGCGTTATCGTAATGAGCGATACCGGCAGCTTCTACGGCTACATCGGCGCTCAGAAGGTAAAGCTCTCCGCGTGGGAGATATTCTGGAGAAACGTAAGACCCTCTTCCGCGTCGGATGTACAGTACGTTTCCTCCGAGTATAACAACATAACCATCGACGACGAAAACTTCATATACGTCACCTCCTCCTCCCTTGACGAGGACGCTCAGGCAAGCGCGACCGGCAGCGACTACGCTCCCGTTAAAAAGCTGAACGCCAGCGGCAGCGACGTAATGAACAGAAAGGGCTTCTTTGCTCCTAACGGTGAGGTCAAGTACTCCACCGACGAAAACGATACGGTATACGGTCCCTCAACTCTCGTTGACGTGGCTGTGGGTCCCCAGGGCACCTGGTCCATAATCGACCAGAAGCGCTCAAAGGTGTTCACCTACGACCAGCAGGGCAACCTGCTCTTCGCCTTCGGCGACGCAGGTAACCAGAAGGGCTCCATTGCAGCTATCAAGTCGGTATGCTATCAGGGCGACAACATGATCCTGCTCGACTCCGACAGCGGCAGCTTTACCGTGTACAGACGTACAGAGTACGGCAACATACTTATAAAGGCTCTGGAAAATCAGAACACCGGCAACTATGACGCCGAGGTGGACGACTGGACGGAGATCCTCAAGAGAAACAACAACTTCGACGTTGCCTACAACGGCATCGCGGCTGCAAAGTACCGTGATAAGGACTACGAAGGCGCTATGCAGTACTACAAGGACGCCTCCAACGCCGAGGGCTATTCCAAGGCGTTCAAGGAAGTCAGAAAAGACTGGATGTCCAAGTACTTCTGGGTAGTTCCCGTAGTTATAATCGCCGCGATAGTAGCTATTGCGAAGTTCGCGGGCTTTGCCTCAAAGAAGAACAAAGCCATCGCGCTGAAGGTCGGACAGAAAAATATAAAGGAAGAGCTGCTGTATGCCTTCCACGTTATAGTCCACCCGTTTGACGGCTTCTGGGATCTGAAGCACGAAAAGCGCGGCAGCGTCAGAGGCTCGATAATCATACTGATAGTAACGGTGCTTGCAGTGTTCTATCAGGGCATCGGCGGCGGATACCTGTACAGCAAGGGCTTCAGCAGCGCGGTTGGAACACTGCTCTCCATACTGGTGCCTCTCATGCTGTGGGTAATAGCAAACTGGTGTCTCACAACTCTGTTTGAGGGCGAGGGCACATTCAAGGATGTGTTTGTGGCAAGCTGCTATGCGCTGCTTCCCCTGCCGCTCATCATAATCCCCACCACCGCAATTTCCAACGCACTCACTCTTGATGAGTCCGCACTGGTAAGCATGTTCAACGGTCTGGCGTTTGTATGGGTCGGTCTGCTCATCTTCTTCGGAATGATGGTAACGCATGACTATTCACTCGGCAAGAGTTTCCTTACGGCGATCGGAACCATCGTGGGCATGGTGTTCATAATGTTCTTTGCAGTGCTCTTCTCAACGCTGCTTACAAAGATGATATCCTTTATCTACGGTATAGTCGAAGAGATACAGTACCGAATTTAGTCAGGGAGGAAACGAAACATGAAAATGAAAAAAATGATATGTGCCGTCCTCGCCCTGATCACAGTCGTCGGTGCGGTGCTTACCGGTACCGTGGGCGTGTTTGCTGCGGATGACAGCAGCACGGACGAAGAGGTCAAACACACCGACTACCTCGCAGAGGCTTTCAAAAGCCCCGAGGAGAAGATCGCTACCATGCGTCTCGCAAAAAGCCAGGACGGATACGATCTGTATATCGACGATTACAGCGGCGAGATCGCATTTGTGAAAACAGGCACAAACAACTACCTGTTCTCCAACCCTTATGACCTTGCAGACGGCAGTGTAAACCGCGGCTCGGCTGCAACAAGACAGAAGCTTATGTCGCAGATAGCGGTCACATATGAGGCAAACGGCACAAAATCTACCATGTACTCATATAAAGAGGCTGCGCTCCGCGACCAGATCACGGTCAAGAACATCAAAAACGGTATCCGTGTTGAGTACACTATCGGTGAGATAGCGACCACGCGTCTGGTGCCCAGAATGATCTCCAAGGACCGTTTCGAGCTTCTCATCAAATCAAAAATAACAGATAAGGCAAGTCTTGACAGACTTATGTCCTTCTACAAGCTCTACGATACCTCAGACAGATCTCTCACAGAGCGTCAGGTCAAGGAAATTCAGGCGTCCTTCCCGGTAACAAAGCAGTTTGCCGTGTACGTATGTACGCCCGATATCGAAACGAAAGAGCTTAAGACCTGCGAAAGCATAATCAAAGCATACTGCCCCAACTACACCTACGAGGAAATGGATCAGGACCATGCGGACTGTGATTATACCGTTTCCGATAAAGCTCCGCCGAACTTCAAGATGGCAATCGAATATACCATCTCCGAGGACGGTCTTGAGGCAAGACTTCCCGCAAACGGTATCCGCTTCGACGAGGAGAACTTCGCACTCAAGAGCATTGATCTGCTTCCTTACATGGGCGCAGGCAGAAGCATCAATACAGGCTACACCTTTATTCCCGACGGCTCAGGCACACTGATCCGCTTTGAGGACGTAAAGGGCAAGACCTATAACGTTTCCCGCCAGATGTACGGCGAGGACTTCGCATATCACGAAATTTCCAGTCAGCACTCCGAAACAATGAGAATGCCCGTGTTCGGCGTGGTTGAGGATGTCAAGGAGTATACCGCGTCCGAGCTTGATCCCGGCAAACTGGTTGAAACCGGAAACACCACGTCAGTGGGGTATTTCGCAGTCATAACCGAGGGCGACTCCATGGCAACGCTGAAATCCGAGCACGGCGGCAACCAGCACGGATATAACAACGTCTACGCCATATTCGAGCCCCGTCCGTCGGATAAGTATAAGCTTTCCGCCTCCGTTTCCGTAAACGGCAACTCCGCCGTTACGAAAACCACGCCCAGAAAGTATTCCGGTTCGTACAGGATACAGTATACGCTTCTCGGCGGCGACAGCAGCGACGAGAGCACATACGAGGCTTCGTATGTGGGCATGGCAAAGGTCTACAGAAATTATCTCGAAAAGACCGGTCAGATCACAAGACTTACGGCTGATGACGTAAATAGCGACATGCCGCTGTACATCGAAACTCTCGGTACGGATGTCGTTCAGGATACGTTTGCATCCGTGCCGATAACCGTAAACACCCCGCTTACTTCGTTTGACGATGTTAAAACCATGTACGACGAGCTGAGCGACGTGGGAATAACAAATATCGACTTCCGGCTTACGGGCTACTACAATAACGGTCTTTCAAACACATACCCTGCAAAGGTAGACTTTGAAAGTGCCGTGGGCGGCTCATCCGGATTCAAGGATCTTCTGGAATATGCAAGCGATAAGGACTTCGGCGTATATCCCGACTTTGACCTTGCGTATGTAAAGACCATAGACGCATTTGACGGCGTTTCGGCAAAGCGAGACTATTCAAAGTCCATGGACGGCAGATATATGTCCCGCCGCGAGTACGACGCCGCAACGCAGGAGTTCTCCTCTGAGTTCGGTCTGATAATGTCCCCCTCAAGATTCAAGTACTTTGTTGCAAAGCTTGAAAAGGCGCTGGATAAGTATGATAAGTCCGGGCTCAGCGGCATATCCCTTTCAACACTCGGTACGGATCTTAACTCCGACTTTGACGAGGACGATCCTTACAACCGCGAGGACTCCAAGGGCTATACACAGACCGCTCTTGAGACCCTCAGCGAAAAGTACGGTATTATGGTCAACGGCGGCAACGCTTATACCCTCAAGTATACCGACCATATCATATCGCTTCCCACGGAATCCTCCAACTACCTCAACGCAAGCGAGGCTGTACCTTTCGAGGCACTGGTCCTCCACGGATATGTAAACTATTCCGGCAATGCGGTCAATATGGAGGGCGACGTTACAAACGCCCTGCTCAAGAGCGTTGAAAACGGCGCGTCGCTGTATTTTATCCTCTGCTATCAGAACACAAGCGTTCTCAAACAGTACAAGGATACGAGCAAATACTATTCGGTTGCATACGATATCTGGAAAGACGACATAATCGAATACTATAACAAGCTCAACGACGCAATGGGAGACCTGCAGACCAGTCTTATAGTCGATCATGAATATATGGACGCATACAGACTTGTCAGCGATGCCGACGCGGACAAAACTCCCGAGCAGATAGCCGAAGAAGAGGCTGCTGCAAAGAAGAAGGAAGAAGATGCAGAGCGCGACAGACTGAGAGCCGCTCTTGAAGCTTCCCGCGGGGAGACCTCAACGGTTGTCAACAGACGCGACGATTCGACAAGCGGCAGAAACAATACCGGAGATAACGGTGAAACAAGAGTTGATACCGAAAGCGGAACTGTTGTAAGAGTCGAGTACGAAGGCGGCGCAAACTTCATCATCAACTATAATTCCTTTGAAATCAACGTGAATTTCAACGGAGAAACTTACACTGTCCCGTCCCTTGACTTTGTAAGAGTAGACGCAGACTGAGAAAGGAGGAACGAATAATGAAACTTTTCAAAAAATCCGATAAACAGCTCGGAATTGTAAAAGAGCGCCGTCACGGCGCATCGCTTCAGGCGAAAAAAGCGCGCGTGGGCTGGCTCTTTGTTGCTCCTTTCATCTTCGGCTTCTTCCTGATATATATACCGATCATATTCGGAAGCCTTAAATACAGCTTCAACGAGATCGATATACTCTCCGGCGGCGGCTACGAGCTTGTGTGGGTCGGCTTTAAGAACTACGCAACGGCGATCTCGGATCAGACGTTTGTCCAAACGCTGCTCAGCGGTATAGGCGGTCTTCTGATCGACATACCCGTTATACTTCTGTTCTCGCTGTTCATAGCAATACTGCTGAACCAGAAGATGCCCGGCAGAACGGCATTCCGTGCCATATTCTTCATACCGGTCCTTCTGACTACGGGACTTATAGCAAGTATAGACTCCGGCAACCTTATCGCCGATAATATGGGCGACACCTCCGGCGGTATCGATACCGGTTCAGGCGACAGCGCAGCGTCAAGTATCGTTTCGGCAACGGATATGCAGAGCCTGTTCTCCGGCATGATAGTCGGTAAAGAGCTTGCAACGTTCGTTGCGGATATGGTAAATAAGATATTTGACATAGTCAACCGCTCCGGCGTACAGATGCTTATCTTCCTTGCGGGTCTCCAGGGCATTTCACCCTCCATATACGAGTCCTGCGAGATAGAGGGCGCAAGCGCATGGGAGACCTTCTGGAAGATAACGCTTCCCATGATCTCCCCCATGATACTTGTAAATGCGGTGTACACCGTCATAGACTCGTTCACGTCCAGTGACAACAAGGTAATGACGTACGTCAATAACCTGTACAAACAGGCGGGCGACGCAAACGTTATAAGCTCTGCAATGGCGTGGATGTACTTCCTATTGGTAATAGTTATAGTCGCAGTGGTCGCGGGTATCATAAGCTCCGTTGTGTTCTATAACAGAAAAGACTGAGAAAGGAGGAACGGCAAATGGAAAACGTTACTAAAGTAAAAAGAGAAAGCAAAAACAGAATACGTGTTGAGTTCGACCGTACCCCCCTTCTTGAGAGACTGAAGAGCAAATACCTGAGCACTTACTTTCTGGGCAAAGTAGTATGGTTTCTGTTCAGATTCATACTGCTTCTCGGCGTAAGCTATGTTATACTCTTCCCGTTCTATTCAAAGATAGCGTCCTCATTCATGAGCCCCGACGACTTCCTTGACGTAACGGTAAGACTTATCCCCAGATATCCCACACTTGATACCTACAAGGCGATCATTGTGGAGAACGGATACCTCAAGGCGCTTGTAAACACATTTATACTTGCAGGCTCGTGCGCACTTATTCAGACATTCGTGTGCAGTCTCGTCGGCTACGGCTTCGCAAAGTTCAAATTCAAGTTCAACAAGCTTCTGTTCCTTCTGGTCGTGTTCACCATGATCGTGCCGCACTCCACTCTGCAGCTGTCCATGTTCATGGAGTTCAGATACTTTGATATACTGGGCATACTGAATTTGTTGGGCGGCGGCGTAGTCGACTGGATTAACCTTCTGGAGGATACGTCCCTCAACCTCATCAATACGTACTGGCCCCTGTGGATACTGTCCGCAACGGCGCTGGCGTTCAAGAACGGACTGTACATATTCATGCTGCGTCAGTTCTTCAGCGGTATCCCCGATGAGCTTGAAGAGTCTGCGGCTGTTGACGGCTGCGGCGTTATGAGAACATTTATACAGATAGTTCTTCCCAACGCAGTCCCCATGATGATAACCGTGTTTATGTTCGCGTTCTCATGGCAGTGGACAGACAACTTCTACACAGGTGCAAGCGGAGTATTCTACACGACCTCCGGTCCTCACCTTATGCCGGATATAGTGGATATCCCCATATCGCTCAATATAACCTCTGCCGCTGCGACCCAGTATCAGACGGCTATAACGAATACCTGCGGAATTCTGATACTTCTGCCGCTTATCATTATTTACTGCGTGGCGCAGAAGTGGATCATTCAGGGTATCGAGCGTTCCGGTATCACAGGCTGACAAAAAAGCCTATACAAAAAATTCAGCACGGCGGCTTGCGGGCAGAAGCTCTTCTGCCCGCGGCACTGCGGGAAAAAGGACGGCGGCTGCGTGCCTATGCAGTGCGGGCGCATCCGATATTTCCCGCATATAAACATAAGGGGCTGCAAAAGCAGCCCCTTATGTTTATATGAGAAAAAACGGAGGAAATATGAAGATAACGAGGGAAAAAGCAAAGAAGCTGCTCGGCTCCGCCGCAATTTCGCAGACGGAACAGCAGCAGGCTGAGATCGCGGAAAAGCTTGATATTTCAGCCGGGATATTTATGTCCGCTCTGAGTGACGACGGCGCAGAGTCGGGCGCTGAATGGGAAGACGGTCATTCGGAGCGCCCGCTCGCTAAGAATTATTACGAGGACGGACGGCGGGCAAGACTTGCGGATCTCAGAGAGGACACGGTTGCCGACAGTGACGGTAAGGTGCGCGAGAGGATTATGTCGCAGGCGCCAATGACGGAGAACGGCTGCTTTGCCGTGCCGAAGACAGTCGACTGAGAACTACGGAAAAAGCATACTGTTTTTGAAGGGAAGAAAAAAACGCGCCGACCATACGGCGTAAAGCACGCCGAAAGAATAAACAAGAACGGCGCGGTAATATATGAGGTGAAAATACAGCTCTTCGGACGGTGGGAGATATAAATATGGATCAAATAATAAAAAACGGAATATATCGCCTTGCCGAGGAGCTTCGGACGGGGAGAATATCGTCAGCGGAGCTGACAAAGCATTGCCTTGATACAATAGACGGCAGCGACGGCGAGATCGGCGCGTTTATCTGTACGGACAGAAAAGCGGCAATGAGAGCAGCTGCGGCGGCGGATGAAGTGCTGGCGGCGGCGCGCCGCGACGGCAGCGCCGAGAGCCTTTCACCGCTGTGCGGCATCCCCGCGGCGCTGAAAGATAATATCTGCACCGAGAATTTCCCTACGACCTGCGCCTCCCGAATGCTTGAAGGCTATCGCCCGCCGTACAGCGCGACCGCAGCGGAAAGACTTGAGGCTGCGGGCTGCGTGATTCTCGGGAAAACCAACATGGACGATTTCGCCATGGGCAATTCCACAGAGACCTCGGCTTGGAAAATAACGAAAAATCCTCTTGATACGCGCCGCTCACCCGGCGGCTCCTCCGGCGGCAGCGCCGCGGCGGTCGCCGCAGGTATGTGCTGCTTTGCCATCGGAACGGACACGGGCGGCTCGGTAAGGATCCCCGCCGCAATGTGCGGCACTGTCGGATTTCGCCCGACATACGGCGCCATACCGCGTCGCGGTATGATACCTCTTGCGTCGTCAATGGATACCGTGGGCATCCTCGGCATGAGTGCTGCCGACTGCGCGGCGGTGTTTGCCGCCGTCTCGGGACGCTCTGCAGGGGACGCAACATCGCGTACAGTCCTGCGTGACGCCGCAAAGTTTTCAAGGCGCTTCGGCGGCGCGGCAGACACAGAAGTGCTGAAAGGCTTGAAGATCGCCGTCCTGCGGGACGATATGGAAAAAGCAAGCCCCGAGGTCGCAGCTGCGGTGTCGGCACAGCTTGAAAAAACAGCCGCGTCGGGCGCGGAGATAGAGTATATATCCGTGCCCTCACTGAAATACGCTGCGGCAGCCTACGGCGTGATATGCGCGGCGGAGGCTTCGTCCGATCTCGCGCGTTTTGACGGCGTGCGCTTCGGCAGACGCGGTACGGGAGAGTTTGCATCTTGCGGCGGGCTTTGCGCCGCAAGCCGCGGCGAGGGCTTCGGAGCGGAGGTCAGACGGCGTATAGCCTTCGGAGTTATGTGCCTCGGCGAGGGCAGAAGCGAGTTTTACGACAGAGCGGCGGAAATGCGCCGCCGCATATGCGCCGATCTCGACGCAGTATTTGAAAAATATGATATGATCGCAGGCCCCGCGTCTCCCGATACGGCGCCGCTTCTGGCAAGCGCGGCAGGCGGAGAAGCCTGCCGCGGGGACACCGTAACGAATGCCGATACAGATGGAGTAACATCGTGTGCATGCGGCGAAGCGGGCATTTTTCGTGACACACGGGACAGCATGATAAGTACCGCTGAGACGCTGAGCTTTTCTTCCGATGCGTTCTGCATCCCCGCTTCTCTTGCAGGTCTTGCCTCGGTGAGCATACCGTGCCCGCACCGCGAGGGCGGGATGCCTGCGGGACTGCTTATGACGTCGGCGGCGGGACGGGACGCCATGCTTCTTGAGACTGCGGCTGCGTGCGGCGAGGTGTGATATGAATATGGATCGTAAATATACCGGATATTCCGCCGAACAGCCCGATTGTGCCGCGCGGCAGGAGAACATCCGAAGGACGGATAGCATCGCTCACGCGGAAGCAGCGGACGCATCGCGCACCGACGGCGGAGAGTACGAGGCAGTCATCGGCGTGGAGATACACGTGGAGCTTTGCACAAAAACGAAAATGTTCTGCTCCTGCTCCACAATGTTCGGCGCCGCGCCGAACACACACATATGCCCCGTCTGCACGGGAGTGCCGGGAGCAATGCCGCAGATAAATGCCGAGGCGGTGCGAAAAGCCGTCGCTGCGGGACTGGCGCTGAACTGCACGGTGCATAAAGTGTCTGCCTTTGACAGAAAAAACTATTTTTATCCCGATCTTCCCAAAGGCTACCAGATAACCCAGTATTTTCACCCAATATGCACCGACGGGTATCTTGTCATCGACACCCCCGAGAAAAAGAAGATCGGCATTGCGCGCATCCATATGGAAGAGGACGCGGGCAAGCTTTTGCACGGCGAGGGCGGCACACTTGTCGACTGCAACCGCTGCGGAGTTCCGCTTATAGAGATCGTAAGCGAACCGGAGCTGTCAAGCGGAGAAGAGGCTGCGGCGTTCTTCAGAAAAATGCGCGGCATACTTATGTTCGCCGGTGTGACCGACGGCAAAATGAACGAAGGCTCGCTTCGGTGCGACCTGAACATATCGCTGAGAAAGGTCGGCAGCAAGACCCTCGGAGTCAGAACAGAGACAAAAAATCTCAATTCCTTTCAGAACGTGCGCCTTGCCGCCGAATGTGAGATAAAGCGGCAGCGTGAGATACTTTCGTCGGGCGGCACAGTCGTGCAGGAGACGAGAAAATTCAGCCCCGAGCGCATGGAGACAAGCGCCATGCGGCAAAAAGAGACTGCCGAGGATTACAGATACTATCCCGAGCCCGATCTTCTTCCCGTATGCCTCGGCGAGGACGATATACAAAAGATACGTGCCGCGCTTCCCGAGGCGCCGGACAAAAAAGCCGAACGCTACGAAAAAAAGTACGGAGTGTCGCGGGACGACGCGGAGATACTTACGTCGCAGCCGGAGATCGCAGCCTGGTTTGAGGCGGCTGCCGACTCGTGCAGACACAAAAAGCTTTGCGCCAATATACTTATCGCTGAGATCCTGCGCCTGCTGTCCCCGGGAGAGACCCCGTCGTTTGATGCCTTACATCTCGGCAGCATTGCCGACATGATGGGAGACGGCATTATCAATTCCGCCGTAGCTAAAAAGCTTGTCGCCGACCTGCAAAAGGGAGATTTCGACCCGCGGGCGCGGGTGGAGACGGAAAACCTGGGACAGATAAACTCAAAAGAAGAGCTCAGCCTCCTTGCCGTGCAGGCTGCGGAATGCTCTCCGGGAGCGGTGCGAGACTTTCTCGGCGGGAAAAAGAGCGCCGAAAAAGCGATCGTCGGAAAAGCCATGGCGCTCAGCCGCGGCAGAGCAAACCCCGCGCTTCTGGCAGCCGAGATAGGGGCACTTCTGGAAAAAATGAAGGACGGCGCACAGGACATATAAACCGGTCGCGTCCCCGACAAAATACAGCAAGTATGCAGGCAGGTAAGTTCCATGCTTGCCGCGTGCTGCCGGGCACGGGACTTTAGCGCCTGCGGCACTTTGAGACCGCCGCGTGCCGCCGGGAACGGGACTTTAGTTTGAGATCGCCGCGTGCCGCCGGGCACGGGACTTTAGCGCCTGCGGCGCTTTGAGATCGCCGCGTGCCGCCGGGAACGGGACTTTAGTTTGAGATCGCCGCGTGCCATTTTTGTCCGTACACGGAAATTTTTACTCCTCAGCCGCGATCCCGCGCCGTGCCGCGTCGACCTGCCCTCCCGCAGACGGCGGAGACGGCGGGCGACACCCTGCGCCGGTACCGTGGCGCATACAGCCGACTGACGCGCTCCCGCGGCTTGACAGGCAGAACACAATGCTGTATAATTTACTCCAGTAAACAGAAAAGAGATAAACATGAGTTTTTGGACAAACTTTGTCGATGCGCTGCTCGACGCGCTGAAGGACAGCGCTATGATACTGCCCTTTATGTTTGCCGCGTTCGTGGTCATCGGACTTATAGAGCGCGGTGCGGGCAAAAGCATGGTCAGCGTCATACTTGCCGCCGACAAAATAGGACCGCTGCCCGGGGCACTTCTCGGCGTTGTGCCGTCCTGCGGATTTTCGGCGGCAGCGTCAAATCTGTACGGCGCGGGTCTTATCACCACAGGCACTCTGCTTGCGGTATATCTTTCCACATCCGATGAAATGCTTGCCGTGATGGTGTCAAGCACGTCGGCTGCGGCAACGCCCGCATTCATACTGAAAGTGCTGGGCGTAAAAGCGCTGAGCGGGATTATCTGCGGCTTTGCCGCGGACGGAGCCGTGCGCCTTGTATATGCCATCAGCCGCAGATCGGCTGAAAAAGCGCAAAATAGTGATGACGGGGCAGACGAAGAAGAGTACAATGCGGAGGAGTGCTGCTGCACGGACGGATGCTGCGCCGCGAAAGGCAATTTGTTTTTGTCGGCGCTGAAACGTACACTGCGCACACTTGCGTTTATATTTGTGATCTCACTTGTGCTCGGCGTGCTGTTTGCCTATGTCGATAAAGCGGCTGTGGGCGCGTTTATGAAGAAAATGCCGGTGCTCGGCTGTGTCATCAGCGCGCTGCTCGGTTTGATACCCAACTGCGCCGTGTCCGTCGCGCTTACGGAGCTGTACCTTGAGGGCGTCATAAGCGTGCAGATGATGCTCTGCGGACTTATGACAGGCGCGGGCAGCGGACTTCTGGTGCTGTTTCATTCGAATAAAAATATGACGGAGAACGCCGTGTTTGTGCTACTGCTTTTCGTAAGCGGACTGGGCATGGGCAGCCTTGCGGGTGCGCTTCTGTTCTGAAATAAGGAGAAGACATATGGACTTTACCGAAACATTTACAAAAGAAAAGCATACCGCCTGCGGTATTGAACAGGATTATCGCTTTCACAGACCCGAATGCGGCGACGACGGAAGGTTGCATCCGCTGGTGCTGTTTCTGCACGGCGCGGGCGAGAGGGGAGACGACAACGAACTTCAGCTGAGGATAGGCATCGGCACCGCTCTCGAAGATCCCGAAAGCCCTCTGCACGATTCGTATATAATAGCTCCTCAGGTGCCCAGTGAGGGTCAGTGGGTCGATTGGCCGTGGCGCGGCGGACTCTACGACACAAAGACCGTTGCCGAAACACCGTACCTTGCCGCAGCTGCGTCCCTTGTGCGCGAGACTATTGAAAAGTACCCGATAGACAAAAACTCCGTGCTTCTTATGGGCATATCCATGGGCGGTTTCGGCTCGTGGGACGCGCTTTACCGCCACAGAGATATATTCTGCGGTGCGTTCATCTGCTGCGGCGGCACCGACCCGTCCACCGCTCCCTGCATCGCGGATAAGGTGATTTTTACATATCACGGAGATATTGACGAGACCGTATCCCCCGCCGGCACGAGAGCAATGGCAGAGGCACTGAAGGAGGCGGGCGCCGAGCATTTTACATACCGTGAGTACGCAGGCATGGGTCACTGGACATGGGACAGAGCCTATGCCGAATACGACGATATAAAGGCGCTGTTTGCGGAACTTGCAAAAAGAAAATGAAAATAAAAAGCAGAATTAAAAGTATATTTTTCTGCGCGGCGGCAGGCATTCTTGCAGCCGTGCTGCTTTGCTCCTGCACCGCCCGAAGCATAAACGGCGGCGATGATACGGACAGTGATATGACTGTCGGCGAGATAAACCCCGATTACGGCAAAGTAAGCGCCGCGGATCGCGACGACGGAGTCCTTCGGGTGCTTATCGACCCGGGCCACGGCTTCGGCGACGTGGGCTGTCAGTCTCCCTACGGCTTTGACGAAAAGGACCTGACGATCGTTTACGCGAACATTCTTCGAGAAAAGCTTGAGGACGCGGGCGCCGAGGTGTACATGACCCATGACGGCGAAAGCTTTCCATCGGCTTCGGAGATAGCCCGCAGAGCGGACAGCCTCGGCATTGTCTACGACAGCGAAAAGCTTGTTGACAACAACGTTTTCAGCGCATACGAGAGAAGTGTCTGGGAGAATGTTACGGACGCCGAAAAGCATATAGACCTGTTTATCTCTCTGCACATAAACAGCATTGAGAATGCGCCGGAGTGCAGCGGATTTTCGATCGACTGGTACGAGGCGAACCCTCAGGCAGCGAGCCTTGAAAAATTCGCCGCCGATCTCGGAAAGCGGCTGGAGGACGGATATTCAAAAGAGGTCAGACTGTTTTCCGACAGCCTTAAGGACGCGTACATAGTAAATAAGTATACAAACACGCCCTCCGTGCTTGTGGAGCTCGGATACGCCACAAACAGTGAGGACGTAGCCGATATGCAGAACCCCGCATGGCAGAAAAACGTCTGCGCCACTATAGCGGACGTTATAGTCGACTGCTTCGGCTGATAAGAGAAAAATCACCGTTTTCACATTCATGCCCCTTTCGGGGCAAGTGAAAACGGTGATTTTCGTCGGGTTTTGCGCGGCAGGCTTGACCGAAACCGCGAAACATCACAGCCCGAGCAGTGTGACAAGCGCGGAGAGCGCCCACATGGCAGCCCATCCCGTAAGGCAGAGTGCGATGGCTCCGAGAGCTGCGACTGCGGTGTTTTGAGCAATTCTTTTCATAATTTTATTTACTTCCGTTTCTCTGCCTTGTTTCGGCAGTTATTTTTTTCTGTGACATTATAGTATCACATGCTAAGTCCCATAAACGGGACTTAGCGACAAAGTTTGACACAAGTAAAGAGAAAAGTCCCTTTTATGGGACTTTTCTCTTTACAAACACGTACGGCTGTGGTAAAATACACCTGTAGATAAACATTTCGGGGCGCCGCGGGGCAGTTTTTCAAAGTACAGTCCCGAGATATATAGTTATAAAAGCGGCGCATAAAAGGAGAACGTATGTCAAAAAGCGGAAACGAAAAGCAGAAAATACTTTATATTCTGAAAATACTTGAGGAGCGTACGGATGAAGACCACCGCATCAGCGTTCAGGAGATAATAGACGCTCTCGACAAGGAAGGTATCGGCGCCGAGAGGAAATCCGTGTACAGAGACCTTGACTGTCTTGAGGAATTCGGCTACGACATCATAAGAAGCCGTCTCGGTTGCTGCCTTGCCTCGAGAACGTTCGAAATCGCGGAGCTCAAGCTGCTTGCGGACGCGGTCCAGGCGTCTCCTATCATAACCGGCACGAAAACAAAAGCTCTTATAGAAAAGCTTTCTTCCTTTGCGGGTCCGTACAACAGCGCAAAGCTCAACCGCGGCATAAGCTCGGATAAAAGATCGGCAACGGGCAACGAAGCGGTGTACTACAGCATAGACGTTATACATTCCGCGCTTTCCGCCGGGCACAAGGTGGCATTTTGTTACTTTGACTGGACGCCCGAGAAAAAGCAGGTGCTGCGCCGCGGCGGAAGTGAATACCTCGTCAGCCCGTGGGGACTTTGGTGGGATAACGAAAGATACTATCTTATAGCCTACGATTCCGAAGCCGATCAAATGAAAACATACCGCGTTGACAAAATGAAAAAAGCCAGGGAAACAGACGAAGCGCGCGAGGGCTCGGCGGCATACAGAAGCCTTGATATGTCGGTATATTCCAAAAAGATGTTCGGTATGTACGGCGGAGAGGAGTGCACCGTCACGCTTGAATGCGAAAACAGTCTGGCGGGCGTTGTCATAGACCGCTTCGGCAGAGACGTTTCCATAATCCCGGGTCACGCAAGCGGTGAGGGCGGCGGATATTTTACGTTTCGCGCGCCCGTTATGCTTAGCAACAACTTTTATTCGTGGGTGCTGCAGTTCGGCGGACGTATGCGCATAACCGAACCCGAGGATGCCCGCCGCGGCATGAAGGAGCTGCTTCGCAGCGCTGCGGCGCAGTACTGAGACGAAGGCACATTTTCGGAGGATATATGGCAAAAATGAAGATAACAACGCTTTGCTACATAGAGTGCGGCGGCAAAGTTCTGATGATGTACAGAAACAAAAAGCAAAACGACCAAAATGAGGGCAAATGGGTCGGCATAGGCGGCTCGCTTGAAGAAGGAGAAAGTCCCGAAGATGGCATGGTGCGCGAGGTGCGCGAGGAAACGGGGATAGAGCTTTCGCGGGGCGACTGGCGCTTTTGCGGCATAATCAGCTTTGTTTCGTATACGGACGGCGCGGTATACACGGAGTATATGTGCCTGTACGGTGCGCGCTGCGGCGATACTGCCGTTACTGACTGCAATGAGGGCACTCTTGAGTGGATAGACGCGGAAAAACTCGGAGAGCTGCCAATGTGGCAGGGAGACAGGATCTTTCTCGACCTCATGAGAGGGCGGCATGAATTTTTCTCACTCAAGCTTATATATAACGGCGACGACTTGACGGGCGCCGTGCTTGACGGCGAGGAGATAAGCATCAATTGAGCCGTGCGGAAGGTCCGGGCGCTGCGGGACGAGCCGCGCGGCACATGCTAAAACTGCGCAAGGCTATTGAAAAGCCGCGCGCGCTGTGATATACTGAAACAAACTGAAAAGTGCCGAGCGGCACGGGAGGACTATCTAAATATGAGCATCAGAGTAACGGTCTGGAACGAATACAGACATGAAAAGCAGAACCCTCAGGTGGCAGAATTGTACCCGAACGGCATACACGCCACGGTCGCCGAAGCTATCGCGTGCGATGATATAGAGGTGCGCCTTGCCGCCCTTGACGATCCCGATCAGGGACTTCCCGACAGCGTGCTTGACACGACGGACGTGCTCATCTGGTGGGGGCATCTTGCCCACGGCGAGGTAGACGACGCGCTTGTCGAGCGCATATGTAAAAGAGTTTACGGCGGTATGGGGCTTATCTGCCTGCACTCCGCCCATCATTCCAAGGTGTTCCGCAGTGTCATCGGCACAACGGGCAACCTTACATGGGGCAACAACGTTCACGAGGTCATCTGGAACATAAACCCCACGCACCCCATAGCGAAGGGCATTCCCTCTCATTTCAAGCTTGACGCTGAGGAGATATACGCAGAGCCTTTCCAGATACCCGACCCCGACGAGACCGTATTTCTCAGCTGGTACGAGACGGGATACGTTTTCCGCGGCGGCTGCTGCTGGAAGCGCGGCGCGGGCAAGGTGTTCTATTTCCAGCCCGGCCACGAGACCGTTCCCAGCTTTCACAACGAGTATGTGCGCCGCATAATCAAAAACGCGGTATACTGGGCGGCTCCCGCCGAGACGGGATATAAGATCGTGCTTGACGGCTGCCCGTACCTCGGCGGCGACTTTGTTCCGGACGGAGAGCTTGACGCATTTAAGAAATAAACGCGGCGCGTGCGCCGAAAGGGCTGCCCTGCGACAGCCCTTTGATTTACGCCCGACGGGCAGTGAAAACGGAGAGATACTATGCCGGAATACGAATACAGAGATACAATAGAAAAAGAAGTGCCGGGAGAAGTTGAGATAACGCTGACTTCTGTTATAAGCGGCATGAGCGATATAAGCATATTCGGCGAGGACGACGGCGCGGACACCGAAATGAGCATCACCGAAGAAGAGAACTGCACATATACCATGACAGGCAGCGGCACGCTTACAAAAGAGGACGGCAGAGTTTATCTGCGCTACAGCGAAGCACCCGACGACGAGGGCAATATAGCGAAAACGGAGATATCGTTTCTCGAAAGCGAGCCCGACTGCGTATGCATTGCCCGCAGCGGCGAGGCGTCGGCTTCATTTGTCATAAAGAAAGGCGTGCGTCAGACAAGCGCGTACAACACGCCGTTCGGCACTTTGGAAATGTGCACGCTTGCAAAAAAAGTCCAGAACGACATCAGCGCGGAGTCGGGCGGAACACTTAAGCTTGACTATGCGGTCGAGCTGCGCGGGCTTACGGCTCAGCGCACGAAAATGATCCTGCGTGCCGAGCGCAGATCGGAAAAATAAAAAAGCAGGCAAAACGACAAAAAAGGAGCGGCATATGACCGAGGTACAGCTCAGACGGGAACTGAAAGAGGGACTTTGCGGCGCATATCTGTTCTACGGCGACGAAGAGTATCTGAAAAACTTTTATCTGTCCGCGGCGCGAAGGCACACGTCGGGCGAGGACGGGGACGACGGACTGAACTCATATAAGATCCGCGCCGAGGCGGGAGACTTTCGCCTCGGGGAACTTTGCGACGCGGTAATGTCCGTTCCCATGTTCGGCGGAAAAGTATTCGTAAGCTATACTGCCGATCTCAACGCGATGAATAAAGACGAGCTTTCCGCCCTTGTTTCTGCAATAAAGGGCATGGACGCGGAGAGCGTCGTGCTCATCATCTGCCCGCCCGCCGCGGGCTTTGACACGGGCAATATTGCAAAAAACAAGCCGAGCGCGCTTTATAAAACGCTTTCCGCCGTCTGCAAAACGGTCGAGTTTCCCATACAAAGCACGGCGGAGCTCAAAAAATGGATGGGACGCAGATTTGCCCGCGACGGTATAGAAATCTCAAGTGCCGCTGCGGATTATCTGCTGCGCCGCTGCGGAAGCAGCATGTATGCGCTGTCCGGCGAGCTTGAAAAGCTTGCGGCGTATACACTCTCGGGCGGAAAAAACGTTATAGACGAAGAAACGGTCGCTCTGGTGACAGGTGAAAACGAAGAAGACAGCGGCTTTGCGCTTGCAAACGCCGTGCTTGAGGGCGACAGAAGAAAGGCGCTTAAAGTGCTGAACGGCTGCCGCCGCCGCAAGGAGGAGCCGCCCGCAGTTCTCGGCTCCGTTTCACGCGCGCTTTGCGATATGCTTGCGGTATCCGCTTTGGCATCAGAGGGGGCGGACAAGGGAACGATAGTCGAAAAACTGAAAATGCACCCGTACCGTGCGGGGCTTTATCTCTCTGCGGTCAGCGGCAGAAGCACCGAGCAGATAGCGGCTGCGGTGCGACGCTGCCGCGACGCGGATCTTTCGCTGAAAAGTTCGCGCCTTGACTATATCGCCGTAGAGCGGCTCATATGCACGATCCCCGCGCGCCCCAGAAAGAGCGTCGGCACGCCGTCCGGAGGCACCGCGTGGAAAAAATAAAGCTGAAGATCCCCGTTATCGTCGAGGGAAAATACGATAAAATAAAGCTTTCATCCGTTGTGGATACTCTCATTATCACAACGGAGGGTTTCGGCGTTTTCAAAAACAAAGAGCGTCTCGCGCTTATAAAGCGGCTGGGAGAGGGCGGAATTGCCGTGCTCACCGACAGCGACGGCGCGGGCGGCGTTATCCGAAGCCATATATCCTCGGCGCTCCCGAAGGATAAAATATATAATTTGTACATCCCCCGCAGAGAGGGAAAAGAAAAGCGAAAAGAAAAGCCCTCGGCAGAGGGCGTGCTTGGCGTTGAGGGTATAGACGGCGAAACGCTGCGCGAAATTTTCGCAGATTTTGCGCGCCGTCATCCGTCCGTGCTTGCGGACGGTGCGGTCGAGAGCGGTTTTGCCGAAGCGGAACCCATTACAAAAACGGATTTTTATGTCTGCGGTCTTACGGGAGGTCCCGAGAGCCGCGATAGAAGAAACAAGCTCGGCGAGGCGCTGTGCCTGCCGCCGGATATGACGGCAAACGCGCTGCTTTCCGCCGCGAATATGCTTATGACAAGAGAAGAATTTTTCGCGTTTTCCGCAAGTGAAAAAGACTGACTGACGAAAGAGGTTCGGGATAGGTACGGGCGCGCCCGAACGGTGCGGAACATCACGGTGCGGCACGTCATGCCGCCAAAGGATACTTCGACCGATACCGTTAATGCTGACACCTCGCCCCGCACAGCCCGACAACTGTAATGCCCCGCCGACAGCGCGTCCAACATCAAAATGCTGTTACCGCACCAAGCACAGCCCGACACAGCAGACGCTTCATCCCCCCGCCGCGGCGCTGTACGCCGCCGACGCCGGACGTGTGCTGCGGCTGTCGGAATATATCTCAAATATAAATAAGAAAAAGGTAGCTATGGAAAAAGAAGAAATTAAATTTCTGCCGGTAACTCCCGAAGAAGTTCGGGAGAGAGGGCAGGATGTGCCCGACTTCGTATATGTCTGCGGCGACGCCTATGTGGACCATCCGTCCTTCGGCGCAGCCCTTATATGCCGTGTGCTTGAGGCAAACGGCTTTCTTGTGGCGATGCTGCCGCAGCCGGACTACAAAAGCTGCGAGGCGTTCAAGCGCTTCGGCAGACCGAAGCTCGGCTTTCTTGTGTCCAGCGGCAATATAGATTCCATGGTCTGCCACTATACTGCGGCAAAGAAAAAGCGCTCCTACGACTACTATTCTCCCGGCGGCAAAATGGGGTACCGCCCCGACCGCGCGGTCATTGTATACTGCAACCGCATACGCGAGGCATACGGCGACGTGCCGATCATCATCGGCGGCATAGAGGTGTCTCTCAGACGCTGCGCCCATTACGACTATTGGGACGATAAGGTGCGGCGCACCATCCTTGCGGACAGCCGCGCGGATATACTTTCCTACGGCATGGGCGAAAAGTCCATTGTCCGCATAGCCGAGCTTCTGCGGCGCGGCGTGCCGGTCAAAAAGATACGCGACGTGCGCGGCACGTCATATATGTGCAAAAAAGGCGAAAAGATAAATTTTCCCTGCGCACAGGGGGTCGACGAAAGCGGCGAGCCTGTCGGCTACGATTATGACGAGCTGAAAACGGATAAGAAAAAGTACGCCGACGCATATGCCGTGCAGTATGCGAATAACGACCATATACGCGGAAAAGCCGTGGTGGAGTATTACGGTGACAGAATGCTTGTGCAGAATCCGCCCATGCCGCCCCTTGAAAGGGAAGAGCTGGACGCGGTGTACGCACTGCCGTTTGCGAGAAACTATCATCCCATGTACGAAAAGGACGGCGGCATACCCGCAATAACCGAGGTCAAGTTTTCGATCGCGCACAACCGCGGCTGCTTCGGCGCGTGCAATTTCTGCGCCATAGCGTTCCACCAGGGGCGCAGCGTGAGCAGCCGCAGCATAGAAAGCGTTGTTGAGGAAGCAAAAAAGCTGACGCAGCTCCCCGATTTCAAGGGATACATCCACGATATCGGAGGACCCACGGCAAACTTCCGCGCCCCCGCCTGCGACAAGCAGCTGCGCGACGGAGTATGCAAAAACAGAAAATGCCTTGTGCCCACACCGTGCAAAAATCTGAAGGCGGATCACAGCGAGTACATAGAGCTTCTGAAACAGGTGGAGGCGCTGCCCGGCGTAAAAAAGGTGTTCATCCGCAGCGGCATACGCTTTGACTATATGCTGTGCGACAAAAGCGACGCGTTTTTCAGAAAGCTCGTGCGCGATCACGTCAGCGGACAGCTTAAAGTCGCGCCGGAGCACTGCACGTCCCATGTGCTTTCCGTCATGGGAAAGCCGGATATTGCGGTGTATGACAGGTTCAGGGAGAAGTTTTTTGAGCTGACAAAGGAGTACGGACTCAAACAGTATATCGTGCCGTATCTCATGTCCAGTCACCCGGGCAGCCGCCTTGAGGATGCGGTGGAACTGGCGCTGTACATGAAAAAGATAGGGCTCAATCCCGAGCAGGTCCAGGATTTCTATCCTACCCCCGGCACGGCGTCTACGGTCATGTACTATACGGGTATCGATCCGTTTACGGGCAAAAAGATATACACCCCCACGGACTACCACGATAAGCGGCTGCAGCGTGCGCTGCTGCAGTACCGCCGCCCCGAAAACAGAGCGCTTGTTACAGAGGCGCTTAAAAAGTGCGGCAGAGAGGACCTTATCGGCTATACAAAAGACTGCCTGGTGCGCCCCGACAGACATACGCCGCAGGCACACGGCGCGCCCGTTGCGGGACACGGCGGAGAGAACAAAAAGAGAGCGGGAGAGCCTGCGAAGGGTAATAACGCGTCCAAGAGCGCAAACAGAGCGTCAGGCGGCAAAAGCACTGCCGAGGGAAAAGGCGGCTCAAACGTCGGAAAAGGCGGCACGCGCGGCGGATACGGCGTGCCCGATAAGAGAAAAGGCGCGCAGGGCAGGACAAACGGCGCTGCCGACAGATATAATAAGAGCGCGGCGCGCACGGGCGGATCGAAAAGAGACGCGGGCGCAAAGAAGGGCGCCGGCGCGAAAAACGCGAAGACCCGCGGCGGCGCGCGAAATCATCGCGATAATAACAAAAACAGCGTAAAGGGAAAAAAGAATGGACATAATTAAAACACTGGCAGAAGAACTGGGCATAAGCGAGCATAGGGCGGAAAGCGCAGTAAAGCTGCTTGACGACGGCAACACCGTGCCGTTTATCGCCCGCTACCGCAAAGAGGTCACGGGCGGCCTTGACGACACAGTGCTGAGAGAGCTTTGCGACAGGCTTGTATACCTCAGAAACCTTGAGGATAAAAAGGCTGAGGTAAAGCGGCTCATAGACGCGCAGGGACTTCTCACAGATGAGATATCCGCCGCAGTCGACGCGGCGGCAACCGTCACCGAGGTCGACGATATATACCGTCCGTTCCGTCCCAAACGCAGAACAAGAGCAAGCATTGCAAAAGAGCGCGGGCTTGAGCCGCTGGCGCAGCTCATACTTGAAATGCGTCCTTCCTACGACCCGACAATAGAGGCAGCCGCAGAGAGTTTTGTCGACGTGGAAAAAGGCGTTGAAAGCACCGCGGACGCCATATCGGGCGCGCGGGACATTATCGCCGAGGCGGTCTCCGACAACGCGGACTACCGCAAGGAGGTGCGCAGACTGACACAGCTCTTCGGTGCCATATCTTCAAAGAAGATAGGTGAGGGAGACAGCGTGTACGAGCAGTATTACGACTATTCCGAGCCGCTGAAAAGCGTTCCTCCGCACCGCATTCTCGCCATGAACCGCGGCGAAAAAGAGGAAATGCTCAAAATAGATATAACGGTCGACCGTGATATAATCCTGAACTACCTGTTCAGCCGTGCGCTGACAAATCCGTCATCGCCCGCGTTTTCACATATGGCATACGCCGTGTGCGACAGCTATGAGCGCCTTATAGCCCCGTCCATCGAGAGGGAAATTCGCGCTTCTCTTACGGACAGCGCGGGAGAGGACGCTATAAAACTCTTCTCCGAGAATTTGAAAAATCTGCTTATGTCCGCACCGCTCAAGGGCAAAACGGTGCTCGGCTACGACCCCGGCTACAGAACGGGCTGCAAGCTTGCCGTCGTTGATAAAACGGGCATGGTGCTCGATACGGCGGTCATATATCCCACAAAGCCCCACGAAAAGATCGCCGAGAGCCGTCGAACGGTTCTCGGGCTTATAAAGAAATACGGCGTTGACGTTATAGCAATCGGCAACGGCACCGCCTCCGCGGAAAGCGAAATGTTTATTGCCGAAACGCTGAAGGACGCGCCGGATACGAAGTATACCATAGTCAGCGAGGCGGGCGCCTCCGTTTATTCCGCGTCAAAGGCGGGAGCAGAGGAGTTCCCCGATTTTGACGTTACCCAGCGAAGCGCCGTATCCATTGCGCGCAGACTTCAGGATCCCCTTGCGGAGCTTGTAAAGATCGATCCCAAGTCCATAGGCGTCGGTCAGTATCAGCACGACATGAAACAGGCACGCCTTGACGAGGCGCTTGGCGGCGTTGTTGAGGACTGCGTCAACAAGGTCGGAGTTGACCTGAACACGGCTTCATACTCGCTGCTTTCCTATATCGCCGGGATAAACATCACCGGCGCCAAAAACATTGTAAAATACCGCGACGAGAACGGTGAGTTCGCAAGCCGCGCGGCGGTCAAAAAGGTGCCGCGTATCGGCGATAAGGCGTATGAGCAGTGCGCGGGATTTCTGCGCGTGCCCGGCGGGCGCGAGGTGCTCGACAATACGGGCGTGCACCCCGAAAGCTACGGCGCGGCAAAGGCGCTTCTCGAAATGTTCGGCTACACGGGCGAGGACGTTCGCGCGGGAGGTCTTTCGGAGCTGAGGCGCCGCTGCACCGATGCAGACATTTCCGAGGTCGCCTCACGCCTCGGTATAGGTGAGCCTACGCTTGCCGACATTATCACGGAGTTTGAAAAGCCCGGCCGCGATATCCGCGATACCCTGCCGCCTCCGGTGCTGAGAGAAAAGGTTATCGAAATATCCGATCTGGAACCGGGCATGATAATGAAGGGTACCGTGCGCAACGTCATAGATTTCGGCGCGTTTGTCGATATAGGTGTCCACCAGGACGGCCTTGTGCACGTTTCGGAAATATCGGATAAATTCATCCGGCATCCGTCCGAGGCGCTGGCGGTCGGAGATATAGTTACCGTTAAGATCAAAAGCGTTGACGCGGCAAAAAAGCGTATCGGACTTACTATGAAAAATCTGTAATTCTAATAAAATTAGAGAATTTCGCAGCATTTTTCGCCGTAATTTTGAACAATTTCTGTTTCGACGTGCATAATGCACAAACGCGGCAAAACAATTTTGGAGAAAAAACATCTTTAATTTACCACAATTAACTGATATAATAAGCATAGTAATTTATGCGGCGCAGCCGCAATGAGCCAACCTTTAAGGAGGATATAAAATGGCAAGCGTATCACTTAAGCATATCTATAAGAAATATCCCGGCGGCGTTACCGCTGTTTCGGACTTCTGCCTGGAGATCAAGGACAAGGAGTTCCTTATTCTGGTCGGTCCTTCCGGCTGCGGTAAGACAACTACCCTCCGTATGATCGCAGGACTTGAAGAGATCACCGAGGGCGAGCTGTTCATCGGCGACAAGCTGGTAAACGACGTAGCTCCTAAGGACCGCGACATCGCAATGGTGTTCCAGAACTACGCTCTGTACCCCCATATGACAGTGTTTGATAACATGGCATTCGGTCTTAAGCTGCGTAAGACTCCCAAGGAGGAGATCAAGCGCCGTGTTGAAGAGGCTGCAAGAATCCTTGATATCACCCACCTGCTCGACAGAAAGCCGAAGGCTCTGTCCGGCGGTCAGAAGCAGCGTGTTGCTCTGGGTCGTGCAATAGTCCGTAAGCCTACGGTATTCCTTCTTGACGAGCCTCTGTCAAACCTTGACGCAAAGCTCCGTGCGACCATGAGAACCGAGCTTACCAAGATCCACCAGAGAATCGGTACAACATTTATCTACGTAACCCATGACCAGACCGAGGCTATGACCATGGCAACGAGAATCGTTGTTATGAAGGACGGTCTGATCCAGCAGGTAGATACTCCTCAGAACCTGTACGATATGCCTATCAACCTTTTCGTTGCGGGCTTTATCGGCACTCCTCAGATGAACTTCGTAGAGTGCGAGCTTGAAGAGGACCACGGAGATATGTTCCTTAACTTCGGCAACTCCTCCATCAAACTTCCTCCCGAAAAGGCTAATAACCCCATCCTCAAGGATTACGTTGGCAAGGAAGTTATCATGGGCGTTCGTCCCGAGTGCATCCACGACGATCAGGAAGTTATCGACTCCATGCCCGGCAGCATAATCGAGTGCGACGTAGAAGTCACCGAGCTTATGGGCGCCGAGATCTATCTGTACCTCGTATGCGAGAACCAGAAGTTCACCGCAAAGGTCTCCAACCGCTCCAAGGCGCGCGCAGGCGACGTTATCAAGGTAGCTATCGACGCTTCCAAGATCCACCTGTTCGATAAGGACACCGAGCGTTTCATCATTCACTGAGTTTGATAAGATCAAAGCGGAGCGGCACTGCCGCTCCGCTTTTTGCGTGAAACACCGCGCGGCACTTTGAAAACATGAAAAAACTGTTGCAAAATTTGCCCGGGTGTGATATACTGAATAGGCGCGGAACTGTCACGCGCACATTAATACGGAGAGGTATCGAAGTGGTCATAACGGGGCTGACTCGAAATCTCCTTCGGATAACGGAAGTAAAACTTCCGAAAAGCCTTTAACCGTGCGGGTTTCGGGCATTCGCCCGTCGCAGGCACACCGTGAGTTCTAACAGGAATTCTAATACAACCGAATACTTGCGTTAATCTCGGTTTTCCGAGTTAACATACATGGAGAGGTATCGAAGTGGTCATAACGGGGCTGACTCGAAATCAGTTTGACGGCAACGTCACATGGGTTCGAATCCCATCCTCTCCGCCACTAAGTCCACTGTGATTTATTACG
>CAUGPT010000011.1:0-61337 GCA_959601495.1 uncultured Eubacteriales bacterium
ATGCAAAGGCAGGCGGCGGTGCATATAGACCGCAAAATCGGCGGCACAGACGCCCGTATGCCGACGATGAAGCGGGAAGAAAGGAAAGATACCACCCCGGTCGAATTCACGCCGTACAAGCCCAAAATACGCAAGCCCGGGACAGGTTGTGTCACCATGATTAACGACCACCTCTACGAGGGACGGTACACGCCGACCAACGCCTACGGCAAGCGGGAAAGCCACAATATCTACGCGAAAACGCGCGAGGAATGCGAAGAAAAGCTGGCGGAAATGATTGCAGAGGTTAAGGCGCAAATCAAGGCGGAAAAAGACAAAATGACAGGGTGACCGAAAAAGTCACCCTGTCAAAATTTGCGTCGCTGTAGACAAAGAAAAAGTTTATCTGTTTAAAAGGTTTGTTACAAGGTTATCCAGTTCTTCAATATATGATTTAGCACTTAAGCCATCTTCATTTTCTTTTCGTAATGCATATTCCCATTTAAATAAAAAGTCTTCTATTTCATGAAAGTCGGCCTTTTGCCATAATGGAGCCAAGGCTATCAGAGCGGCATCAAATGGTTGAGATTCAAAATGATCCGCATCAATATATCCACCCATTTCACCTCTTTGACATGCAAAAACTCGTCTTACAATTCCTTCCAAAGAAATTGCGTCACCGTGATCAATTCTCATAATTTTAACTCCTTTCAAAATATAGTCTCGAATAAAATTGGTACTGGATTACAATTAGAAAACCGCAAAGCATCTCTACTCTGCGGCTTTTGTGCGGTCAAGCCGCTTTTTGGTCGGAGTGGCGAGGCTCAAACTCGCGGCCTCCGCATCCCAAATGCGGCGCGCTATCAACTGCGCTACACCCCGATAGTTATTTAATTGTGGTCGTGTAGGTGGTCAAATCTGTGGTCAAACACATTTTTGACTGCTTTTTTTCATTTTCCGAACCGCCCGAAATACGCACGGTTGAAGGGCTTTCGGCGGTTGTCGTTGTCATACAGTGCGAACACCATCTATGCTCCCAAAGCAAGCGCGCTACCAATTGCGCCACACCTCGATACGATTGATCGCAGCGCGCCTACGGCACGCTGCGGTTATTATTATACATGAAGATTGGAAAATTGTAAAGAGGTTTTGCGAGAAAATCGCAGCCTTAACCGAATAGGGGAGCATTTGAAAGCGGCGGGAAGCTCTGTTTTTTTGGGGGGGTGGGCACTGCAGAATGCCCTCTGCAGCTGTGTAGTTGCGGGATGTCGCGCTATATCACAGGCACCGTTTTGATGCCGCCGACGTCGGTAAGAGGGCCGCTGCCGAGGGGAACAAGGCGGACGCCTGATCCTTTGCAGATATCGTAAAGCTCCCGTCCTGCGGGGCATGAGGCGGGATCGCCGACGGTGAGCACGGTGGGCGTGCCGTCTGCTGATGTCACAGTTCCGGTGCATCCGCCGATAAAGCCCTTGCCATATCCGCGCAGTATTATTCTTTCTCCGTTTATGGAACGGCACGGAAGTCCTGCGGCGCGGGCTGTTCTGATAATTGAGGGGTCCGCGCTCACTACAGTGTCTCCGACGAAAACGGCGCAGCAGGCGGCATATCCCTGCTTTGTATCAAGGCACATTTCTTTAAGAGGTTCGCAGACAGATGCCTTTCTCGCTATGAGGAATCTGTTTCCGGAGTCGCACAGGGCGTTGAATGAAACGTCAAACGGATATGTTCCGCTGCGTTCTGTATCGCATGGGACGGCTTCAAGTCCGCAAACAGAGCATATATATTCTATCTGCGGGTTTTGCTTTGCATAGTTTTTGTGGCAGTACAGTCTGCCTTTGAAAATACACAGTATCGTATCCGGGTGGGTACATATGGGAGAAGTGATGTCCGTATCGGGCTTCAGGACGACGGTCTCGCAGACGGTATCGATCTTTTCGAGATCCGCCAGCGCGTCGGCGGGCATATCCGCGCCTGCAATGGCTATATATTTTTGCAAAACCGCTTTCTCCTTTCCCGCATTTTTGTAACACAAAAGCTCCCGCATATGCGGGAGCCGTTGCGATATAATCAAATTTGATTATGCACGCTCTACCTTGCCTGAGCGCAGGCAACGGGAGCAAACGTGAACAGTGGTATGAGAACCGTTCACAACTGCTTTAACCTTTCTGATGTTAGGCTTCCAGCATCTGTTGGTCTTGCGGTTTGAGTGGGAAACGTTGTGACCGAACGTTACGCCTTTTCCGCAGATATCACACTTAGCCATCTTTCAGCACCTCCGTTTATATTGATAATTATTAACAAAAATTCAGCAAGAAGTATTTTATCATAAAATATCGCAAAAAGCAATACCTTTTTTGATTTTTTTTGAAATGTTGCTTGGTCGCCGAGAGAAAGGTCATTTGCCGAGCTTTTTCAGTATGGAATCAAGGGACAGACCGTATTTTTCGGCGATGTCGCGGGCATAGCTTTTGCCGTCCGGCGTTTTGCGGACTATCCTGAAGCTGCGCTCGCCGTTTGTGACCTCGGCGACCATATTGTCTATGCGCACACCTCCGCGCATGGCGCATTCCTCGTTGATTCTGTCAACGGAGGCGGCAAGGTCGTGCAGGTGTGTTGAGAATATGCAGCGCAGACCGGCAATACTGAAGCCCTCCAGCACTTCGGAGGCGATATATGCGCCCTCGTACGAGCCCGTAGATGACAGCGACTCGTCAAGCAGCACAAGACTTCTTCTTGTGACCTTATCGAAAATTCGGCACAGGCGGTCGCATTCCTCGCCCAGTCTGCCTTTTTCGACCGTGTCCTCACTGCCGGTGGGGAAGTGGGTCAGTATCATATCGCAGCACGCAAGGCTGAGACTTTCTGCGGGGGCGGGCAGTCCGAGCTGAGCCATGGCAAAGGCGTGGCCCACGGCGCAGGTGATAACGCTTTTGCCGCCGCGGTTGGGACCGGTTATAACGTGTATCATTGCGTCATCGTTAAAGCTCATATCGTTGAAAACGGGGACTTCACCCGTTTTCAGCGCGATCACGGGGTTATAAAGTCCGTGCGCCTCAAAGCTGTTGTCGTCCGCCTCGCTTATCGTAGGCGTGCAAAGGGGGCAGCCAAGCTCTCTCAGGCGGATCACGAGCTTTGTCGCTTTGCAGGTAAACTCTATCTCAGGTATCATGCGCACAAGAAAGTCGGTGTTCTCAACTACGTAGCTGCCGACTGCTTTTTTCCATGATTTCAGAGACGTTTTGAACACGTCGGTCACGGCGTTGTTAAGTGCGTTCGTAAGCGCCGCACGCCTGTTTTCGGGCTGATCCTTTGTATAGGGAATAAGCTCTGCCATGAACGTCATGTCGTCTTTTTTGAAATCAAGCCGCTTGACTCTCTCAAAGAAATCGCCGCTTTTGAAACGCTCGCTGTTTACGGATATAACGCCTGCGGATTCGGGCTCCAGACGGCGGTTGAGGTTTACGCCTACGGTTATGCTGCGAATATCGCGGACGCGGCTTGCGAGGGCGCTGAGCCCGTCTGTAAGGTCTTTGAAGTATTCACCTTCGGTCAGCTCGGATATGCGCGCGCAAAGGGCGCAGAGAGCGGGGGAGGAAACTTTGTCGGCAAGCGGCAGAAGCTCATCGTGCAGATACTGCATGAGAGACGTGTATATTTCGATCTCCGATATTGAATAAAGGTAGGAGTCGCCCGCGTCTCCCCCGGAGGCTCCAAGCCGGCGAAGCTCTGTTATATCGTCAAGAAAAGGCAGCATGCGGCTGAGGATGTCGCAGATCTCCGGATGCGCCTCAAGGTCCGCAAATGTTTTCTGACGGTAGCGGATAATCTCGGCGTTATCCGTGAAAAAAGCGCCCGCGCGGCACGAGGAAACGTCTATGAGCGAATACAGCTCAAGCTGCTCTGCCGTTTCGTCGCAAAGACCATCCGACGTGCCGAAAGAGTCCGGCAGACCGGCGGGATACATAAGCCCTATGCATTTGTTTTCGCAGTTATTCATAAGTCCACCTTGTCTGAGCGGTTGTGCGTTTTTTGAAAAAGCGTTATACCAATAGTATAAATGCAGTGCCGATTTTTGTCAAGTTGGAGCCGTAAATTACAATGTTCATAAAAAGTATACATTTGAAGCGCCGAAAAGGGCGGCGCGATTGTTGCAATAAGCCTATTCGGGTGATATAATAAGCGTGTGAGATATGCAGTATAACGAAAACTGTGTATTATAAGGCAATAACTTTTTACCAATGTTTGAACCGGCTTCAAACGGGGCGCCAGCCCGGAAAGGACTTTTTGATGAAGCGAATCCTGCTTATACTGTCGGCGCTGCTGCTTGCGGGGCTTGTGTGCATATCCTGCACGGATACCAAGGGCAGCAACTATGACACCGAGGGTGACGATACTGACACGACAGTTGAAGATACTACGGATGATACTACCGATGAAACTACGGAGGAGACTACCGAGGAGACCACGGAGGAAACAACCGAGGAAACTACCGAAGCTCCCGCAGACACTGCCTCGTCCGGCGGAGGACAGTCCACCGGCGGCGGAGGCGGCTCCGTCATAAACGGCGGAGGCGGCAGTATGTTCTCGGGCGGCGGCAGCGGATCGTCCGCGCCCGCGGCGAGCAGCGACGCGGTCCCTTACAATGCCTCATGCAAGGACGCTTACGAAGCGCGCGTAACCACTCCCTCGGGCAAATCGCTTGTGCATACATATTCCGACTGCTCGGTCGGCGGAGAGGACAACTCAAACGCATATTCGTATATGCCTATGAAGAGCAGGACCGTTTCCACGGATCCGAAGGCGGAGTATAACTCTCCCAAGGTGCTGCAGGGTGACATAAAGCCCGGGCTTTCCAGCGACGGCGTTTTGGTGGGCTATGACGGATATATGTTCTACAAGGACACGATCAGTGATTTTACCGGTCAGGGCTTTTTCCACGATGAGGTTTATAATCGCTCCGTGCGTATGCTCAAAGAAAGAAACGACTGGGCACAGGCAAACGGCAAAAAGTTTTACTTTGTTATTGCTCCCAACAAGAACACCGTATACCCGGACTACATGCCTGAGGGCTATAAAATGGCGGACTACCGCCGCTATGACCAGTTCGTTGCACTGCTGAAGGCTGCCGGCATTACGGCGATAGACCTGAGAGGAGCCATGGGCGCAGCTGTGAATGCATGCCCCGAGAGAAACCTTTACTACAAGTTTGATACGCACTGGAACAACCATGCGGGTTATATCGCTTATGAGACCACAATGAATATGATAAGACGCGATTTTCCGAAGGCGGTGTTTCACTCCAGGAGCGAATATCAGATCAATTACTGCGAAACATATATGAAGGATGAGGCATACTACCTTGGTCAGTATGACTACTTCAAGGACTACGGTCCCGTTTATACGCTGAAGACCTATAACGGCGCGCGCCTTGTGGACTATGTTGCGCGCGAGGGCTGGGGACAGTTTGCGTTTGCATACGAAGAGACCTCAGGTGCAAACCGCGGATACTGCGACAAGCTCTACTGGTTCAAGTACCAGAACGATGCAAACTCATCTGCGCCGAATCTGTATGTTATGAGGGATTCGTACAGCATCGCAATGACGGCTTTTCTCAAGGACAGCTTTTACAAGAGCACTTACAACTGGACGTTTGCATTTGACGAAGCGGAGATCGAAAAAGCCGAGGCTGACGTTATTCTCGTTATCGTATCCGAGAGAAACCTTAGAAGCTACGTTAACAACAAGCCTGTTGTAGACTGATCAGAGAAACGGAGAGTAATTTATGAAAAAGATCTGTATTATTCTTGCGGCAATAATGCTTATAGGCAGTATGTTTACCCTTGCGTCCTGCAAAAAGACCGACAGCGGCGGTGACACCACCGATGGTGACGCTGTAAAGCGTTCTCTTGACGATGTTGATCTTCACGATATAGTGAAAGCCGTTGACGATGTGCTGCCCTACGATGGGCTTGTGGGCGGATTTACCTACAAAGAGGACGATGTGGATGAGCTTGCATACACGCTGTACTATCTGTGGGATGCCGACTGCTTTGAAAAGATTACTGACTATGTTTACACAAGCCCTACGGATTACAACCAGACGCTTGCGATCTTCCGCTTTGACGATACGGCGACTGAGGACGATATAAACGAAGTTAAAAACGTCGTAAACGAGGGATATATATCGGGTCGTGCTTCCGCACTGCAGATGTATTTCCCGGAGCAGTACAAGATAGTTTCATGGCAGTACGAGCATCAGGACGCGATATGGCGCACATACGACCATACTCTTGTGCTCGTTATGTACAACGACAGCGAGGCGACCGCGGCTTGGGACGCTATCGACGCACTGCTTAAATAAGCGAATAAAAAATAAAGAAACGGCTGCACGGCAGCCGTTTCTTTATTTATCGGCAGGATTTTTACAAGTGTATGAATAATACTTTTGCCACGGGTCAAATTTGTTTTATATAACTATTTACATATGCTTAGAAAATGTGGTAAAATATAATGTAATGTGTGAACTGCGCGTGCGTGGATACATACGCGCGGCGCGGCGTCCGCAGACACCGCCGAAAAAGCTATGGGAGGGTCTTAAATGGGAAAGTTTACGTCTGCCGTAATACTTGCTGCGGGCAGCGGAAAGCGCTATGCTTCCGATGTCAGAAAGCAGTTTGATAAGCTTTGCGGCGTACCTTGCATAATTTATACTCTCCGTGCTTTTGAGGCTGCACAAACAATTGATGAAATAGTTCTTGTGGGAGACCGCAAAGCGCTTGCGGACGTAATTGAGGCAAGCGGAGAAGAATTCAAAAAACTGCGGCATACGGTCGAAGGCGGCGAGACGCGTCAGCGCTCGGCGACCCTCGGTTTTGACGCAGTGTCCCGCAAATGCAAGTATGTTGCGCTGCATGACGGCGCCCGCTGCCTTGTAACGCCGGAGATAATAGACAAAACCGTTTCGGCGGCATACAAATACAGAGCGGCTGCTGCGGCGCACGCCTGCTCCGATACTGTCAAGACCGTATCAAAGGGTGATTTTGTAAACAGGACTCTTGACCGCAGCGAAATATGGACGGTGCAGACGCCGCAGGTGTTCGATGCCGACGTATACAGAGTTTCGGCGTATATGGCTATACGCGACGGCGCGGAGGTGACGGACGACTGTATGCTTGCCGAGCGTCTCGGCTTTGATGTAAAGCTTATAGAGTGCGGCAGGGAAAATATGAAGCTTACAGAGCCCGGTGACAAGCGGCTTTTTGAGGCAATACTCGGCGCCCGCGCGGAGTCTGCCGAAAAGCACTGACTGTGACGGACGCCCGCGTAGATTTACCGTCAAGGCGGCAGTACCTGTCGGGGACGACGCGTAAACGTGACGGACACCCGCGTATACTGACTGCGGGCGATCTCCGCGCGGCGGCTGAGGCGCCGAAAGCGCAGGCTTCGGCAGTAGTTTATAAAATAGGTTTCAGAGAAAAGAGGACGGTTATGAGAATAGGCCACGGATATGACGCGCACCGCTTTGCCCCCGCGAGAAAGCTTGTGCTCGGCGGCGTGAACATTGACTATATAAACGGGCTTGAGGCTCACTCCGACGGAGACGTGCTGTGCCATGCCGTTATGGACGCGCTTCTCGGCGCGGCGGGTCTCGGCGACATCGGCGCGCTTTTTCCCGACAGCGACGACTCCTACAAGGACATATACAGTATGCTGCTGCTTGAGCGGGTGTGCCGCCGTATAAGAGAGGCGGGCTTTGAGATCGAGTATATCGACTCTACCGTTATCGCGCAGGAGCCGAAGCTGAAGCCTTATATTGACGAAATGCGCCGCACGATCGCGCAGTACGCGTCCGTTGACGCGTCCCTTGTAAACGTAAAGGCGACGACTGAGGAGAGAATGGGCTTTACGGGCAGTCTTGAGGGCATCGCCGCCCACGCTGTGTGCCTGCTGAGATAAAGAGACACGTCGTGTTTTCGGCGCTCGGGTATATATGTGATTGCGCCTTTTCACCCTTATAACAAAAGGCCGCCGCGACTGCGGCAGCCCGTTTATGTGAACCGACGGCACGGCGGCACATAAGCTGTACTTCCTTTATTTTCAACGTCCGCCGCGCGCCGTCGGTCATACTGGTTTATGACAACTTTCGTTGTCAATATCATGATATGGGCGACCGAGGCGAGGCGTGAGCGCGGCGGAGCGGTGCCGATTGGCAAAATGCGCCGCTTTCGGCGGACGCGTCTCAAAAGCTGGCTTCGTGCGCCGCCAAATGACCGGATAACTTAAATTAAAAAATTTCGGCTGCGGCCGCAGCGCACCGTGAATATCACCGGCAGCGCATTTGTGCGGCGCGCGTCCGATTTATATAAGAAATCAAAAGAAGAGGCAAAACCCATGAATATTTTAACTTCTCCCAGCCTGTTTGCGGCTGATCTTGCGAATATCGAGTCTGAGGTCAGACGAACCGAAGAGGCGGGAGCCGACCTTATACATTTCGACGTAATGGACGGTGTGTATGTCACCAACATCAGTATCGGCTTTGAGGTGCTGAAAACCGTCAGAGGACTGACGGAGCTTCCTCTGGACGTACATATGATGACTGTACGTCCCCAGGACTATCTTGAGCGCCTTTCCGAGTGCGGCGCGGACATAGTGACCGTTCATAATGATATAGCCGATGAGGAAACCGTCAGAAACATTCTGAACGACATACATTCGTACGGCATGATGTCCGGGCTCGCTCTGCGTCCCGACGTCAGCGCGGACGCGGTGTTGCCTTTTCTGGACGCTGCGGACATGATACTGGTAATGACCGTAAATCCCGGCTTCAGCGGTCAGAAATTCATGGATATGTCGGAGAAGATAAAAACCGTGCGCGACTACATCGGTCTTGACACTCTGAGCATTGAAGTGGACGGCGGCATCAACGCCGCAACTGCGCGCATCTGCGCCGCGGCGGGCGCAAACATATTTGTGGCGGGCAGCAGTGCGTACGGCGCGCCATCCATGAAGGATGCCCTTGACGGCATAAAGTTTGCGGCTCTTGCCGCAACTCCCGAGTAATATCGCTGTCCCCGCTTTCCGGGGGAAGTGCTTTTTCGATAAACCGAAACGGAAAGGAGCGTGCCGTGATGATCGCAGAGGTCAGAAGACTGCTTGATGAAAAAAAGTATAAGGAGCTGCGCGAGCTTTTGTGCTCCGAGGCTCCCGCCGATGTTGCGAAGCTGTTCGAACAGTTTCCCGAGGATGAGCTTCCTCTCATGTACCGTCTTTTGCATAAGGATTTTGCAACAGACGTGTTCGTTGAGATGGATACGGATCTGCAGCAGGCGCTTATTGAGTCCTTTACGGACAGAGAGCTTGAATATATCGTCGACGACTTGTTTCTGGACGATACCGTCGATATTATAGAGGAAATGCCCGCCAATGTGGTAAAGCGCATCCTGTCCCACGCCGACGCTGAAAAACGGCGGCAGATAAACCAGATACTCCATTATCCCGAGGACTCTGCGGGCACGATCATGACCACGGAGTTCGTGGAGCTGAAAAGCACGTTCACGGCGGAGGACGCTTTCAAGACCATACGGCGCACCGGTCTTGAGAAAGAGACCATATACACCTGCTATGTTACCGACGACAAGCGTTTGCTTATAGGTGTTGTGACCGTCAAGGATATGCTGCTTGCGGGCGAGGATGCCATTATCGGCGACATCATGGATACAAAGCCCATATATGTTTATACGGACGACGACAAGGAAGACGTGATGAAAGCCATGACGAAGTATGACTTTCTTGCCATGCCCGTTGTTGACAAGGAAACGCGCCTTGTGGGTATCGTAACCATAGACGACGCAATGGATGTCCTGCAGGACGAAGACACCGAGGATATCGAGCTTATGGCGGCTATTACGCCGTCCGACAAGCCGTATCTGAAAACAGGCGTTTTCGAAACATGGCGCAGCCGTATAATCTGGCTTATGCTGCTCATGGTATCCGCCACGTTCACGAGCCGGATACTTACCCATTTTGAGGACGCGCTTGCGTCGCTGCCCATACTGGTGGCGTTTGTGCCGCAGCTTATGGACACGGGCGGCAATGCCGGCGGTCAGGCATCCGTTTCCGTCATACGTGCCCTGTCTCTCGGAGACATCCAGATGAAGGACTTCATGCGCGTCCTGTGGAAAGAGTTCCGTGTGGCGCTTCTGTGCGGTCTGACTCTTGCCGTTGTCAACTTTGTAAAGATGATGATATTTAACGATGTAAGCCGCTCCGTTTACGGAGTAAGTATGTCACTCATTATCAGCGCCGTCGTCTGCGTGACCATAGCTCTTGCCGTTGTAATCGCAAAGGTGATAGGCAGTATGCTGCCCATACTTGCGAAGCGTATCGGCTTTGACCCTGCGGTCATGGCAAGCCCGCTTATTACGACAATAGTCGACGTTGTGTCTCTTCTGGTATATTTCCTCATATCAACAACCGTTTTGTCCCATGCGGGGCTTGCGCTGTAACATTATTTACCCCGCCGATAAAGCGGGGTAAATGTGTCCTTCGACACCTCGGAGAACAAAATTGTAAAATTTCAGACAATTACAGTAAAATTGTCTATGGAATTTTTATTTTCAATTTGATAAAATGATTTTGCAAGATGGGGAAGTGTTGCATATGCTTCTTCGGTGCTTTAGCGAATGGGGGGATCATGTAAATGGGAGCTGCTTTGGGCTGCGCGGCAATGGGATATTTTGTCGGCTGCATAAACCCGTCGTACATATTTGCAAAGCTCCGCGGATTTGACATCCGCAAACGCGGCTCTGCCAACGCGGGCGCCTCCAACGCGTTTATTACCATGGGCAAGTTCATAGGGATCATATCCGCGCTGTTTGATATTTTAAAAGCATTTTTTGTGACTAAGCTCTGCGCTCACATTTTTGAAAACTTTACACTTGCGTTTTCACTGAGCGCCGTATTCTGCATACTGGGACACATCTTTCCCGTTTATATGAAGTTTTCGGGCGGCAAGGGCCTTGCGTGCCTCGGAGGAATTATTCTCTCGTACGACTGGCGCGTTTTCCTCATTATGCTTGCGGCAGAGATCATTGTGGTGCTTGTGACCGACTACATATGCTTTGTACCCATAACGGCATCCGCTGCTTTTCCCGCTATATACGGGATACGCACGGGGGACATCCGGGGCACGCTGCTTTTTTCGGCGGCGGCTGTTGTGATAATAGTAAAACACATAGAAAATCTTGTGAGGATAAAGAAAAAGACCGAAATGAAGTTCAGCTATCTGTGGCACCGCGATGAAGAGGTCGAGCGTATGTCCCAAAGCGGGGCGTATGCTCCCGACGGCTCGGAAGCCGCAAAGTCTGACAGCGGCGAAGAGCCGTCTGACGATAGCAAGGCGAATGAGAACTCCGACTGCGGCGGGGACGGCAGCGGCGCAAAACATAAAGAGAAAGTATAAAAAGTTCGGCGGAGGTAAAGCTGTGAAAAGAGAACTGGGAATAGCGCGCTGCGGACTTGCGTGCTGCCTGTGCAGCGAAAACGATCACTGCCTCGGCTGCAGCTCTGCGAAGTGTCCCGACAAGGATTGGTGCGAAAACAGAAAGTGCTCCATAGAAAAAACTGTTCTCATTGCTACGATTGCGGGGAGAACTGCAGAAAAGGTCTGCTTTCAAAGATCAAGCCGTACGGTTTTACTCTGTTTATTAAGAAATACGGTGAAGAAGAGCTTTTGAACTGCCTTGAGAGAAACGAGAGAAACGGGGTAGTATATCACAGAAGCGGGATAAACGGCGATTATGATGGATTCGACGATGTTGAAGAGCTGATATGCTTTATCAAAACCGGAAAAAGATAAACATATGATAAATCCGGGGCATGACGCGACGGTGCGTCATGCCCCGGAAAAATATGTAAAAAGGCTTTGCCGCAAACGCGGCAAAGCCTTTTCGTTCTGTTTAATTACTCGTCGGTGTCTTCGTCGTCATCGTCGAGAATTTCTTCGTCGTCGATGTCGGAGTTAAAGTCATCGTCGTCGCTGTACATTTCGCTGGAGGTCACGATATCATCGTCATCGTCGGTGTATGCGTCTACATCCTCCGAGTCGACAGTGTCGTCATCCTCGCGCTCGTCTACCGCAACGGAGCCGTATTTAGCGTAGAACTCGTCGTCCTCTGCCGTGTTGACCTTCTTTACCTGAATGTCATTGTAGCAGGGCATGCCTGTACCGGCAGGTATAAGCTTACCGATAAGGACGTTCTCCTTGAGTCCGAGCAGGTGGTCAACCTTACCCTTGATAGCAGCCTCGGTGAGGACCTTTGTGGTCTCCTGGAACGATGCCGCGGACAGGAAGGACTCAGTCTGCAGAGAAGCCTTTGTGATACCGAGAAGCACGGGTTCTGCGGTCGCAAGCTGCAGATCTCTCTCGCCTGCGTCGATACGTGCCTGAATTTCGGCGTTTGCGTCGATAAAGTCAAGCTTTTCAACGTTTGTGCCGGGGAGCATATCGGTGCTGCCGGGATCGTCGATGCGCATCTTTCTCGTCATCTGTCTTGCGATAACTTCGATGTGCTTATCATTGATTCCGATAGACTGGCTGGAGTAGACCTTCTGGACCTCGAGAATGATATAATCGTATACCGCGTCGATGCCGCTGATGCGGAGAATATCCGCGGGGCTCTTGTAGCCCTGCGTCAGCTCCTGACACTTGACTACTGTATCGCCGTCGTTTACGATGATCGTTGTGCCGAAGGGAATGGGATATTCCTTTTCCTCGCCGGTCTCGGGGTTGGTGATAACTATATTGTGCAGCTTCTTGACGTCGCGGATCTCGACCTTGCCGCCGAACTCTGCAACGACTGCCGTCTTCTTGGGCTTTCTTGCCTCAAACAACTCCTCAACTCGGGGCAGACCCTGTGTAATATCGCTTCCCGCAACGCCGCCGGTATGGAACGTTCTCATGGTAAGCTGTGTACCGGGCTCGCCGATGGACTGTGCGGCTATGATACCGACAGCCTCGCCGATATTGACGGGCTTGGAGTTTGCAAGGTCGGCGCCGTAGCAGTGCGAGCAAACACCGTGGCGTGCTTTGCACTGGAGGACGGTTCTGATGTTGACTTCCTTGATGCCGGCAGCTTCAACGGCTTTCGCCTGAGCCTCGGTTACCATGGTGTTGTCGGGAACTATGACCTCGCCGGTGGCGGGATCAACAACATCGCCGATAACATATCTGCCGAAGATCCTGTCGGAAAGCTTTTCGATGGTCTCGTTGCCGTCCTTGATCTCGGAAACAACGATGCCGTGGCGCGAGCCGCAGTCTGTCTCGCGGATGATGACATCCTGGGAGACATCGACCAGACGTCTGGTAAGGTAACCGGAGTCTGCGGTCTTAAGAGCGGTATCGGAAAGTGATTTACGCGCACCGCGGGCTGCGATGAAGTACTCCAGGATATTCAGACCTTCACGGAAGTTCGATTTGATCGGGATCTCCATGGTCTTACCGGAGGTAGCGAACATAAGTCCGCGCATACCTGCCAGCTGTCTCATCTGAGTGATGTTACCGCGGGCACCGGAGTCTGACATCATCTTGATGGGGTTGTAGCGGTCAAAGTTGGACTGAAGAGCCGCAACAACGTCGTCGGTGGTCTGGGTCCATGTAGCGACTACGCTGTTGTAACGCTCCGTATCGGAGAGTTTACCGCGCATATACTCCTTATGGATCTGATCGACCTTTTTCTCAGCCTCGGAAACGAGGGTGTATTTCTCCGGCGGGATCGCCATATCCGCAACGGAAATGGAGATGGACGCCTTTGTGGAGTACTTGTAACCCATTGCCTTGATGTTATCAAGCATTTCTGCCGTTACCTCAAAGCCGTGGTACTTGATGCAGCGGTCGATTATCTGACCGAGCTGCTTCGAGCCGCACTGGAAGGTTATCTCAAGGTCGAAAAACTTATCGGGATCGCTTCTGTCAACGTAGCCCAGATCCTGAGGGATAGGTCTGTTGAATATAAGCAGACCCATTGTAGCGTCGATTATCTTGGACTCCGTCCTGCCGTCGCGCTCTTTGAACACGCGCACCTTTATGGGGGCGTGCAGACCGATGATGCCGTTCTGATAAGCCATCATAGCCTCATCAAAGTCGCGGAAGACCTTGCCTTCGCCGGGCTCGCCCGCGCGGTCAAGGGTAAGGTAGAAGGAGCCGAGCACCATGTCCTGAGAAGGAACGGTGATGGCGCGTCCGTCAACAGGCTTCAAAAGGTTGTTGGCGGAAAGCATGAGGAAGCGAGCCTCTGCCTGCGCCTCTGCGGAAAGGGGCACGTGTATAGGCATCTGGTCGCCGTCGAAGTCCGCGTTGAACGCCTTACAAACCAGAGGATGCAGCTTTATTGCGCGTCCCTCTACAAGTACGGGCTCGAACGCCTGAATGGACAGACGGTGAAGTGTAGGAGCACGGTTAAGAAGAACGGGATGCTCTTTGATAACGTTCTCCAGTGCGTCCCAAACCTCCGGGCTTGCCTTTTCGACCTTCTTCTTTGCGTCCTTGATGTTGGCAGCCTTCTGGGTCTCGTGCAGTCTCTTCATGACGAAGGGCTTGAACAGCTCAAGCGCCATTTCCTTAGGCAGACCGCACTGATAGATCTTAAGGCTCGGGCCGACAACGATAACGGAACGGCCGGAGTAGTCAACACGTTTACCGAGCAGGTTCTGACGGAAACGTCCCTGCTTACCGCGGAGCATCTCGGAGAGAGATTTGAGAGGACGGTTGTTGGGACCGGTGACGGGCTTGCCGCGTCTGCCGTTATCAATAAGCGCGTCCACTGCCTCCTGGAGCATACGTTTCTCGTTGCGAACGATTATCTCGGGAGCACGGTATTCTATAAGTCTCTTAAGACGGTTGTTGCGGTTGATGACCCTGCGGTACAGATCGTTCAAATCACTTGTTGCAAAGCGGCCGCCGTCAAGCTGTACCATGGGGCGGATATCCGGAGGAATTACGGGGATAACATCGAGGATCATCCACTCGGGCTTGTTGCCGGACTTTCTGAATGCCTCAACTACCTCAAGGCGCTTTATGATACGGACCTTTTTCTGTCCGCTTGCGCGGGAAAGCTCGTCTTTGAGCTCTGCCGAAAGCTTTTCGATGTCAAGCTCGGCAAGAAGCTCTTTGACAGCCTCGGCGCCCATGCCGACGCGGAAGTCGTTCTCGTAGCGCTCGAGATAATCTCTGTATTCCTTCTCTGTAAGAAGCTGATATTTTGAAAGGGGAGTCCTGCCGGGATCAATTACTATATACGCCGCGAAGTAAAGAACTTTTTCCAGGTGGCGGGGAGAAATGTCCAGCAGAAGTCCCATTCTTGAGGGAATGGCTCTGAAATACCAGATGTGTGAAACGGGAGCGGCAAGCTCGATGTGACCCATGCGCTCACGGCGGACCTTCTTCTGAGTTACCTCAACGCCGCACTTTTCACATATCTTGTTTTTATGACGAATACGCTTATATTTGCCGCACAGGCATTCCCAGTCCTTTGTAGGTCCGAAAATGCGCTCGCAAAACAGGCCGTCGCGCTCTGCCTTAAGTGTGCGGTAGTTTATGGTTTCGGGCTTTTTGACTTCGCCGTAGGACCATGAGCGTATCATCTCAGGGGAGGCCAATCCGATTTTAATAGAATCAAATGTATTGTGTTCCATCGGCAAATTACCTTCTTTAGTAAATTTTGTAGGGTACAACTCGCTCATCAGAATTCGTCGTCACTGTCGTCGCTGTCTGAATAGAAGATGCCCTGAGCGTCAGCCTGACCGTCGAAGCTCTCGGCGGAGAGGTGATCGTACACTTCGTTCTCATCGGCAACGGTGCGGCCCACGTCGTCGTCACGAACACGGTCGATAAAGCGGTCGGGACGCATATTGGAGCTTTCCTCATCGTCGCCGAGCTTCGCGAGCTCGATCTCGTTTCCGTCCTCGTCCAGAACCTTGATGTCCAGTGCCAGAGCCTGCAGCTCTTTAACAAGCACCTTGAAGGATTCGGGAACGCCGGGAGTGGGGATATTCTGACCCTTGACGATAGCCTCATAGGTCTTGACACGTCCGGTGACGTCGTCGCTCTTGACGGTCAGTATTTCCTGAAGTGTATAAGCAGCGCCGTAAGCCTCCAGCGCCCAAACCTCCATCTCACCGAAGCGCTGACCGCCGAACTGAGCTTTACCGCCCAGAGGCTGCTGCGTGATGAGGGAGTAAGGACCGGTGGAACGTGCGTGGATCTTATCGTCTACCAGGTGATGCAGCTTGAGATAGTACATAATGCCGACGGTAACGGGGTTGTCGAAAGCCTCACCCGTGCGGCCGTCGTAAAGAATGGTCTTGCCGTCAACGATATAGAGCTTGTTTTCGCGGCGCAGTGCGTCGATATACGCCTGTCTGTCCGCCATATCGTCGGCGATCTTTTCGTAGGAAACGGTGCCGTCCTCGGCAGTCACCTGTTCAAGCAGGTATTTGCCGTCGATGTTCTCGTTGGGAAGAACTATACGCTGAAGTCCTGCCATGCGCAGGCATTCGGTGATGTCTTTCTCCTTCGCGCCGTCGAATACGGGGGTCATGATCTTCCAGCCCAGTTTCTTGGCGGCGATACCGAGGTGAACCTCGAGCACCTGACCGATATTCATTCGTGAAGGAACGCCCAGAGGGTTCAGCACGATGTCAAGAGGAGTACCGTCCGCAAGGAAGGGCATATCCTCAGGGGGCAGTATGCGGGAAACGACACCCTTGTTACCGTGACGTCCTGCCATCTTGTCTCCCACGGAGATCTTACGCTTCTGTGCGATGTATACTCTTATGACCTTATTTACGCCGGGAGAAAGCTCGTCGCCGTTCTCGCGGGTGAACACCTTTACATCAATGATGATACCGGACTCACCGTGGGGAACTCTGAGAGAAGTATCACGAACTTCACGGCTCTTCTCACCGAATATTGCGCGGAGAAGTCTTTCTTCCGCGGTAAGCTCGGTCTCGCCCTTGGGTGTTACCTTACCTACCAGTATATCGCCGGAGCGGACTTCGGTACCGATCTTGATGATACCGTCTGCGTCCAGATCCTTCAGCGCGTCCTCGCCGACGTTGGGGATCTCGCGTGTGATCTCCTCCGGTCCGAGCTTTGTATCTCTTGCCTCGTGAGAATACTCCTCAATGTGGATAGAGGTGTAAACATCGTCGCGTACAAGACGCTCGTTAAGCAGGACTGCGTCCTCGTAGTTGTAACCCTCCCAGGTCATAAAGCCGATGAGAGCGTTCTTACCCAGAGAAATTTCTCCCTCTGCGGTAGCGGGACCGTCCGCGAGGACCTGTCCCTTTTCAACGCGCTCGCCGACACTTACGAGAGGTATCTGGTTTACGCAGGTGGACTGGTTGCTTCTCTTGAATTTTATAAGATGGTATGTCTTCTTCTCTCCGTTGTCCGCACGCACGGTGATGGAGGAAGCGTCAACAGACTCGATATAGCCCGCAATGTCGGAAACGACACATACGCCGGAGTCGACGGCTGCTTTGTACTCCATACCGGTAGCAACGATAGGAGACTCGGTCACCATAAGCGGCACTGCCTGCTTCTGCATGTTTGAGCCCATGAGTGCGCGGGAGTTGTCGTCGTTCTCAAGGAAGGGGATGCAGGCTGTCGCGACGGATACCACCATCTTGGGGGATACGTCCATGAAATCTACCTTGGACGCATCTATCTCGATGATCTCCGAACGGTCGCGCGCCGTGACCTTGCGGTTCTTGAAGCGTCTGTTCTCGTCCAGAGGTTCGTTTGCCTGTGCGATTATATATTCGTCCTCAACATCGGCGGTCATATAAACAACGTCAGTGGTGACAACGCCGGTCTCTTTATCAACGCGCATATAGGGCGCTTCGATAAAGCCGTACTTGGAAATTTTCGCATAGGTGGAAAGATAGGATATAAGACCGATGTTAGGACCTTCGGGGGTCTCGATGGGACACATACGACCGTAGTGGGTGTAGTGTACATCGCGGACGTCGAAGGAAGCGCGGTCTCTGGAAAGACCTCCGGGGCCGAGAGCCGATATACGGCGCTTGTGAGTAAGCTCTGCCAGAGGGTTGTTCTGATCCATGAACTGAGACAGAGGAGACGAGCCGAAAAACTCACGAATAGCCGTAACAATGGGACGGATATTTATGAGGTTCTGGGGAGTCAGGCTCTCGTTGTCCTGAATGTTCATGCGCTCTTTTACGATCTTGTCCATTCTGGAAAGACCGATACGCAGCTGGTTCTGCAGAAGCTCGCCTACGCATCTCAGACGGCGGTTGCCAAGGTGGTCGATGTCGTCTGTTGTGCCGATGTCATGAGACAGGCAGAGAAGGTAGTTGATGGACGCGAGAATATCCGCGGGGGTGATGGGAGTAGGGCAGAGATCGTGAATGCGCTTTTTGGCGATATTTTTGATCTCGTCCAGATCTCCTCCCGCTTCCTCCATGATCTCGCGGAGAACGCTGTACTGCACCTTTTCGGAGGCTCCGATATCGGAAAGATCATCTCCGATAACGTCAGCGGCGTAAACCGCGCCGTTGGAGAACACCTTGACCTCGTCGGAGTTTTCGAGACGCAGGTAAACGGTGTCAACGCAGGCGTGCTCGATAGCCATGGCGTCGTCACGGGTGAGGTGATGTCCTTCGTCAAAGAGGATCTCGCCGGTGCGTGCGTCCGCAACGGGACGGGCAAGGTCAAAGCCCGCGATACGCGCGCCGAGGGAGAGCTTTTTGTCGTACTTGTATCTGCCGACGGGATACAGATCGTATCTCTTGGGATCGAACAGAAGGTTGTTGAGCAGAATTTCCGCACTCTCAACGATAGCGGGCTCGCCGGGACGGAGCTTTTTGTATATCTCCTTGAGAGCCTCGTCGCGTATGGTGGAATTCGACTCAACGGCAAGGCGCTCGCACTCGTCTTTTTCAAGAGTTGCGAACAGCTTCTTTTCCTCGCCGAAATATTCTTTGATCTGCTCGGGAGACTCTATGCCAAGCGCGCGGATAAGCACGGTTACGGGAAGCTTGCGGTTCTTGTCTATACGGACATAGAAAACGTCGTTTGCATCCGTTTCGTACTCAAGCCATGCGCCGCGGTACGGGATCACCGTAGAGCTGAACAGCTTTTTGCCGGACTTGTCAATGGAACTGTCGTAGTATATTCCGGGAGAACGCACGATCTGGGAAACGATAACGCGCTCCGCGCCGTTGATAACGAATGTTCCGTTGTCCGTCATGATGGGGAAGTCACCCATGAATATATCGGACTGCTTTACTTCGCCTGTGAGACGGTTTGTGAGTCTTACGGCTACTTTGAGGGGCGCCGCGTAGTTCGCGTCGCGCTCCTTGCATTCCTCCACGGGGTACTTGGGCTGCTGGTCAAAGGAATAGTCAACGAATTCAATAAAGAGATTTCCGGTGTAGTCGGTGATGGGGGAAACGTCATGCAGAACCTCCATCAGACCTTCTTCCATAAACCACTTGAAAGAATCTTTCTGAACTTCAAGCAGATTGGGAAGGTCAATCGCCTCGTTGATCTTCGAGAAACTCATTCTCGTTTTGCTGCCCACTGTCTGGGGTTTGACCATCGGGTTATCACTCCAATCCATTGAACCGAAAGTACCGTATGCTCTGAAAAGAGAAGCGCATATTGCCGAAAGCGCGGCAATGCCGCATCATGCGGTGAAAAAGCGTGTCCGCCGAAGGTTTGCGGCGTCGGTCTTTCGTGTTCAAATAATATTATCTTGCTGAAAAAGCAAATTAAGGCAATATACTATTATAATGATATCTAGGCTATTGTCAAGCACGGCGGAGGATTTTTTTCCTTTTTGCGCTTTCAAACCGAAATTCTTTACTAAATAAGCACAAAATGTTTACAAAATATTAAATTGTAAATAAAGTGTAAATATTGCAAAATTACTTGCTCGTTTTTCGGTTTCGCGGACGAATTCGCGTTATATAAGCATATCGGTGTTGCTTGAAGGCGGCAGAAGGCTTTATATCAACGGGCACCGGACAACTCAGACGAAATCAGGCGCAAAAAAGAACATCCCGCGCTGCGGGATGTTCTTACATTATAATTATCAGTGACGCAAGCGTCAGTCGGTTACGGTAACTTCGATATTGCCGTGAAGGTTCTCGGCGGCAATACTGAACACGGGGATATTCATAAGGGTGTCAAACTCTTCCGTATACTCCGCACCGTCTATGCGGACGCTGCGGCGGCCGACTCCGGTATCTTCATATTTGATATGTACCGTTGCGTCCTTTACGGGAACGGTTATCTCGCCGCAGAGTGCGGGAAAATACTCGGGGAACTGCAGACGCAGACCGGAAAGTGAGGGCAGTATGCCGAAGCCGCACTTTATGATGCCTTTAATAAGCACCGTGCCGCTGCCGGTGTGCCAGTCGCCAAGCGACTCGCCGTCCATGTTGAACTCCTTGTTTTCGCAGTAGGAGTTCGGCATGACGAATGTGGTCATTGTGCAATTCTCATGAGTGATGACCGCGGTCTTGCATATCTCCTCCCACGCGCGGCGGCTCTCGCCTATCTCAAACATGGCAAGTGCACCGAAGAGGCTGCCGTGCGCATATGCGCAGCAGTTTTCGTATGTGCCGGGGAGTATTTTCGTGATCCTGCCGACGCCCTTGCAGTCGGGGCCGAAGGGCTTGTCAAAAGTCTTGAGACCGTATTTCGAGCTTACCGCGTCAAAGCACTCCATAAGGCTTGACTTAAGTGTGGGATCGCGTCTTATAAAGCCGCTGTTTGCCCAGATCGCGTTGGGGGTGAGGCTGAAACGTGATTCGCCGTCGGGATCGCAGTAGGAGCCTACCTTGTAGGAGATCTTATCTCCCCAGCCGTGGATTATGCGTCTCTTGCCGTTTTTATCGGTATCAATAGCGTACTTGTCAAGACCCTTTTCGATATTGGCAGCTTCTTCTCTGTAGCGGCTGCAAAGCTCATCGTATCCGCCTATATGACCGAGAATTTCGCACATTTCAAGGCAGTTGCGGTAGAACTGAAGCGTTGCCATTACAGTAACACCGCTGCCGAACTCGCGGTCGGGATCGTCCGTTTTGCCGAGACCGTCCACGGCGTCGTTCCAGTCGCCGAACAGCACGCGCATACACTCTGTCTTATACTCGTGATCAATGTTGGATTCGAGATAGCCCATTATGCGGATAAGATGCTCGAGAACGCTCGTCGTCTCCGCAGTTCTGTGCGCGTCGCACCAGGGCTCGTCGGGAGCGTCGATGTAGTGACACTGCTCGTCAAGAACGGACCAGTCGTCCGTATATGAAAGATATGTATATATTGTAGAGATTATCCAAACGCCCTGGTCGATGTACTTTTCAAGGCATACGGGTACGGGCGCTCCCTCCTCCGAGGGAACGGAGAACATTCTGGGCGGGCGTCCCGTTGTGAGAATGTTGTTGAGAGCGTAAACTATCTTTTCGCGGCTGATCCCGGGCTGCCAGATAAGCGCGCCTTCAAGCTGCTGGAAAACGTCGCGGATGCCGAGGTACGCGCCGGCGTAGTTTTTACCGTGGGCGCAGAAGGTAGTCTGCTTCTGAACGCTGCGCAGAAAACGGTTCATTGCTTCGGCGTCAACGGTGCCGTCCTTCCAGTCCTTAAAACGAATCTTTATATTGTCGAAATCTGTCGCTTCCGATTTTTCGGCTTCTTCAATGCCGCGCTCCGCCTTGGCGGGGTCGCTCATATTGCCGATCCACTTTTTCTCGCTGCCCTTTCTGTGGCATACGGTAAGCTCGTAGTCGATGCAGGCGCTGTCGCCTCCGGCAAGAGTGAAGTGCGAAATTTCAGCCGCGCAGGGAAGGTCGGTGGTAGAGGTGCAATCGGAACGGGTGGCGATATGACCGCTTCTGAGGGACTCGGCAAATGAGACGTTCACGCCCTTGCCGCCGAGAAAATCTCCGCGCGCCGTGGTGCAGCTTATGTTTTCGGCGCACCCGACCGTATACTTTCTGTTTATGACGAGCATATCGGAGTCGCCGTTGCGGCTTTCAAGCACAAATGTGCCGTCGCCCTTGTAGTAGCCGTACTTGGACATTCTCTGCCAGAAAGTCTCGTACTGATCAAAACGCAGCAGCGCTTCAATAAACGACGCGAGATATATTTTCTGCTCTTTGTCGGTCTTGTTGACGGCGGAAAGTGTGAAATGAATGTGCTTTGCCTTGTCAACATAAGTCTTCAGCGCAAATACGACATCCGGAGTGTCCGCAATGGAAACGGCGCTTCTCAGACTGTATACGGTGTAGCGCGAAATGCCCTCTTCAAACATCTGGCGGGACGCGCCGGTGACGGATACGGGGAAGTATGTTCCGTCCTCGCGGGAGAGTCCGCCGAAGAACAGAACGGGAGATTCCTCACCGAAATGGCAGGGGCGGAATATGGTGAAAAGCGACTCGCAGGCGTCGATATATCCGTCTGAGTGGACCCAGACCACAAGACCGTCGCGCTCATAGGGAAAACGGCTGTCGCCGCGCCCACCGGGGCGGCAAAGGACACGGTCGTAATCGAGATATACCGTGTCGCGGGGAAGGCGTACGCTGTCCTCGGACGCGTCGGCTTTCTTGATCTCCTCAAGCAGGGAAAGTATGCTTTCTTTTGTCATAACAGGGATATTCCTTTTCTTATATGTTGCTTTTTTAATATATTGTAATTTCCGCGCCGGCTATATAGCGCATGAGCACGTTAAGATCGGACGCATTGCACATACCGTCACCGTTTGCGTCAATCGCGGCTTTTACAACCGCCGTGCTCTTGTCGGTGAAATACTTCGCGAGCCTTGTAAGATCCTTGCCGTTCACCTTGCCGTCGCCGTTGATGTCTCCGGCGAGGTATGTCGATGTGTACGAGAGTGTTACGGGATCGGAAACGGTGCTGCCGCCGTCGGAGGTGACCGTGCATATGAACGATGCGGTGAACGAAGCCTTCAGCTTCTCCGGAACGGTTACGGTCAACGACTGTGTGTCGGTGCCGGACAGAGTGACTCCGTCGGGAAGCGCGTCCGTGCTCTGCCAAGCATAGCTGAGGCCTTCACCGACGGCTATCATGGTGTAGCTTACGCTGCCGCTGTCGGTTATCGAAGCTGACGCGGGCGTTACAGATTCTATTACGGGAGCTGACGCGGTATCGCTTCTCCATATTGCATACAGGGTGAGTGGAGCGGTGATTTCTTTTTCAAACTTTGCTCCTGCGGCATAGTCGGGGGATGCGGCATTTTTCGTCTCCGCCCAGCCCATGAACGTGTAGTTTTCGCGCTCCGGCTTTGCGGTGTAAAGCGGCAGTGGCTTGCCCGCTGCCTTTACCTGAGACTGAAAGCTTCCGCTGCCGCCGCAGAGATCGTAGCTTACGGTATTTGCGTCAAGTATGGCGTACTGCCCGAGCCCCGAGCCGAACAGCTTCTTTGCGGCAGCTTCATTTTCAAAATCGCAGCTGAAATATTCCTTGCCGCTGCTTGACTTCATTTCGATATTGTCAATGTACATTTCACCGTACTGGCTGAACAGCATCTGATAGTCGGTATATGCAACTATTCCGGACTGAACGCGTGCGATTTCTTCGCCGTCAATAAATACCGCGGCAGCCCCGTCCTTTATAACAAATCTGACGCGGTGCCAGTTGGAGACGGAAACGCCGCCCCACGAATAGGGATATGTTTTATTGCCGAGTGTGATGCCTATGGGAGTTATGGAGATATGACTGCCGTCAGACGTCCAAAGGCGCGCCATGGAAGTCTCTGAGGAGGGAAGAAGACAAAGGTCAACGGAAAGGTCGATATCCTGTCCGTTTGTGCCGTAGCCGGAAATATGACCGTATGCCTCGCTTGACGGCCAGTACCAGCCGTGGCCGCCGGGAGCGGCGCTCGTGGAATAATTCTCTGGAGCGTCCGGGTCTCTCGGTTCGTCCTTCGGCTCATATGCCGAAACGCCGCCGGGAACTATCGTTTCAAGGCAGACCTGCGAGAAAACTCTGGACATAAAGTCGTTGGGGTGGCACATATTGTCGCCGCTGGTGTCAAGATAATCCTTGAAAGTGAGCAGGTAATTGTGCATTGCGGTAACGTCCGCCACGGCAACGCCGCTGTACTGCGCTTCAAGTTCGCACAGCGCGTCGCGGCAGGCTTCAAAGTATGACATATAGTGGCAGAAGGGATTGCTGTAAAACGGAGCGACGAGAACGATCTCGCAATTGGGAAGAGAAGCGCGGATGCGCTGTATCATCTGATTTATACCCGATTTGAACTCGGACTTCAGCTTTGCGGCGTTGTAGTCGCTGTCCTGGCTTGCGTTCATGGCGTCGTTGACGCCGTATTCAATGAACACAAGGTCGGGATTGTACTTTATAACGCTTTCCTGAACAGACGAGACCATATCGGAGGCGGTACTGCCGCCCACGGAAGATATGGTCGTCTTGACATTAACGCCGAAGCCTTTTGAAAGCTCGGAGCTTATCTGCTCGTTCCACCATTCGGCGTACGGGTAAACGTTTCTGTATGATGAAGCGTTCGCGCCTCCGCATATGGAGTCGCCGAAATATACGATGTTGAGCGAACCCTTGTTTCTGATCTGCTCTGCCGTATTCGGCAGCTTTGCGGACTTGTCCTCGGGCACGGGGCCGCTCCATGCGTCGCTGTGGGTGTAGGTTATGTTGAGGTATCCGTTAAAGAACTCCTTAGACTGACCCCAGTATTCGTACAGTCCGTCGCCCGCGGCGGTACGCCTGTAGCCATCGGCGTAGTCGCGGTGTATGTAGGAGTATTTTTTAAGCGGTATCGCGCCGGATTTCAGTATAGTCAGCTTGTTGCCGCTGACCGTAAAATCTATACCCTCCGTATACGAGCTTGAAAAGTCAGCGGAGTACAGGCACATAACGTTATCGGGGGTGTACATGAGAGTGTACACGGCGTTGCCGGAGGCATCCTCCACGGGGTATACCGCCTCGTTATACACAATATTGCCTTTCCACAAGGGGGATGTGTACTTCGTAACGTCGTATGCCGTGCATACATAATCGGTGCCCGAATAGGGAGAGGAGGCATCGTATGCCGACTTGACCCTGTTTGTGGCAACTGCGGAGGCGATAACGGAGTTTTTGCAGAGTATTATCGAGTCGATAAGCATTACATCGCCGTACGAAGCACCGCAGTATGGGTCGATGCGTATGCTGTGAATGTCGCCGCTCCACCAGTCGAGCGAGGAAAGATCAAGTATCTTTGCAATATACTTTCCGCTTTTCTCCGTGGCGAAAACAACGCTTTTCCCGGCTGTGGGGGCGGCGACGCTGCCCGCGCTGAGAAACACCTCGCAGGCGTTTGCTTTGTCGGAAACACTTGCAGGAGTGCGGTATGTCAATACTATGTACTTGTATGTCGAAGCCGAGAGGGAAACGCCGATCTTTTTCATGTCAATTGAAAAATGCGGATCCGGATCGGCAGCGGAGGAGTTTACTTTGAGCTGCAGCGACTTCTCGGTCTTATTAAAGGAGCAGTCAAGGTTATTTACGTCGCTGACATACGAAAGCGAGTCCGCGTCTCCGAAAATAAACCTGCCGTCTTCAGCATCGCCGGCTGCCGTTCCCGACAGCGAAAGAGAGCATATGAGCATTACGCCGCACAGCAGCGCGGCAACGGATTTTTTGAAATTTTTCATGATCCGTATCTCCTCTAAAAATTTCCACCTTATATTTTATACTATGTTTTTGCGATAGTCAATATTTTTTCCGACACATGAAAGAAAAAGCCCCGAAAAGGGGCTTTTCTTTCGGCTTTTGTATTACTGACGCTCGAATTCGACGGTGTTGTCGTTTTCGGTGATCTTCAGCGTGTCATCCTTTACCTTGGCGCTCACGTCAAACTCCGCGTACTCGTTGATGATATGGATCGTCGAGCCGTCAAATGTGTAGGTGAACTTCATTTTTTCGGGATTGTTTTTTGTGTACGTGCAGCCCGTGCCGTCTTCGTTGAACTCATAGAAAACGTCGTCGTAAACGCTCGTGTCCGCCATGACTTCGGTCAGCACGTCGCGTATATCCGCGTTGAGCGAATATTTCCACTTTCCCACAATCGAGCCCTCTCCGACATCTTTTTTGCCGCATGAGAAAAGGGAGAATATACATACAAGGCAGCATACGGCGGCTGCCGCGGAAATTATTTTTTTCATAGTTTTTATACGTTGAACAGAAATTCAACTACATCTCCGTCACACATTACATAATCTTTGCCTTCGCTGCGCAGAAGGCCTTTGGCTTTCGCGCCCGCGAGAGAGCCGCAGGCAACAAGATCGTCAAACGCAACGACCTCGGCGCGTATAAATCCGCGCTCAAAGTCGGAATGTATCTTGCCCGCAGCCTGAGGCGCTTTCGTGCCGCGGCGGATGGTCCACGCGCGCACCTCTTTTGGACCCGCGGTGAGAAAGCTTATAAGTCCGAGAAGGGAGTATCCGGCGGTTATAAGTTTGTCAAGTCCGGACTCTTCTATGCCCATGTCGGCAAGAAATTCCGCTTTTTCTTCCGGTTCAAGCTCCGCTATCTCGGCTTCTATCCCCGCGCATACGGGGATGACCTGCGCGCCTTCGGCTTTTGCTGCCTCACATACCGCTTTGTAGTATGCATTGTCCGGGGAAACTCCCGCAGCCTCGTCTTCGCTTACGTTCGCGGCGTAGATAACGGGCTTCATCGTAAGAAGTCCCGCCTCGTCGATGATCGCCTTTTCGTCCTCGTCAAGCTCCGCGCATCTTGCGGTGCGCCCTTCGGAGAGAACGGCGTATACTTTATTGTATACGTCAAGGGAGGCGGCGAGGCTCTTGTCGCTTTTTGCAAGCTTTGCAGTCTTGTCTATTCGTCTCTCGAGCGTTTCCATATCTGCAAATATAAGCTCAAGATTTATTGTCTCAATGTCACGTGCGGGGTCAACGTTTCCCTCAACGTGAACGATATCCGCGTCGTCGAAGCAGCGCACAACGTGAACGACCGCGTCAACGTCGCGTATGTGGGAGAGGAATTTGTTTCCCAGTCCCTCGCCCTTGGAGGCGCCTTTTACAAGGCCCGCAATGTCTACAAACTCAATAACCGCAGGCGTGTACTTCTGGGGAGAGTACATCTCCGCAAGCTTGTCGAGCCGCTTGTCCGGAACGGCAACGATGCCCACGTTGGGCTCGATCGTGCAGAAAGGATAGTTCGCCGATTGCGCGCCCGCGCCGGTTATTGCGTTGAACAGTGTACTTTTGCCCACGTTGGGCAGACCGATTATACCGAGCTTCATAGTGTCAGCCTTTCATACGCCGCACCGACGGCGGCGTTCAATTTGTATTTATCCCAATAATTATACATAACTTTGGCGCATTTATCAAGAGAAAACGGTATTTTTGCAAAAATCCGCTTTTTTTAACAATAAATCACCTTTTTTTCACAAAACCGTCACCTTTATACAGTAAAATAAGGTCATCAGAGGATAAATTTTCAAAATTTATCTCAAAATTGATAATTTGGTGTATACAAATATTAACATTTGTGTTATTATGTATATACGGTGTTATCGAATATTATCAGAAGTAAAGGAGATAACCGATGAGCACGAAAATTCTTGTTGTGGATGACGATCTCAATATATGTGAGATGCTCCGCCTCTATTTTGAAAACGAAGGCTACGAGGTAAAATGCGCGGCCGACGGCGCCGAGGGCGTTACTTTCTTTAAGATGTACGAGCCCGATCTGGTGCTTCTTGATATAATGCTGCCCAAAAAGGACGGTTTTCAGGTCTGCCGCGAGATCAGGGAGATCTCCTCAAAGCCGGTCATCATGGTGACCGCAAAGGGCGAGGTCTTCGACAAGGTCCTCGGTCTTGAGCTGGGTGCGGACGACTTTGTCGTAAAGCCTTACGATATGAAAGAGCTTTCTGCCCGCATAAAGGCAGTTCTGCGCAGATACAGCGCACACGATAATCAGCTTGACGATGAGGTCATAAAGTTTGACAATATCGAAATAAGCCTTCAGAAATACGAGCTGAAGCTCAGGGGTAAGCCTGTGGATATCCCCCCGAAGGAGCTGGAGCTTCTGTATTTCCTCGCTTCCAACTTCAACAGGGTGTTCACGAGAGATCAGCTGCTGGACAAGGTTTGGGGCTTTGACTATCTCGGCGACTCAAGAACGGTAGACGTTCACGTTAAGAGACTGCGCGAAAAGCTTGAGGGCGTTTCGGACAAGTGGACTCTCAAAACGGTATGGGGCGTCGGATATAAGTTTGAGCTTCTTCAGTAAATGAGATAATGACGGGGGCGGCTTGCCGCCCCTTTTTACCGTTTATGCAATTTTTCGCGGTGGTGAAAAAGGAGGTGCGGCGATGTTTCGCGCAAAGAGTATATTTGTAAAGTATATGGTCACGTTTATGCTTATAATCGTGATCTGCTTTGCCGTTATATCCTTTACCATAACGTTTATTATCCGCTCCTACGGCACTGATGTTAAAACGGAGTATCTTTCAAATGTTGCAAACTCCGCAGCCGTTTATATCGAAAACGATTTTTCCGACAGCTACGCCACCTTTAAGGACTATCTGTTCGATAACGGTCAGGGGCTGAAAAGCGTTCTGGAGCTTCTTGCGGTCAACGATGACGATATGCTTATTTTCGTCGTTGATAAAAACGGGCAGGTCATACATTACGGCGGCAGCCGCAAGGTAAGCATCACAAGCGAGTCGACGTCAAACGGTTCGGGCAGATTTTTCATTTCGGACGCGGCGCACAGAAAGCTTGCGGGCGGACTGCATATCTGCGAAACGGACGATATGGACGGCTTTTTCAAAACCGATCACGTGTATTACGCCATCCCGCTGTACAATAACGGAGAATACGCGGGCGCGGTCTTTGCGGCGTCGGGAGACACGGGCATCGACGGACTTGTGACAACAATGAACCGAACTATAATAATGGCGGCGCTTTGGATAATGCTTGCGTCACTTGTCGTTATATATTTCACAACCGAGAGATTCATATCGCCTATAAGGGAGATGAGCAAGGCGGCGCGGGCGTTTGCAAACGGTCAGTTTGACGCAAGAGTCCCCGTTGTCGGAAGAGACGAGGTCGCTGAGCTTGCTTCGGCGTTCAATAACATGGCAGCGTCCATGCAGACCCTTGAGGACATGCGCAGAACGTTTCTTGCAAACGTTTCTCACGATCTGCGTACGCCCATGACCACAATATCCGGTTTTATAGACGGTATTCTCGACGGCGCTATCCCGCCGGAGCAGCACGAGTATTATCTCGGCATAATTTCCTCCGAGGTGCGCAGACTGTCGCGGCTTGTTTCTCAGCTGCTTGATATTTCCCGTCTTGAGGCTGGCGAGCGTAAATTCGTACCCACGGTTTACGATGTCTGCGAGCAGGGACGTGAGATCATCATAAACAATATGCAGCGCCTTGAGGACAAAAAGCTTGACGTGCGCTTTGAGTGCGACAGCGACAATATGTATGTAAAAGCCGATAAGGACGCCATACACCAGATATTCTACAATATCTGTGACAACGCCATAAAATTTGCCCGCGAGGGCGGGGCGTATGAAATATCCATACGTGAGAAGTCGGGCAAGGTGTATGTAAGCGTTTACGACGAAGGGCAGGGCATTCCGAAAGAGGATCTGCCGTACGTTTTCGAGCGCTTCTACAAGAGCGACAAGAGCCGCGGCATGGATAAAACGGGTGTGGGCCTCGGTATGTATATCGCCCGCACCATAATAGAAGCGCAGGGCGAAAAAATATGGGTGGAAAGCGAGCAGGACAAATGGTGCCGCTTTACATTCACTCTGCCGGCGGCAAAGGCACCCGAGCGGCAGAAGGGTCAGACGCAGCCTATCGGCACGCCCGCGGATGGCAGAAAAAACGGCAGACAGTGAGGATAAATTGAAAACGGAAAATTTCAGATATACGGCGACGTGCCTTTTTGGACTTGAGGGTCTGCTCGGCGAGGAGATAGACAGCCTCGGATACAGACGCGTCAACACAATGGACGGCAGAATAACATTTGAGGGCGATGCATACGCCTGCTGCGTGTGCAATATAAATCTCAGGTTTGCGGAGAGGCTGTATCTCAATATGGGCGAGTTTGAGGCGCGAAGCTTCGACGAGCTGTTTGAAGGCTGCCGCGCGCTGCCCTGGGAGAGTATTATCGGCAGAAACGACTGCTTTCCCGTACGGGGGCATTCCATACGAAGCAAGCTTTTCTCCGTCCCCGACTGCCAAAAGATAATAAAAAAAGCCGTTGCAAAGCGGCTGGGCGGAGTATATAATATGGAAACTCTGCCCGAGACCGGCGAAAAATATCAGATAGACTTTTTCCTGTTCAAGGACAGAGCGGCGCTTATGATAGATCTGTCGGGCGTTCCGCTTCATAAAAGGGGATACCGTCCGCAAAGCGTTGCGGCGCCGCTGCGCGAAACTCTCGCGGCGGCACTTGTAAAGCTGTCCCGCCCAAGAGAGGGAGTTCTTTTGAGAGACCCGTTCTGCGGCTCGGGAACAATAGCGATAGAGGGCGCAATGATGATGAAGAACGCCGCTCCCGGGCGTTCCAGAAACTTTGCGGCGGAAAGCTTTCCCGTCTTTGACAAAAAGCTTTGGCAGACCGCGCGCGATGCGGCTGCCGCCGCCGAAAAGAATGAAATAAATTTCGAGGCGCTCGGCTCTGACATCGATCCCGATTGCGTAGAAGTCGCAAAGGCAGCCGCGGCGCGTGCGGGAGTGGAAGGCATCGTCCGCTTTGAGGTCGGCGACGCTCTTGATCTTACAACGGGCGGCGTTCGCGGCACCGTTGTTACAAACCCGCCGTACGGCGAGCGGATAATGCGCGGCGAGGTTGACGAGCTGTACCGCCGCATGGGAAAAGCTTGGCAGTCTCTGGACCGCTGGCAGCTTTATATACTCACGAGCCATCCCGATTTTCAGCGGTTGTTCGGACGCCGCGCCGACAAGGTGCGAAAGCTTTATAACGGTATGATACCGTGCAATTTCTACCAGTATTTCAAAAACGGCAAAAAGTGACAGAGTAAAATCCCCCCGCTCAGTCCCGAAAAGGACTGAGCGGGGGGATCTTTCGTATAAAACTTTGCGGCGTCCGTCACCGCGGTTCATGCTATTTTACAAGCCCGGGGAAAACGCTGTTTGTAAGATCAGTGCAGTACTTGAGCGAAAACGACGGGTCGGAATTTACGATAAGGTTGTTGTTTGCCATATCCTCGGTGTAGTCGGAAAGCTTGTATGTGGTGATCCCGCCGAAGCCGCTTGAAAGATGCGTCACAAGAGGAATAACGCCGTAGTCGCTTATGTATACCTTGCCGTCGTCGCCGCGCTCAACAGTGACATCCGCCATAGCGCCCACCATCCTGTCGGCAATGCCCGCGCCGGTCTGCGCGGTAGAGTTCACAAAGTTGCCGATGGAGTAGTACACTACCATGGTGTGCCCGTCTTTTTCTATTTTCTCAACCGGCTCGGTCACATGGGGATGAGTACCTATCACAAGATCGACTCCGCAGTCGAAAAACAGCTGCGTCCAGTATTTCTGGCTGGAGTCCGCCTCGTGGATGTACTCCGTGCCCCAGTGGGGAAGAACGACTGTGAAATCGGCGTTCTCTTTCGCATAAGCCGTGTCGCTGCGAATAGTATTCTCGTCAAGGTATGTGACGGCGTTCGGGTACCCCGCGGGCAGCGGAATGCCGTTTGTTCCGTATGTGTAGTTGAGAAAGGCGATCTTTATGCCGCCTGCCTCTTTTATGACAATGTTGTTCTGATCCGCAGAACTGTCGGATATGCCTATAAACGATATGTCCGGGTGCGACGTTCTCCAGAAATTGCAGCAGTTGACGACTGCCGCGCTGCCGCGGTCAAGAGCGTGGTTCGTTGCGTGCAGAACGATGTCAAAGCCCGCGTTCGCGATAGCGTCGCCGACTTCAAACGGACCGTTGAAGGCGGGATAGCCCGAAAGCCCCATTTCCTTGCCGCCGAGAATTACCTCCTGGTTTACGAGCGCGATGTCCGCGCTCTTTATCTCGTCAAGCACATTTTTGAAAAGATGATCGAAATTGTATGTTCCGTCGTCCCGCAGACCGCTTTCGGTAACAGCCTCGTGCAAAAGCACGTCGCCCACCATGCGTATTGTAACTCCGGTCTTTTCCGGCTCGGGCGCGGCGGTAGTATCTTCATCTGTTGATGCGGTCGTATCCGCAGCGACCTGCGCGGTCGTCTCCGACGTTATGTCGGAATTTATCGAGCGCACGCATCCGCCGAGGGAGAGAACGATCAGAAACGCCGAAAGTATGCAAAGTATCCTTTTCATATTTCACCTGTAGCTTTCATAATACTTGGGCCTTCAGCCCTGCACGGTCTTCAGCCATTGGCGGCTGAGCTTTGCGCACTCCATGTCGGAAAGCCCGAGAGACGGAGCATCCTGCTCGACAACATACCATTTTGCGCCGATCTCCTCGCTTGCGGCGAGTATCCCCGGCATATCCTGCCTGCCGTATCCTATGGGGCGGAATTCAAAATCGGGGCGTGTGCCGTCAGTATTCGGAGCAAAGCGTTTTTTGAAGTTAAAATCCTTCAGATGGACAACGGGGCAGCGGCCGACATAACTCTTCATGTACATTTCCGGGTTTTGCCCGCCGATGTTTATCCAGCAGGTGTCAAGCTCGGGCAAAAGCAGTCCGTCGTCGACCGCTTCCAGTATCCGATCAAGCATCAGTCTGCCGCTTACGTATGTAAATTCCGTTTCGTGGTTGTGAAAAAGCAGCTGAATGCCCGCTTTTCTGAATTTCTTTGCCGCCGCGCCGAGGTTTTTGAAGTAGGACTCGAAATTTTCTCCGCCCGGGCGCTTGTCCGCGTCAAGGTACGCGATCGCGGCATACTTTGCGTCGACGGTACAAAGCTCGTCTATGATCTTGTCCGTGTCGTCAACGGCACCTCCGGGACCAATGTGGGCAGATACTGCCTCAAGTCCCAGTCCGTCGCAGACGTTTTTGAATTCTTTCGGCTCAAGTCCGCCGAAGCCGCAAAGCTCCACGCCCCGGTATCCCATATTGGCAACGTCCCCGAGGGCTGCCCTTGTGTCCTTTTCCATTGACTCTCTGATGCTGAAAAGCTGAAGCGCAACAGGAAGCATATAAGACCGACCTTTCGCGGCACGGCGCCGCAATTTGATTTCTTTGCATATTATATACGCCGTCCCCGGTGAAATCAATGCTTTTTTGTGTTTTTCTACCGTAGGTAGAGAAATAAATGCGATTCTACCGGAAATATTTACATCGTAGAGAAATAGAAATATACAGTAGGTTGACGTTTCGGCGCCCGCTTATGTATAATCAAACTGTCGCCGACGCGGCGTACTATTATAAAGGAGCTTTACTGTAAAATGCAGAATTATGTTTTGTTTACGGATTCGGGCAGCGACATCCCGAGAGAGACGCTTGAAAAATGGGGAGTCGGCAGCTGCGATCTGACATTTGTATTTGATGATTCCGACACGGTGTATACCTCCGAAACGATGCCGCCGCGCGAGTTCTACAAAAAAATGAGAGACGGGCACACGGTGAAGACCTCGGCGGTGAACGTGGACGTTTTTCTAGAGGCTTTTGAAAAAGTGATCAAAGAGGGAAAAGACATTTTGTATCTTGCGCTTTCAACCGCGCTCAGCGGCACATACAGCGCAGGCTGCGTTGCCGCAAACGAGCTTTGCGAAAAATATCCCGAGCGCCGCATAACCGTTATAGATTCGCTCTGCGGCTCAGCGGGACTGGGGCTTCTTGTTTATATGACTGCAAAGAAGCGCGACGAAGGCGCAGATCTTGACGCGGCTGCCGATTTTGCGGAAAAAACGAAGCTTACCATAGGTCACTGGTTTACCGTCGACGATCTTGTATACCTGAGGCGCGGCGGCAGGATCAGCCCGACCGCAGCGGTTGTCGGCGGGCTTCTCGGCATAAAGCCGGTGCTCCATATGGACGACGAGGGACATCTTGTAAGCTTCAGCAAGGCGCGCGGCCGCAAAAAGGCAATTCAGATGCTTTGCGACAAGTACGGCGAGCTTGCACTGTCGCCCAAGGAGAACCCGGCAATCATCACTCACGGCGATTGCGAGAGCGAAGCCGTTGAACTGAAGAAAATGCTGGTTGAGAAATACGATGCGAATGTGATACTGGTCGAATATCACGGCGCAACTACCGGAGCACACGCCGGTCCGGGCGTTGTCGGGCTTTTCTATCCCGCAAAGAACAGATAAAAGCACCGTGAAGTATAAAAGGCTTTCCGAAATGCCTCAAAAAGCCGCCCGGCTGCAGTGCCGGGCGGCTTTGCGGGGCAGACCCGGAGAGCCTTTTTGCCGCCTGCTGTTTTTCTGCCTGAAACGGATAAATCGCCGCCGAGATAGTATCAGAGACTTTTCAGAATGCTTTGAAGTGCAGCCCAGCTGTCAACGGAGAGAACGGTTTCGTCGGGGCAGGCGCGGCGGGCATTTGCTGAGGCTCCGCTGTAGTAAACGGGGAACATACCGGCATTTTTTGATCCCACAACATCACATTCATAGCTGTCGCCTATGTACCAAATGTTCTCGGGTGCCGTGCCTGCCGTTTCCGCCGCAAGATCGAATATGTGGCGGTTGGGCTTTCTGAAGGTGTATTCGCTGGTGGCGATAATGAACTCAAAGCGGCTTCGCGGCAGCATTCTGTTGATGCGCTCGCTGACGACCTTCCCGCTGTACGAAATATTGCTGATAACTCCCGTGCGGATGCTTTCGCGCGCAAGAAAATCAAGAAAATCTTCAATGCCGTCGGTGGGCGCACCCGGGGACGCCGCATCCCAGAATATTCTGTCGATCTCGTCTGCCGTAAGGGAAAGCTTTATGCCCATAGAGCCGTATAGAAACGCGGAGAATATGCGGTTCGGCACCTCTATCTGAAAGAGATGCCGCGTTTTCATGTCTCCTCTGCCTATCTCGCGGTTGAGCCTGTCAGCCTCGGCGTTTACGTCCTCGGCAGTATAGCCGTGAGGGTTTGAGACGGCGTATTTCATAAGTGCCTCGGTGCCGGAAAGCCCGTTGTACGTCTCCTCGGCTATAAGAGTCTGACCGTAGTCAAACAGTATCATTTCGGGCTTTTTAAGTGATGGGGCGGTGCAGTCCACAGCAGTATCCTCCGCAACGTAAGATCAGATATATCGGCACATTTGCCGTGCCGAAAAATAAGAAAGCCCCAAAGACGAAAGTCTTTGGGGCTTTGGTGACCCGTGGGGGAATCGAACCCCCGTTACCGCCGTGAAAGGGCGGTGTCTTAGCCGCTTGACCAACGGGCCTGGTAGCGGAAGTTGGACTTGAACCCACGACCTATCGGGTATGAACCGATTGCTCTAGCCAACTGAGCTATTCCGCCACGCGCCTTGATATTATATCATGTCCCATAGGTGTTGTCAAGACAAATTTGCATAATATTTCAATAAATTTTCGCATGTCTGGCGGCGCGTTCGCCCTGCGGGGTCACGACACGGAGTTTACGGCGCCGATAAATACGGGAATATCCGTCGCGGCGTCAACTATCATGTATATGAACGGGCGGTCCAGCGTGACGCGCTTCTCATCCCGCGCGGCGCTGTCCATTACGTCAACGAGAGTCGCGGAAGCCGCTTTTGTGCCTTTTTCCGTTACATCGATGCGGCTTTTCTGCGTGACCCTGCCTATAAATACGTTTCCCTCATTGCTTTTTGCCATACCCGAAAAATCTGCCGCGGCGGGATCGAACGCGCTTTTTATACCCATTGAAGAAAGCGGCGGTATAAGGTCTGCGGCATATTCCGCGGAGAATTTCGGCACGGTGACCGAAGTAAAGCGGTATTCCTTACTTTTCAAAAGTCCCATAACCTCCTCGGCACCATCTTTCGTGCCGAGACCCTTTACAAATTTGCTTATGTCGCCGTTCGGCAAAAGCGCCGCTAAGTAGTAATTTTCGCCCTTGTACATTTTGGCAAAGCCCGTGCAGTTTTCATTTTCCATGTAGCAGTCGGCAGAGCCGTTCATCATTTGAACGGCCGACGTGCTGCCGTCGATGTTCGTAAATCGTTTTTCATGGGTGTTTGCCGTTAAAAACTCATCCTCCCAGTCAGCGCTGAAGGCAGTGGCGTTCAGAATGAACATTATGCTGTCGTCGCCGACACCGTCCAGGATGTCTTTTATCATTTTGTCGGTCTTTTCCTCGACCCATCGGTTGATTTTTTTAAGGGTCGTTTTGTCAAAAGGCTCGGCGTATACCTGCGCGCCGTATGAGTTTGCGCATTCGTAAAGAAAGCTGCCATCTACCGACAGTCTTTCTCCGTCGTCTCTGAGCCAAAGGGAGTTTGCAAGGCGCAGTGTTCCAATATCGGACGAGCTTTTCATAAATGCGGAAAATCCGCTGTTTATCTCTTCTGCTGAAAGATTTGAAAACGCTGCGGAAATTTCATCCGCCGTGCTTCCCACGGCGCCGTTTCGACACATAGCAAGCGCCGACGCTGCAGATACGGGGGAGAGCAGGGTGTTCTCGCTTTCGCTGTACTCCTCGGCGAAAAGGCGTATGACGAAAGACGTTATCGCATCTGAAAACTCCTCGCTCGGCAGATTATTGCCGCTGCCGTCGGAGCTTTCTAAATAATACGCCTCGGCGAGATCCTTCGGGCGGGAGCCTGTCATAAAGGACGTATTATTTTTGCTGAGCAGAACGGCAACGGTGATCGCGGCGGTGAGAAGAAGCGCAAAGCACGCTGCAAAAGATGCCCGTTTTATGATCGTTCGGCGGCGCGCGGCGGTACTGTTTGCTTTTGCGGCGCTGTTCTCGCTCTTTTCAAGAAGATCGTCGTCCGCTTTTCCCAAAGCCTTGTAAATATCTTCGCTTTTCATATAAGCCCCTCCGATATAAGATGCTTTTTCAGCTTTTTGCGCGAGCGCGTCATAATGAGCGAAACATTGTTTTCGCTGATGCCGTATTTTGAGGCAATGCTTTGTATGGTGTCGGAGAAGAAGTATCTTCTGAGAAAAACATTGCAGTCGCGCTCGGGCAGCGTGCGCAGAAATGTGTTGACAGCCGCCGCAAGCTCGTCGGCAATGACCGCGTCCGACGCGCTCTCGCCTGACGCGATGCAATCGGAAAGCTCTTCAAGGCAGGCAGCGACCTCTCCGCCTCTTTTGGCGGCGTTTTTTGCGCGCCACCTGTCAAATGACAGATTGCGTGCGATCTTTGCCAGAAACATCTTAAAGTTCTTCGGGCGCGTCGGGGGAATGGAATTCCACGCCCGCATGTATGTGTCGTTGACGCACTCCTCGCAGTCCTCGCGGCAGGCAAGGATCGCGTATGACACGGTGTAGCAGTACGCACCGTATTTTATTGCGGTCTGCGTGACGGCGCCTTCGTCCCGCTCAAAGTACATGCCGATAATTCTTTCGTCTTCCATCATAACCTCGCGGACTGTGCTTAAATGTCATTCATATGTAACGACGTAACATTTATACATTTATGTCGCTTTTATTAAATTATATTATAAAAATTCTGTAATGTCCATATGAGTCAAATAGTTTGTTGACAAAACAAAAAAACTGTACTATAATTATAAGGAACCGAAGCTATCGGTTTATAATTCTCGCGGAAAGGGATGAACATATAATGGGAGATCTCAGAGAAAACTGGAAAGAAACCGGCGTCGGTCTCGGACACGCATTCAAAAATCTCGGCAAGTCCATAGTAAAGTCTGTAAAAGTGGGCGTTGTCAAGGCTGATGAATGGGCAAACGGCGAAGACAATGAAAAGGCCGAAGGCGCTGCAAACGAGACAAAAGGCGACGGCGTATCGGCTCAGGATACAGAAAAAACCGAATCAGAAGAAAAATAACCAAGGCTTTGAAATCAGAATTGCAGGGCATGTGCCCTGCAATTCTGATGTTATCGCGCGTCTGCCGCCGCGGGCGGCAGACGCATTTGCCGAAGCCGAAAGGAAAGTTTATGTACAGAATAGCATACAAAAAAGAGCTTAACCCCACGGTCACGCTCATGGATATAGAAGCACCTCTTGTGGCAAGATCGGCAAAGCCCGGTCAGTTCATAATCCTCCGTGTGGACGAGGAGGGCGAGCGTATCCCGCTCACCGTTGCGGGATGTAACAAAGATGCTGGCACCGTGCGCATTATTTTCCAGCTTGTCGGCTCAACGACGGTAAAGCTGGGCGCAAAAAAGTGCGGTGAATACATACAGGATTTTGCAGGTCCTCTCGGCCGTCCCACGGAGCTTGACGGGCTGAAAAAGGTGTGCGTTGTAGGCGGCGGCGTAGGCTGCGCCATTGCGTTGCCTATTGCCCAGGCGCTGTCTGCGGCGGGGTGCGAGGTGCACTCCGTCGTCGGCTTCAGAAATCGCGATCTTGTTATATTGGAGGATGAATTCCGCGCTGCGTCCCGTAGATTTATTCTTATGACGGACGACGGCAGCGCGGGCAGACAGGGCGTTGTGACCGTTCCGCTCAAAGAGGCTATCGAGGCGGGAGAGGATTACGACGAGGTTATAGCCATAGGTCCCCTTGTAATGATGAAGTTCGTTGTTGCGACAACGCGCCCGTATAACGTTAAAACCGTTGTTTCCATGAACCCCATAATGATAGACGGAACGGGAATGTGCGGCGGCTGCCGTCTTACCGTCGGCGGCGAAACGAAGTTTGCCTGCGTTGACGGTCCCGATTTCGACGGCTTTGAGGTGGATTTCGACGAAGCTATGGAGCGCGGCGCGGCTTATCGCGATTTTGAGCGCCATGCGTATGAAAAAACCTGCAATCTTTTTAAGGGAGAGGAGAAATAACTACAATGGCAAACATGAACGCAAAACGCTCTCCCATGCCCACACAGGATCCCGCGGTCAGAGCGCACAACTTCAAAGAGGTTGCACTGGGTTACGACGAAAAGACCGCGCTTGAAGAAGCGGCGCGCTGCCTTAACTGCAAAAATATGCCCTGCGTTTCGGGCTGCCCCGTAAAAATACATATCCCCGCGTTTATAGAAAAGGTGCGCGAGGGCGATTTTGAGGGCGCATACCGGATAATTTCCGAGTCATCAAGCCTGCCTGCCGTGTGCGGCAGAGTATGTCCCCAGGAGAACCAGTGCGAGTCAAAATGCGTGCGTGGCATAAAAGGCGAGTCTGTGGGTATCGGCAGACTGGAGCGCTTCGTTGCGGACTGGCACAACGCGAACAGCGCGGCAAAAGTCACGCCCCCGATACAGAACGGACACAAGGTCGCCGTTGTTGGCTCCGGCCCCTCCGGGCTTACCTGCGCGGGCGATCTTGCCCGCCGCGGCTATAAGGTGTGTGTTTTCGAGGCTCTGCATACCGCGGGCGGCGTTCTGGTATATGGTATACCGGAATTCCGTCTTCCCAAAGACATAGTCAAAAAAGAAGTCGACACCCTGCGTGCGCTGGGAGTTGACATTGAAACAAATGTTATAATCGGTAAAACTCTTACCGTGGACGAGCTGCTTGACGACGGCTTTGAAGCCGTGTTTATCGCAAGCGGCGCGGGACTGCCCAGATTTATGGGTATCCCCGGAGAGAGTCTCAAGGGCGTATACTCCGCCAACGAGTATCTGACCCGCAGCAATCTTATGAAGGCCTACAGAGACGATTCCGACACGCCTATTATGAAGGGCGGCAGAGTCGCGGTCGTCGGCGGCGGAAACGTTGCGATGGACGCCGCACGCACGGCGCTTCGTCTCGGTGCCGAAAAAGTCTATATAGTTTACCGCCGCTCTATGGAAGAGCTGCCCGCCCGCCGCGAGGAGGTCGAGCACGCCATGGAGGAGGGCGTTGAATTCATGCTCCTCTGCAATCCCACGAAGATAATCGGTTATGAAAATCCCGACGACAGACGGGACCCGAAAAACGGCAGCGTTATCGGCATGGAGTGCCTGAGGATGGAGCTGGGCGAGCCCGATGAGCGCGGCAGACGAAGCCCCGTTCCCGTAGAGGGCAGCGAGTTTAATATTGACGTCGACTGCGTTATCATGTCTATCGGAACTTCTCCCAACCCGCTCATAAAGTCCACAACGGACGGGCTTGAAGTCAACAGGCGCGGCGGTATAGTCGTTGAAGAGGAGACGGGAGCCACGAGCCGTGAGGGTATTTGGGCAGGCGGCGATGCCGTTACCGGTGCCGCGACGGTCATACTTGCCATGGGCGCGGGTAAGACCGCGGCGCAGGCAATAGACAGCTATATCAAAGAAAAATCGCAGAAGTGATTTTATCAAAACCGTACAGCACCGCAGGGCGGCACGCCGCCATGCGGTGCGTATACTCTGAGGTGTGTTTCGGCGCGTATGTCACGATGCGGCGGCATATACTTGACAATACGGGGAAATTATAGTATCATATGTTATAAAATCCATGCAGATCAAATGAAATCGGAAAGGACATTATATGAGCGAAGAAACAAAGGAAATTCTGCGCGGCGCTACCGTTGACGGAAAATTTCTTATGTATAAGGATCGCCCGCTTGTAAGAGAGGGAAATACGATCATATACGGCAATGTTGACGATGAGTATGTGCTGCAGCTCATCATCATGACTGAGAAAGAATACAAGGGAACAATGGTGCCCGACAAGATCATTATTCAGATAATGAAAACGGACAAGGATCTGTCCGACGGCGAAAAAATAGTAAAGCAGGAGCTCAAGAGCGGATTGGCAGAGTCTTTTGAACTGGGGCTTATTTGGCTTGAAAGGCTTATAGGCGACTGACATGAACAAACGTCTATTGGCTGTTCTTATTGCCGTTTGCCTTGTTATAGTCGGCGTTGCAGTGTTTTTCATTATCAGAAACTCACCTAAAAAGGCAAGCGATGATACAACAGCCGAAACAGAGGAAACAACTAAAGAGCCGGACGAGACCGAACCTGCGGCAGACAACAGCGAGCCGCAGTACATAAATCCGCTGACAGGGCTCGGCACGGAGACGGACGTGTCAAAGCTGCGCCCCGTGTCGATCATGGTCAACAACATATACCAGAGCCTCCCGCAGGAGGGCGTCTCACAGGCGGATATTCTGTATGAGTGCCTTGCGGAGGGCGGTATCACCCGCCTTATGCTTATCTCCAACGACTATGAAAAGCTTGGGCAGATAGGCAGCGTCCGCAGCGCGAGAGACTACTATATCGACTATGCCGAAAGCTATAACTGCATTTTCATACATGCGGGCGGCAGCGACTACGCATACGATACGTTTGCAAAGCGCGGCACGGATCATATGGACGGAGTCAGAGGCTCTTCCGCTCTGTATTACACTACGGAAACGTTCGTAAGAGACCCCGAGCGGCTGAAAAAGTACAGCTCCGAGCACACGCTGATGGTAAAAAGCGGCACGGGCATCAAAGCGGGCATTGAGTATATGAAGATACCCGCGGAAAAGGCGGCGGGCTACGAAAAGCCCATGAACTTTGCAAAGTGGGGAACGGATGTATCTCTCAGCGACAAGGCAAACCATGCCAAGGTCGTAATGTCAAGCTATCAGACCGTTGATTATGTATATTCTCCCGCCAACAAGGGGTATCTGAGATATCAGTATAACGGCGAGAGGCATATCGACAGCACAACGGGCGAGCAGCTGTGCTTCAGAAACGTGATAGTCATGTTTACGGAGACAGGCGCTATCCCCAACGACGCCAAATCCCGCATCTGGATAAATACGACCGGAGAGGGAAGCGGCTGGTATATCACCGACGGCGGATATAAGAAGATAATATGGAAAAAAGAGAACCATGATTCTCCCATAACCTACTTCTACGAGGACGGCACCGAGGTCGAACTTAACCGCGGCAAGACGATGATAAACGTTGTTCCGTCGTATAATTCCGGCGACATTGTTTTCGACAACAGCTTTACGGACACTGCGGATTGATAAAACAAATTCAAAAGCAGGACTTTCAAGACAGAAAGTCCTGCTTTTTTCGCGCGTGCGGGTCTTATAAACATAATACCGCCGCTGCCCCATATATATTAGTGTAACATAATATAAAAAGGGGAAATGATATGAAAAAGCTTATATCCCTGTCTCTTGCGCTGCTGCTCTGCGTGTGCTGCGGTATGTGCATGCCCGTAGATACCCGCGCCGTGACTGCCGAGGAAAACGCGCCGTTTGACGTCGCTGCCGAAAGCGCCGTGCTCATGGAAGCAGGTACCGGTAAGGTCCTGTACGCGAAAAACGCGAACGAGGCGCTGCCGCCCGCGTCCGTTACAAAGGTAATGACGCTGCTGCTCGTTATGGAGGCGATCGATTCAAATACGCTGTCCCTTGAGGATACCGTAAGCGTCAGCGAATACGCCGCGTCCATGGGCGGCTCGCAGGTGTTCCTCGAGCCGTTTGAGGAAATGAGCGTTGAGGATATGCTGAAATCCGTTGTGGTGTCAAGCGCTAACGACGCCGCCGTCGCGCTTGCCGAGAAGGTGGGCGGCAGCGAAGAAGCGTTTGTAAAACGAATGAACGAAAAAGCGTTGCTGCTCGGCATGGAGAATACAAATTTTGAAAACGTGACGGGACTTGACGACGACACCGTGAACCATGTTCTGAGCGCTATGGATATCGCACTTGTGTCCCGCGAGCTCATAACAAAACACCCGCTTATACTGAATTACAGTTCCATATGGATGGACACGATACGAAACGGTGCCTTCGGGCTTTCAAACACCAACCGCCTTATCCGCTTTTACAGCGGGGCTACGGGGCTGAAGACCGGTTCGACCTCAAAAGCGGGCTTCTGCATCAGCGCGACAGCCTGCCGCGACGGTATGGACCTTATAGCCGTCATAATGGGCAGCGAAACAAGAGATGCGCGCAACGCCGCGGCAACACAGCTGCTTGACTGGGGATTTGCAAACTACTGCGTATACTGCGACGAGGCGGGCGAGGGAGAAAACGTAAGTGTCGCCGGCGGAGTGAACCCTGACGTCGGAACGCTTCTGCCCGAGGTGCGCCTGCTTTTGCCGAAGGGCAGCGCAGAAAAGATAGAAAAGCAGTGTGAATATACAGAGCGCACGGCGGCGCCCGTTCGCCGAGGCGATGTGCTGGGCAGCGTCACATACACGCTTGACGGGGAGACAGTCGCCGAGGAGGACATAACCGCTGAGCGGGATGTTGACAAGATCAGCTTCGGCGGAGTTCTTTTGCGGATATTTGAAAGTTTTCTTTTGTACTGATGCATTTTTTGAAAAATGCGACGTGAAAACGGCGCAAAAATGACAAAATGTATACGGAATTTTCCGATTTCTATTGAAAAAAACAAATGTTTATAGTAATATAATGATTGTGATTTCAAAAGAAAGGTCATGAAAAAATGTCTGTAAAGTTAAATGAAAAATTCATAAAAGATTTTGTGGACGCGGACGCGGTTGAAAAGATCGCCCCCAAGGTCGAGGCAGCTCTTGAAACCGTAAAGAGCGGAACGGGCGCGGGAGCGGATTTTCTCGGCTGGTACACCCGCCCCGTTGACTACGACAAGGACGAGTACGCAAGAATAAAGGATGCTGCCGCTAGGATCAGAAAGAACAGCGATGTTCTCATCGTTATCGGCATCGGCGGCTCTTACCTCGGCGCTCGCAGTGCTATTGAGTTTGTAAAGGGCAATATGCATAACGCCACCTGCAAGGACGATCCTCAGGTGTTCTTTGCGGGCAACAGCATTTCCGCCTCCGCTCTCAGCGACCTTCTGAAGGCTTGCGAGGGCAAGGATATCTCTCTCAACGTTGTTTCAAAGTCCGGCACGACTACCGAGCCCGCAGTCGCTTTCCGTATCTTCAGAGAGCTTCTTATAAAGAAGTACGGCGAAGAGGGCGCGCGCGAGCGTATATTCTGCACCACCGACAAGTGCCGCGGCAAGCTTAAAGAGTTCAGCGACAAGTGCGGCTACGAGACGTTCGTCGTTCCCGATGATATCGGCGGCAGATACTCCGTTCTTACAGCCGTAGGTCTTCTTCCCATTGCCGTTGCGGGCATTGACATCGACGCAATGATGCAGGGCGCGGCAGACGCTATGGAAGCTTATAAGACTCCCTCTGCAGCCGCAAATGACTGCCTTAAGTACGCCGCGTACAGAAACCTTATGTACAGAGCGGGCAAGACTACAGAAATTCTCGTTTCCTACGAGCCTTCTCTCCAGATGTACTGCGAGTGGTGGAAGCAGCTTTACGGCGAGTCCGAGGGCAAGGACAACAAGGGTCTTTTCCCCGCATCCGTGATTTTCTCCACCGACCTTCACTCTCTCGGTCAGTACATCCAGCAGGGTGTTCGCAACATTTTTGAGACGGTTATCGATATCAAAGAGTCCAATGACAGCGTAAAGGTGCCTTTCGATCCCGAAAATTCCGACGGACTCAACTTCCTTGCGGGCAAGGAAATGAGCGAGATAAACCGCTGCGCAATGAATGCGACTCTCTATGCGCACAACGACGGCGGCGTTCCCAACATAGTGCTTGAGATCCCCGACAGAAGCGCGTATACCTACGGTTATATGTCATACTTCTTCGAGCTTGCGTGCGCTGTTTCCGGTTACACTCTCGGCGTTAATCCCTTTGACCAGCCCGGCGTTGAGGCGTACAAGAAGAATATGTTCGCTCTTCTCGACAAGCCCGATCCGTCTCTTGACGAGCTCAAGGCTACTCTCAAAAAGAGAATGTCTGATAACTAATATGGAAAAACGAAGTGCATAGCACTTCGTTTTTTTACACAAATATTTGAGATTATTAACAAAAAAATCAAATTAATACTTGCATTTATAGTTAAAATGCAGTATAATATAGTCACACAGAAAGCTGTGCAAACTTCATTTACACACGGAGGTAAATTAAAATGGTTAAACTGATCGTCGGAGTTAAAGGAACCGGAAAGACAAAACATCTTATTGAGCTTGTAAGCCAGGCGCTTTCCGCCACAAACGGTGACGTTGTTTGTATAGAAAAGGGAGATAAACTGAAATTTGACGTCAACTACCGCTGCCGCCTCGTTGATACAGAAGCTTTCGGTATCGCAGATGCCGCTTCTCTCTACGGATTTGTTGCGGGTATTCTCGCAAGCAACCACGATGTTACCGATCTGTTCATAGATTCCGCACTTAAGATATGCAAAGAGGACACCGCTGCGTTCGATAAGTTCCTTGATAAAGTAAACGATATAACCTCTGCAAATGAAGTAAACCTTGTGATGACGGCATCTATCCCTGCCGAAAACATTACGGAGACAATGCATAAGTATATCTGACAAAACCTATAGCCTGCGGGCATATGTACGTCTACGTACATATGCCCGCACTTTTGCGCTTTAAGATGAAACGGAGAAACACATGGTGATCGAAACAGAAAGGCTGCGGCTGGTTCGGCTGAGTGCCGAGCAGCAGCTCGCGTGGGCAAACGGTGATGACTGCGTCGAAAAAGAGCTTGGCTGTACATACAGAGCGGAGATAGTGGACGCAGAATTTGCCGATATTCTGCGCATGGTGTGCGAAAAGCACGGCGGGTGCGGAGAGAAGTGGCTCTGGCACGGCTTTTTTTGGCTGATTGAAAAGGAAAGCGGATATGTTGTCGGCTCTGCCGACTACAAAAACGAGCCTGACGGCGAGGGTAAAGTCGAAATAGGCTACGGTCTGGGCGAGGATTTTCGCGGGCGCGGATATATGAGCGAGGCGGTCGACGCCATGTGCGAATATGTGCTGAATATTGACGGCGTTACTGCCGTCGTCGCCGACACCGAAAAGTGGAATGCTGCCTCGGAGCGTGTTCTTGAAAGATGCGGATTTGAGATTTTCAACGAAGATAAAGAGCTTAAATACTGGAAACGCGAAAAAGAGAGCGAGGATCAGGCGATGCAGCGCCGCTTTTGGCAGCGGTATCTGAGAAGCGCGGGGCTCTCTCCTGATGAAAAGCCGTGCGATGTCTTCTGCTTTGATATAACCCGTCAGTCGGCGTCTCACCTTTTGTCGCTTGTCATGTCCGGGAAAAAGACCGCTACGTCAAGCGCATATCCAAGCTATATTGCCGAGGATGAGCCGCTGCCGAAGGTGGGGGACAGAAGCATTGTCACCGATTTTGACGGCGTTCCGTACTGCGTTATAGAAACGACGGCGGTGACCCTTATACCCTTCGGCAAAATGACCTTTGATGTCTGCCGCCGCGAGGGTGAGGACGAATGCCTTGAAACATGGGTCGAAAAGCACACTGCCTTCTTCGCGGAGGACAGCAAGGAAGTCGGATACGTTTTCGACGGCGATATGCCGGTCGTTTTCGAGGATTTCCGCCTTGTTTATAAGGAAAGGGAATATGTGCCGGACGGCACGGAGAATTGAATAATTGCATAAAGAAAAGCAGACGCTTTTGAAAAAGCGTCTGCTTTTTATGTGTCATGAGAAATACTTCGAGCCGTTGGGGAGACGGAAGACTCATATCCCGTATCTGAAAACCGCGACTTCGCGCATGCCGCTTTTATACATATCGTTGTATTCGGGCAGCTTTGCGGTCTCAATATACTCGCCGCCGAGAATCTCGCAGGTACGGCGCGACGGCAGATTGTCGGGGCGGCAGGTTATGTATACATGATCCATACCCAGCATTTTCGCTGCTGTGAACAAAAGGCGGCTCGCTTTTGCGGCATAGCGGTGCCCGCGGAAATTCTCAAAGATCTCGTAACCTATGTTTCCGCCGTAGTACGTGTTTTCGTTGTGCCCCGCGCGCAGCGCGCATCTGCCGAGCTCGGTGCCGCCGGCGGCGCCGTTGGCACCGCTATGGGCGCATACGGTGAATTTATACGACGGCACGTGGTTCTTTGCGGGATCGGCGGGGGAGGCGCTGTCAAGGCGCAGAGCTATCTCCCCGTCGCAAAGTCCGTCAAGACGTGAGGGCTCGATGTCAAGCGGGCTGGCAATGTCTATCAGCATATCGCAGTCGCCGATTTTCAGCGCGTTGAAGCTGTGACGGACGCCGACGGCGTACACTCCGTTTTTCATGGCGGCGTGCAGCGTGGGAGCAAAGTCCTCGAATATGATGCAGTCATTCTGCGGCGCGCCAAGGTATTTTTCGGTGTCGGCAAGAACGTCGATCTTATTATACGGTTTGTCGGCGACGGATATAAATTCCGTAATTTTTCCGTAGTCTACCGTTTCGCGAAAACGGTCCAGTACGCTTTCGCGCTGGCTTGTAAGGGCGATAAAGCGGGCATTTGGGAAAAATGCCTCAAGCTGACGGTAAAACGGCGCGGTCTTCATGCCCCTTTCGGCGACTATTTTGAACAGCTCGTCAATTCTGTGCTGAAAAAACGCCGCGTCGTCAAAATCAGTATGCTTTTTCTCCTTCAGCAGAGCATATATTTCCGTTTCGGGATGCCCCACATAGCAGCGGAGAAATTCTTCTTCGGTAACGCATTGCCCCGGGCAGAACGCTTCCACCGTGCGCCGATAGGCTTCAAAGTGGCACGGCTCGGTGTCGGTGACGGTTCCGTCAAGATCGAAAATAAACAGTTTTTTGTTTTTTGGTAGGGTGTCAAATTGCATCGCAGATTTTATGCTCCGAAATCAAAAACGGTGGTTTTTGAGTATTTTTCGCCGGGGCGAAGTATGGTGTCGGTTATGCCGGGACAGTTTACGGCGTTTGGCATGACCTGTGTTTCAAGGCATACGCCCATATGGTCATGACTTTTATATTTTCCGTAAAACGGCGGATTGTCCTCGCCTATCATGTTGCCCGTGTAAAGCTGTATGCAGGGAAGATCGGTATATATGTCCATCTTTCTGCCGCTTTGAGGGTCGGACAGCCTGCCGGCATGACGCAGCGTTCCGTCAAAGCCTATTATAAAATAGTTGGTGTCGTAGCCGCAGCAGTGGCGAAGCAGCCCGAAATCGACATTAATGTCGCGCCCGAGGGGTTTTTCCTCCGTAAAGTCATAAGGCGTGCCGTAAACCTCGGTGAACGAGCTGTTCGGTATAAGCGCTTTGTCGGTATTGCATATGCGCTCGCAGTCGAGTCTCAGGTGCATTTCAAGAGTTCTTCCGCTGCCGGCGCCGCAAAGATCGAAATATGAATGGTTTGTAAGGCATATGGGCGTTGCTTTGTCCGTGGTCGCCTCGTAGTTTACCGAAAGCTTTCCGTCGTCCGAGAGCGCGTATGTGCACTGCACATGCACGTTGCCGGGGTAGCCCATGTCGCCGTCGCAGCTGTCCAGTGTGAAAACTGCCTTGTTATCGTCGCAGTCGGCAATGTCCCATATTCTTTCGCCGAAGCCCAGAGGACCGCCGTGCAGATGGTTTCTGCCGTCGTTTGCGGGCAGAGTGTATTCAACGCCGTCAAGAGTAAAGCGGCTGTCGCCTATTCTGTTGCAGCAGCGCCCCACAACCTCTCCGAAATGTCCGACGGAGGCGGCATATTCCCCGGGTGAGTCATAGCCGAGAACTACATTTTCGGCTCTGCCGCCGCTGTCAGGTACATATAGGCTCTGCAGTATGCAGCCGAGGGTTATTACGGTGCAGGAGATATTATTGCTTTTAAGATCGACGGCGTATATTTCGCGCCCGTCGAGAGTTCCGAACAGTCTTTTCATTTTATCACCTCAAGTACGCGTACTATGAAATCGGCACAGCGGCCGAGACTTGAAATGCTCATGCTTTCGTGCGCCGTGTGTATATCGTGAAGCTCGGGTCCTATGGAAACTATGTCAAGCCCGGGCATTTTGGAAAGTATAACTCCGCATTCAAGACCTGCGTGGATAACGTCTATTTTGGGGGCGGTGCCGTACATATCCTCCCAAACCTCGCACATAACGCGGCGCAGCTTCGAGTTTTCCATGTACTCCCAGCCGGGATAATTTCCGTGGCTTACGGTGCTGCCGCCTGCGGTGCCGCACAATTCTTCTATTTCTCTGCAGAGTGCGTCCTTATCCTCGGCGGATACGCTTCTGACGGAAAGGGTGCCGCTTATGGAATCTTTATCGGTTTTCAGTATGCCTATGTTGTCGGAGGTGTGCACAAGTCCCGCGGGCTCTGCGCACATTTTGCGAACTCCGAAAGGTACTTCTCTCAAAAATGTGAGTACGCGTCCGGCACTTTCGGCCGTCATCGGGCAAACGGAAGAGGGCAGCGCCTCGGGGGAGAGGTCGGCTGCGGGGAAAATTTCAAGGGCAATATCCGGTTCGGTATGGCTCCATTCTTCTCTGAGACGCACAAAGTTTTTGAGAACTGCGTCTTTTGAGGCGGATATTACGGCGTCGCAGCGCTGAGGAATGGCATTGTCCTTGCCGTCGCGCTCTATTGAGATTATACCGCATTCCGGCTCCAGAAGCTCTGCCAGAAGCTTTATGGCGTTGAGGCGGCCGTTGTTTATCTCCGTGCCGCTGTGACCGCCCTTAAGACCTGTAAGGGCAACTGCGATGCAGTCGTCCTTTGAGACCGCCGCCGCACGGCTTACGGGGATTGTAAAGTCAAGACTTGTTCCGCCGCAGCAGCCGCAGGTGAACACACCCTCATCCTCGCTGTCGGCGTTTATGAGATATTTTGCCTGCATTCCGTCAAGGTCAATAACGTCCGCGCCCAGCATACCGACCTCCTCGTCGGTCGTGAAAACACATTCGAGGCGCGGTGCGCAAAGCGTTTTGTCGTCCAGCAGGGCGAGCATTATTGCAACGGCTGCGCCGTCGTCTCCGCCGAGAGTCGTGCCGTCGGCGCGGAGCGTGTCGCCCTCCTCGATAAGCGTTATGGGATCGCGCAGAAAATCGTGGCATATATTGCTGAGCTTTTCGCCTACCATGTCAACGTGTCCCTGAAGCATAACGGAGGCGTCATCCTCGCGCCCCGCCGCCGCGGGCTTTACGATTATCACGTTATTTGCTCCGTCACGGCGGCAGAAAAGACCCCTCTCATCGGCGAAGCCCGTAAGATAATCGGCGATTTTTTCGCAGTGGTGCGAAACGCGCGGTATTTTTGATATTTCCCTGAAATAGCTGAGTACGTTTTCGACCTTCATATAAAGTCTCCTTTTGAAAAGAATATTGCTCTCATTACATTAATTGGCTTTTTCGCCGCGGCGAATACTTTCTTATACAGACAGTATATCACTATTACGCCCGCTCTTCAAGTGCCGACGGGTATTTATTTAAGGTATATTTATTGACTTTAAGATAATATTAAAGTATAATAAATAAGTATTGTGAGTAATTTTGCCTGTTTGCGGAGGGTGTATGAAAAGAGAACTGAAAATTTTCGCTTCGATATTGCTTTCGCTTACACTTTTTGTGCCGCTTATCTCCTGCGGCGCAAAGCGAGACGCGGATTTTGAGAAAAGCTATGCCACATCCTTCGGCACTGCCGCGGTAAAACTTTCGAGATATGACGCCGACGGCAAAAGAATAGCCGACGAAACCCTTGAAAAGGATGCGGACGACTGTGCAGCCGCGGCGGAGGCGCAGTACCTGCGCTACACTTCGTCAGACGATCTCAGCGCCGTAAATGCCGAGGTCGACACGGTTTTCGACTGCGACGCGGAGTTTATCTCTTCCATACAAAGTCTTATTGAGCTTTCGGGAAAGACCGACGGCGCGTATGACCCGTGCTGCGGCGCATATACCGGACTTTTTGCCGACGGGGAGCCGTCGGAGGAAGCGGCGGCTTCGGCTCTGTCGGCGGTCGGCGCGGATATGTTTTCTTTTTCGGAGACCACCGTTTTCAAAAGCAATAAATCGGCAAAAATAGATGTGGGCGCAGCCGCTCTCGGATATGCGTTTTCCGCCGCTGCGGACTTTCTTAAGGGGGCAGACTCCCGCAGCGCGGCGTTTGTTTCGGAGAGTGCCGTGTATGTTCGCGGGTATACGTCCGAGGACGGTCCGTACAATGTGGGCATCACTGCCGACGGAACGGATAAGTGCAGCGGATATTTCCGCATTACCGACGGTTTTGTGTTCTTTGCCGACGGTGAGCGCGACGCGGTCTACGCGCTCGGCAAAACCGTCGACGATAACCTGAAGATCTCAAAGGCTGCCGTTTTTTCGTCTGACGCGCTTACGGCTGCGGTCACGTCGCAGGCAGCGGTGACGGCGGGATCTGACGCGCTTTCTGCCATGTACGATTCGTTCGGCAGAAGCTTTGAGGCAGCATACTCAAAGCCCGACGGCAGCTTGACCGTAACGGAAGGTGCCGAGAACACCATATATACGCCCGAAACTGAGGCTTCGGGCGACTGACGGGGCATTTTTATGAGCGAAAAAACAGAAAAGAAAAACGAAGGCGGCAGGAAAAAGCTTGCGGCGCAGATAATCGCGATCGTGGTTTTTATCGCGGTGAGTGTCGCCGCCTGCGTTTATATATACAAAATTTATAAGAACAACGAGTTTTCTAATTTTGAGGAGCTCGTGTCGTCCCTCGGCGCGTGGGGCGTTCTGTTCATGCTGTTTATACAGACCATGCAGGTCGTTTTCGCGGTCATCCCCGGGGAGCCCATCGAGCTTGCCATGGGCGCTTTGTACGGCACATGGTGGGGCTGCGTTCTCTGTCTCGCTGGCTGCGTTGCGGGAACGCTTATAATTTTCATGCTTGTTAAGTGGCTGGGCAAGGGATTTATAGATAAATTTGCCGATTCCGAAAAATTCAAAAAGCTGAAATTTCTGCAAAAGCCTACCAACAGGGACATTTTCGTGTTTCTGCTCATGTTTATCCCCGGCACGCCTAAGGATCTTCTCACATACTTTTCACCGTTTACCGGCATAAACATGTGGCGCTTTCTCGTTATATCAACGGCAGCGCGTATACCGTCGGTTGTGTCGTCCACATATGTGGGCAAAAGCTTTGCAAACGGCGACTATGTAAAAAGCATTATAGTTTTTGCCGTAGTAGGCGTCATCAGTCTTGCAGGCATAGTTGTGTACAACAGGATTATAGATAGGAAAAACCGAGTTTCTACGGAGGAAGAAAGTAAAAGTGATGACAGCAAGTGATCCCCGGATAGAAAATGAAGTCGTCGCGCATCAGCTTGATATATGCGAAAAAATAAAGCAGATAAACCGCGAAAAATATAAAGACGGCGCGCCGGGGTACTATATTCAGACCTTCGGCTGTCAGCAGAACGAGGCGGACAGCGAGCGCATCGCCGGACTTTGTACGCTTATGGGATATGTTCCTGCCCTCAGTGCCGAAAAAGCAAAGCTCATTCTCATAAATACCTGCGCCGTGCGCGAGCACGCGGAGAAAAAGGCGCTTTCCATAATAGGGCAGACAAAGCACATAAAGGACGCCGATCCGGAAACGGTCATCGGTGTGGGCGGCTGCATGGTCACTCAGAAGCACAGAGCGGATACGCTGAAAAACAGCTATCCGTATGTGTCGTTCACATTTGATACCGGCGCGCTGCATCTTCTTCCCGAGCTCATTCTGGGCGCCATGACGGGCAAAAAGAGAAAATTCGTCATAAGCAGCGACTACGGCATTGCCGAGGGCATACCCACATACAGAGAAACGCCGTTCAAGGCGTGGCTTTCCATCATGTACGGCTGCAACAACTTCTGCTCCTACTGCATAGTCCCCTATGTCAGAGGGCGCGAGAGAAGCCGCAAGCCCGAGGCAATCATTGAAGAGGCGCGCGGACTTATAGAGGGCGGGGCGCGTGACATAACACTGCTCGGGCAGAACGTAAACTCTTACGGCGCGGGCACCGATACTGATATAGCATCGCTTATGGAGCGCATATGCGCGCTGGACGGCGATTTCAGACTGCACTTTATGACAAGCCACCCCAAGGACGCATCCGACAGGCTCATTGAGGTGTTTGCCAAAGAGGACAAGATAGCAAAGCATTTTCATCTTCCCGTGCAGTCCGGCTCGGACCGCATACTTGCAAAGATGAACAGAAAATATACGAGAGAGAAATATCTCACGGTCATAGACAAGCTGCGCCGCGCTTGTCCGGACGTAAGCCTTACGAGCGACATTATCGTAGGCTTTCCGGGCGAGACCGAGGAGGATTTCGAGGATACGCTCAGCCTTCTCAAAGAGGTCCGCTACGATATGATATTTTCTTTCATTTACTCCCCCCGCGAGGGAACGCCCGCTGCAAAAATGGCGGATCAGATACCGCCCGAGGTCTCAAGAGAGCGCTTCGCAAGGCTTCTTGAGGTGCAGGATGCCATATCGCTTGAGAGAAACAAGCGCTTTGTCGGGCGGCGGGTATCCGCACTGTGCGAGGAGGTCTCCAAAACGAACAAGGCGGTCATGACGGCGCGCGCCGACTCGCCCCGTCCCATACACTTTGAGGGGGACGAGTCTCTTATCGGACAGACGGTAGAGCTTGAAATTTACGATTGCGATACATACAGCCTGTATGCAAAGCTTATATAAGAAAGGGCAGAAAAATGGCACTTAATTCAGAAATACTTCATGCCGTTGCGGGCCTTTGCTCGCTCATAAAGGAAAACGACAGCTACAAGGCGTACAAGACGGCAGCCGACGCTTACGAAGCCGACAAGACCATTGCGGGTCTTCTCACCGAATATAACGTGCAGCAGCTTGCGCTCACCGAGGAGTATAAAAAAAGCGAGGCGGAACGCGACAGCGAACTTTGCCAGTCCATACAGAACCGCATAAACGATCTGTACCGCGCGATCGTTGATAATCCCGTTTACGAGGAATATAAGCACGCAGCCGACGAGTACGAGGCGTTCTACAACGCGGTCATGACGGAGATGCAGTTCGGCATCACGGGCAAGCGTTCTTCCTGCAGCGGCGACTGTTCGAGCTGCGGCGGCTGCCACTGACGGCATATTTTCGCCGCACATCCGGCAGCGGCACATATCTTTTTAAGAGAGAGTATAAGCTATGACGCCAATGATGGAGCAATACTTCAAGATAAAGGATCAGTACAGAGATCATATACTGTTCTACCGTCTCGGAGATTTTTACGAAATGTTTTTCGAGGACGCGCAGATAGCGTCCCGCGAGCTTGATCTGACCCTTACGGGCAGAGACTGCGGAGAGGGAAACAGAGCGCCTATGTGCGGCGTGCCCTTTCACTCAAGCGAAGGATATATAGGCAAGCTTATTTCCAAGGGCTACAAGGTTGCCATCTGCGAGCAGACCGAGGATCCCGCCTCGGCAAAGGGACTTGTCCGGCGCGAGGTCATAAGGGTCGTAACGCCGGGAACGGTCATTGAAGATTCGCTCCTCAGCGACGGCAAAAATAACTTTTTCGCGTCTGTTTATGTGGGGGACGGTGCCTGCGGCGTTTGCTTTGCGGACGTTTCCACGGCTGAGTTCAAGGCGACGTATTTTGCCGGCGGCGATTTTTCCGCCGATCTTCTCACGGAGCTTTCAACAAATTCTCCCTGCGAGATAATCACCAATATCGACCTCTCTCAGCTTCCCGATATAGACCGCTATGCCAAGGACCGCAGCATTATGGTAACGCCTTGTCTTACGGACTACTACGATGCCACGGCGCTTGATATGTACGAAAAGCGGTTCGGTAAATTTACGGGCGACAGTGAGTTCATGCCCGCGGTGTGCGCGGCAGGCGCGGCGCTCAAATATGTTGAGCATACCCAGAAGGGCGATATATCGTACATAAAAAATATAGACCTTTACGTAAACTCGCAGTATCTCGAAATGGATCTCAGCACAAGACGAAATCTTGAGCTTTGCGAGACCATGCTCACAAAGGATAAAAAGGGCAGCCTTTTGTGGGTGCTTGATAAAACGAGCACCGCCATGGGCGCGAGACTTCTGCGCACGACCATTGAGCATCCGTTCACAAACGTTTCGGAGATAGTCCGCCGTCAGCGCAGCGTTGCCGAGCTTGTTTCGGCATTCATGCTGCGGGAGGATATACGAGAGCTGCTTTCGGGCGTTCTCGATCTTGAGCGGCTTATGACGCGAATAACCTACGGCAGCGCCACGGCAAGAGAACTTCGCGCGGTCGCGCAGACCATATCGGTTTTGCCTAAGGTCAAAGAGATGCTTTCAACGGCTGAGTCCGAGGAGCTTTGCGCCATATGGAACGACATTGACGAGCTTTGCGATATAAGAGAGCTTATAGACAGCGCCATTGTGGACGCGCCGCCGTTCCAGGTGCGCGAGGGCGGCATGATACGCGAGGGGTATGATGCCACGGTTGACGAGCTGCGCGGCATTATGACAAATGCGGGCGACTATGTAAACGCCCTTGCCGAGCGCGAAAGAGAAGCCACGGGTATAAAGACCCTTAAGATCGACAACAACAGAGTTTTCGGCTACTATATTGAGGTCTCAAAGTCGTTTATAAATCAGGTGCCCGAAAACTATATAAGAAAACAGACTCTTGCAAACAGCGAAAGGTACATAACACAGGAGCTGAAGGAGCTTGAAACGACCATCCTCGGCGCCTCGGACAAGGTCAAAAACCTTGAATACGAGCTGTTTACAAAGGTGCGCGACGAGGTCGCCGCAAACTCCGTAAGGATAAGAAAAAGCGCCGCGGCGCTTGCACAGCTTGACGTATTTGTAAGCCTTGCAGAGGCTGCGTCACTCAACAATTATGTCTGCCCGGAGGTGGACATGAGCGACAAGCTCATTATCCGTGACGGTCGTCACCCGGTTGTAGAAAAGTTTGTATCGGACGCATATTTTGTCCCCAACGACACCGAGCTCGATACGTCTGAAAACCGTATGATGCTCATAACGGGACCGAATATGGCGGGTAAATCCACATATATGCGGCAGACGGCTCTCATCGTGCTTATGGCGCAGATAGGGTCGTTTGTGCCCGCGAGAGAAGCGCGCATCGGCGTTGTGGACAAGCTTTTCACCCGTGTGGGCGCCTCTGACGACCTTGCCTCGGGCACATCGACATTCATGCTTGAAATGCGCGAGGTAGCCTACATACTCGCAAACGCCACAAAGCGCAGCTTTATAATCTACGACGAGATCGGCAGGGGAACAAGCACATTTGACGGTATGTCCATAGCCCGTGCCGTGCTTGAATACACAGCCGGCAAAAAGCTGGGCGCGAAAACCATGTTCGCGACGCACTATCATGAGCTTACCGACCTTGAGGGTCAGGTGGACGGTGTTGTAAACTACAACGTAGCCGTTAAAAAGCGCGGCGACGATCTGACGTTTCTCAGAAAGATCGTCCGCGGTCCAGTGGACGAGAGCTACGGTATAGAGGTCGCAAAGCTTGCGGGCATACCGCAGGAGATAGTAAAGCGCTCGAAGGAAATTCTCCGCGGACTTGAGGGAGAAGCCGAAAGTACGGGAATTGCGGCAAAAAAGTCCGCCGCGCATGACACCGACAGCGACGGGCTTGAAAGTCTCAGCATAATGGATCTCTGCCGCGACAGCGTGTGCGACAGGATAAGAGAAGTGGACATAAACACACTGACGCCTATAGAGGCAATGAATCTGATATTTGACTGGAAAAAGACTCTCGGCAGCTGATGTCGGGAAGAAGGGAGGATACCGTGGGACGTATAAATGTTCTCGGATTTGATGTTGCGAACCTTATAGCCGCAGGTGAAGTTGTTGACAGACCGGCTTCTGTGGTAAAGGAGCTTTGCGAAAACGCGATCGACGCGGGTGCGAGCGCCATAACAGTAGAGATACGTCACGGCGGAACCTCTCTTATAAGAGTGTCGGATAACGGCTGCGGCATCGAGAGGGACGATATGCCCTTGACGGTGCTTCGCCATGCCACAAGCAAGATAGCCACGGCGGAGGATCTCGCGTCTATCGGAACGCTTGGCTTTCGCGGCGAGGCGCTGGCGGCAATTGCCGCCGTGTGCAAGCTGAAAATGTACTCAAGGCTTCACGGCGAGGCTATGGGCTGCATAATGTACTGCGAGGGCGGCGAGATAGTTGACATTACGGATACGGGCTGCGCCGTCGGAACTACGGTCGTTGCCTCCGAGCTGTTCTACAACGTGCCCGCAAGACGCAAATTTCTGAAAAAGGATGCGTCCGAGTGCGCCGCCGTTTCAGCCGTAGTGGAAAAGATAGCGCTTTCGGTCCCGAATATTTCCGTGCAGTACATAACCGACGGAGAACTGCGCTTCAAAACCGTGGGCGACGGTGATCTGAGAGGCGCCATATACTCCGTATACGGCAAGGCGGTCGCTTCTCGTATGACCGCTGTCAACAGAGTCGATCCCAACGGCATAAGGGTAAGCGGATATGTGGGCGAGCCGGATCTTGTGCGCGCAAACAAAAATTCCGAAAACTTTTTCATTAACTCCCGTTTCGTAAAAAGCCGCACCGCAATGGCGGCGCTCGAGCAGGCGTTTGCGACGCGTATCCCGTCGTCGAAATTCCCCGTGTGCGTGCTTAACATTCAGCTGAATCCCGCCGCGGTGGATGTAAACGTTCATCCTTCAAAGCTTGAGGTCAAGTTTGCAAACGAGAGGATCATATTCGAGGCGGTATACTATGCGGTGCTGAACGCTTTGCAGAACAGCGCCGACAGACCCGAAATGAAGATAGTTTCTCCGTTTGCTTCCTCATACGGCGAAACGGAGAGAAACCGTGCCGCCGATATATATAATCGGGCGGCGCATACGGGCGAAAGCAGCGCTGCCGGCATAAACGCTGACGCAAGAACCACCGAACCGCCGCATCCCGACAAGAGTGCGGACGAGGTTTCCGCGGCGGATGTGGGAGACAGCCGAAAGGACGGCACCATTGCGGGCGCGGGCAGCGTCGGCGGGGCAGAGAAAAATGTTTCGGAGCCCTCTGCGGCGGCGTATGACGGCGCCTGCGGCGACAAGCCGTCGTATGTGGCATATAAAGCCGTGCGCGGCGGTCGCGATCCGCTTGCTGCATTTGTGCCCGTTGAGAGAGACCGCGAGGATATACCGCGTCAGATCGCAATAGATGCGCCCGCAGCGGAGAAAACCGTGGGTGCTGCACAGTCTACGGTCGGTATGTCTGACAGTGCCGATATCGGAAGCGGGAAAAACAGCTTTGCTGCAGACGAAGATATAAACAAAAGCGACACCGACGGAGCGGAAGCATCGGACGGCAGCCGTGACGAGAGCATACCGGAGTATACGATACTCGGCGAGGCGTACAACTGCTATGTGATACTTCAGCTTGCCGACAGGCTGCTTATCGTGGACAAGCACGCCGCGCACGAACGTATACTGTTTGACGAGCTTTGCCGCCGCATGAAGGAAAAAGAGCGCCGCTCGCAGATACTCATGTTTCCGATCACAGTAAGCATTTCGGAAGATGAAATTCCCGTTCTTGACGAATACGGGGACAGCATAAAGTCCATAGGCTTTGCTTATACCGTTGACGTGCCGAAGCGGGAGCTTAACATAAGCGAGATTCCGCAGGAGCTGGGGCGCGACGCCGCAAAGGACATGATGGAAGAGCTTTTGTCATCGCTTTCCGCCTCAAGCGGAACTATAGAAACAACGCAGGCAAAATACTTCGAGGCAAAGCTGTATCAGGCGTCCTGCAAGGCTGCCGTCAAAGGCGGCAGAGTCTACGGCGAGCAGCACATCAGGTGGATATGCGACAGGCTGCTTAAAGCTCCCGGTGAGGACGGAGCGGTCATAAAGACCTGCCCGCACGGACGTCCGGTCGCATTTGAGATAAAGAAAAGCTCTATTGACAGACAGTTTGACAGGATTATGTAGCACGGTGCCGATAAAGAAGCAAAACGAAAGGATATTTACATATACATATGTTTAAGTTACTGAAAAAAGAGGGCAGAGCCCGCCGCGGGGAATTTGAGACTCCTCACGGAACGATACAGACTCCCGTATTCATGAACGTTGCCACCTGCGCCGCCATAAAGGGCGGACTTGACGCTTACGATCTTGAAGAAGTGGGCTGCCAGGTAATGCTTTCAAACACATATCATCTGCATCTGCGCCCCGGCGATCGGCTTATCCACGATATGGGCGGACTGCAGGGCTTTACGGGCTGGAAGCACCCTATTCTTACGGACAGCGGCGGATTTCAGGTGTTTTCGCTTTCCTCTCTCAGAAGGATAAAAGAGGAGGGCGTGTATTTCGCCTCTCACATTGACGGCAAGCGCATATTCATGGGTCCCGAGGAGAGTATGCAGATACAGTCAAACCTCGGCTCCACTATCGCAATGGCGTTTGACGAGTGCATAGAAAATCCCGCGGAGTACAACTATACGAAGAGATCCTGCGAGAGAACATACCGCTGGCTGTGCCGCTGCAAAGAGGAAATGGCAAGGCTGAATTCGCTGCCGGATACCGTAAACCCGCATCAGATGCTTTTCGGTATAAATCAGGGCAGTACATATGAAGATCTGCGCATAGATCACATGAAGAAAATAGCTTCGCTTGACTGCGACGGTTACGCAATAGGCGGTCTTGCCGTAGGTGAGAGCGCCGAGGAAATGTATCGGATAATCAGCGCGGTCGAGCCTTATATGCCCGAGAACAAGCCGCGCTATCTTATGGGAGTGGGCACGCCGCAGAATATACTTGAGGCGGTTCATCTGGGCGTTGACTTTTTCGACTGCGTAATGCCGTCCCGCAATGCCCGCCACGGCAACGTGTTTACCTGGAAGGGCAAGCTCAACATAATGAACGAAAAGTACGCAAGGGACGACCGCCCCATTGACCCCGACTGCGGATGTCCCGCCTGCCGCCGTCATTCCAGATCGTACATCCGCCATCTTATAAAGGCAAAAGAGGCGGTTGGCATGCGTCTTGCGGTTACGCATAATCTGTATTTCTACAACGAGCTCACAAAGAAGATCAGAGAGGCGCTTGACGGCGGATATTTCGAGTCGTTTTACGAAAAATACCATATTCTCCTTGCCGAGCGAGTGCAGGACTGAAGTTAAGAGGACTGAGAAATCAGTCCTTTTTTCGTCTAAGAAAGTGGAGGGCGGCATATTATTTATATAAAATAATACTTCTGCCGAAAGGGTATTTTTTATGAAAAACAAAGTACAGTGGCTGTGCGCTTTTGCAGTCCTCGGACTGCTTCTCGGCGCTACGGGGATCGCTATCGGAAACATTGATAAGTTAATTTCGAAAACGCCCGGCGGCGGCATTGCCGCCGCGGCTCATGCGGCGGTGCCCGTTGTTGTGATCGACCCCGGGCACGGCGGGGAGGACGGAGGATGCTCCGCTGCCGACGGCACGACGGAGAAGGAGCTTAATCTTGAAATGTCGCGCTGTATTACGGATATACTCAATGCGGCGGGATACCGCACGGTCATGACGCGGGAGACGGATACGCTGCTTTACGATATGTACGGCGATCTTACGGATTATAAGGGGCATAAAAAGACGTACGACCTCAAAAACAGGCTGCGCTTTACGCAGGAGGCGGGAGCAGAGTATCTTGTGAGCATACATATGAACAAGTTTACCGACAGCCGCTATTCAGGGCTTCAGGTCTATTATTCGCCGAACACGGGGGAGTCTGTGGCAATGGCGGACAGGATACAGGGATATACGGAAAAATATCTGCAGACGGACAATGACAGGCTCACGAAAAAGGCGGGCAGCGCTATATATCTCTTGAACCGCTCGGAGATCCCGGCGGTACTTGTTGAGTGCGGATTTCTGTCAAATTCGGAGGAAGCAGCGAGCCTTTGCGACCCTGTGTACAGGCGGAAGCTTTCGGTGTGCATCGCCGCCGGAATTATTGACAGCATCGAGTCTGCAAGGGCTGTTGCACAGCAAAAATAACTTGCAATAGAGTGGGGGGTATGTTATAATATGCGCAGGGATTTTGCCGTAGGCAAAATCATAGCGGCTTTGCCGCTTCCGCGCTTTCGCGCGGCTGCGCAATTGACGGCCTCGCGAAAATGTCTGTGCGAGCACACATTTTCGCTTCGTGGTATAATATTCCCATGATACTTGTCGTATGGCAAGTATCGGCGGCGTACTGCCGTCCGTGCGGCTCGAAGCGCCGCACGATGTGACATTGACGGCCTCGTGAAAATGCCCTTGCAAGCAAGCATTTTCACTTCGTGGTTTAATATGCTTGGGATTTTGCCTTGGGCAAAATCAGGGCGGCTTTGCCGCTTCCGCGCTTTCGCGCGGCTGCGCAATTGACGGCCTCGCGAAAATGTCTGTGCGAGCACACATTTTCGCTTCGTGGTATAATATTCCCATGATACTTGTCGTATGGCAAGTATCGGCGGCGTACTGCCGTCCGTGCGGCTCGAAGCGCCGCACGATGTGACATTGACGGCCTCGTGAAAATGCCCTTGCAAGCAAGCATTTTCACTTCGTGGTTTAATATGCTTGGGATTTTGCCTTGGGCAAAATCAGGGCGGCTTTGCCGCTTCCGCG
>CAUGPT010000012.1:0-60078 GCA_959601495.1 uncultured Eubacteriales bacterium
AGGGCGGCGCGTCATCGGTCAAACCCGACACCGTGTCGCCCTCATTTTTCATTTTCTCTGCTGTAATCAGCGTGTGCTTGACAAGCAGCATTTCAAGCCAAGTACACTCGTCATACTCTGCAGGACGGCCGTTTTGGAAAAAGTCTTTCATCACTTCACCCAGGATGCCGTACTTCTCTCTCTCACCTTCTCCGCGGTATAATTCTTCTAAACTCATCTGTGCCATATCCGCACCTCCTTTGCAGTACACAACAGTACCACAAGGGGTTGTGAAAGTCCAGGGGTTTATTCACTTAAATAAACAAATGACTGCGGAGCTTGAGTTATTCCATAATCTTCAAGACAAGTCTCATATTCAAACTTTTTCACCTGTCCTAATTTAAATGCATACGCTCTTTTTCTGCCCTTAAAATATTTTCTGTACTTCGCTCTTGAAATGCCTGACTCCACTTTCGTCGCTTCCCACAAAGAAGAAGGCGCACCTGAAATAGTATCAATCACTTCCACCTCACCAATTATTTTTCCCACGGGGAAGGTAGAATAAATAACAATTGAATTGATTGGTCTTGAAGGAACATGGGTTCTATATTCAAATTTTTTCTTGCCGGACATAATCTTATCTGCAAATTCCGGTTTAATTGATAATAATATTTTTGACATCTGAACCGCCTAATTCTAAAATCTTTTTAACTTGATCAATCGAATAACAAATATTATAGGGATGATCTTCAAAGAGTCCATTATTTTTTAATTGCCAATATGTAACATTTCTGCCCTTTGGGAAAAATCCGTTATAAAGCATTTCAATCATTACTACATTTTTGTTGTTACGATATATAGTAAGAAGTTCTTTCTGCGTAAAAACCGTCTTATTCCCGGCTTCACGAAGATATTGTTCTTCTCCCATCATAATCCTTCCATTGTCTTTTACTGTTGTTATTTTTGTAATTGTGCAAAAGGATGTTATTGCCGATCGGTTTCCTTTTGATGCATCGCCGGTATATTTGCGATATATTCCTACAACATCGCCGACAGCATAATGGGTCACCGTATATGGGCAACCGATATATACCTTTGTGACACCGTTTCCAGCTGTTACTTCTTCAATTTCTTGAGAACGATAATAGGTCTCAGAATATGGAAATAATCGGTCGTGAAACGCGTCATTTATTGGAATTATGCCCCCTTTGGTTGTGTATGGCGAAACAAATGGGAAAGAACTATATGCATTAGAATAATCGATTTTTTTGCGACTTCTTGCTAAAACAATTTCTCCATTTACTTTTGTACCGGCTTTTTCAAATCCAAACTTTAACAACAATCCAATCAACTTCTCATGTTTTTCAAAAACAGTAACATAAATAGTATCACGTTTAGATTCTTGCCATTTCCACAGAGCAACACCTATAATTCCTTCTCCTAAGCGCTGTTGGCTAACGCTATCGTCTAATTTCAAAGTTCCGATTTTAAGTCTCGGTTTTGCCGGTAAAATTCTTTCAATCAAATTAATAGGTTCATTTTCCAATTTAAGATATAGAAATGCGTATACTTTCTCATTCTCAATTAGCGTTAACGCTTGCTCACCTTTTTCTGCTTTACCTAAAAACCAATTATCAAATTTTTCGTTTCCATAATCAGATCTTAAGGAATCAAAAAAGTTATCAGTTATGTCGACCCTAGAAAACGGCTTCCAAATCAATTTATCCAGCAATATATTTCACCACCTCAGTCTGTCAAGTGTCTAGGAGACTCTGATATGGAGCTTTGCAATTTGCTGCGCTCTTTTTCGCGAATTTTGTCAGCAAACTCTCTGACCTTACCTGTTATCCACATATACGCAGTTGTTCCTTCAGAATAATCAGCTTCTGCATACATATTTATTCGGCCATCTTTTCTTAACTGCTCAACTTGTTTAAAGGCTTTCTCGTCATTATGAGGATATATTGCAAATGTTGCACCACCGCTTTTATTTAGTGTGGAAAACGCAGGTACATCGCTGGGGCCGTCCGCAATATATATCATATTTTCAAATCTAACTCGTCTCATTTCTTCAGGAAGTTTGGTATTAACATCAATGTTGTCTAAAACACCGACGCCTTTATTTATTTCAAATAAAGCTCGTGTTTTTGTTGTGTTATCAATTGTATAACCTATTTCGCTGATAACCATATTTCCTTCTTTATTGGGAGCTTCAATTAATTCACAACCCCATATTCCGGAAACAAATGGTGCTACTGCCGATCCCTTTATCATAGCGGTAAATCCAGTACTAACTATATAATGCTCAACCCTAATGTCATATTCAGCATATCTTGAATCATCAGCAACCATCTTTTTTGTGATTTCCATAAGCGCTGGCAAACCGTTATAAAACTCCAATTCGGAACCCAGTGCTGTTAGCATTTCATTGTTTAGGTCTGGGAACCTGCCCTCTTTTATATAATTTATAAAGTGATTTAGATAGATGGTATCTCGATTAACTCTAACGCCTTGCTCTGTTAAATACTTTTCGGGTAAAGCGTTTACTTCTTTCCAAAAGGTAGTTCCATCAACTCTATATTTTTTAAAAATCGGTTCTTGCATATAACTGGTGATTAGTGTTTTGTCAAAATCCCAAACGATAGCAATTATGTTAGACATTAATATATCCCTCCAATAATTTAAGAATGGTTAATTTAAACTGCATTTACATCGCCTAATTCTGTCGTAGGTTCGTCCATATAATTCAAGATATTGTCAGCATATAACATAGCCAAATAAAACTACTTCCCGTTTTTGCTTAATAGAATTATCGGTTCGGCGGGGATGTAGTTATCTATCCTCTTGAGGTAAAATCAAGTAAAAAATAGACAGCTTAATTTGCCTCTCTCAGGCTCTTATATATCTCTTCCGTGAAGATACCGAGAACCTGTTTTTTTATTTCATCATTACTGAGCAGCAGAGAAAAGAAATCCTGATTCTGCTCCAGTCCCTCAATCAGTGCATCGTCGATATCGTCAAAGTACGAAAACTCAAAGTCTTTGACGGTGTTGTTCCGGGCGCTGGTTTTCAGTTTATCGGATTTCATCAGAATATCCCGAATCTGCAGCATGGCTTTGACCGCAACATCGTTGTCGTAGGCTTTTCCAGTCCGGCTGTTGATTTCGGCTATGATCTGGGAAAGCCGTTCCTCTTTTGCTTCGGTCAATCCAAAACTCTCCGCTGTTGGCAGCTTTACAACCGGCTGTGCTACCAGCTTCGGATTGGTATGTTCTTCGGCTTTTTTCTGAACGAAATTCGTAGCCTTGATTTTGCCGTCCAGATTATAGCCGCCGCCCGGATGCTTAATATTGATGTATGCCAGCAGATAAGTAATAAAATTGTACTTCTTATGCAGGTCGGTATCCTCGAAGCAGGACACCTGCAACAGGAATTCATAGAAACGAACAAAATGCCGCATCTGAGATACGATCTCCTGTTGCTTGAGCGGCTCATACTGCTCGATCATGTTTTTCGACCGTTTGAAGTAGAAAGTCAGTTTCTGCTTATCCTTGGAGGAAATATTCCCCTTGTAAAGCAGTTCGTTGGCTTTTTCGATATCATCCGGGTCAAGCACGGTGTACGCATCAATTTGCGCCTCCAGATCGTAAATCGCCGTCGGCGTTACGGAAGTGGAGAGCAACGTAGTCGTATAATACGGTGCAAATGCCGCTTTGATATCTTCGTATGTATTTGCAAAGTCCAGCACAAAGGTTTTCTTCTCGAACGGCGGGCAGATACGGTTCAGGCGGGAGAGCGTCTGAACGGCAGACACACCCTTCAGCTTTTTGAGAACATACATAGCGCAGAGCTTCGGCTGGTCAAACCCAGTCTGATACTTGTTTGCAACCAAAAGCACCTGGTATTCGTCCTTGTCAAATTCCTTCGTCAAACGATCTTCCGGGAAACCGTTCATGGAAGCCTCGGAATATTCGGTTTCATCGTCCGGGAGCTTTACCTTGCCGGAAAACGCCACCAGAGCCTTAATGTCCGAGTATCCCTTCTTCTTGGTATAGTCCTCAAAAGCCTGACGGTACTTCACAGCGCCCTGCCTGGATGCGATGATGACCATTGCCTTTGCCATGCCGCCGAGTTCGGGCATTACGGTTGTGCGGAAATGCTCCACGATGACCTCCACCCGCTGGGCAATGTTCGTTTCATGCAGCTCCACGAAACGGGCAATCTGTCGCTTTGCATCGACTGTTTTGCACCGAGGGTCTTCTTCGATTTCCTTGTTGATCTGATAGAAAGTGTCATAAGTCGTGTAGTTCTGAAGCACATCAAGAATAAATCCTTCCTCAATGGCCTGCTTCATGGAATAGATATGGAACGCTTCACGCTGACCTTTTGTGTTCAAACGACCGAACAGCTGAATGGTCGTAGGCTTCGGTGTGGCAGTGAAAGCAAACATGGACACGTTGGCCTGTTTGCCGTTTCTGCGGATCTCGTCTGTAATCATATCTTCCACATCGGCAGCTTCCTGCTCTCCGGCACCAAGCGACTTTGTGACCGCTGCCATGTCCTTACCTGCGGTGGAGGAATGTGCCTCATCGATAATAACCGCAAAACGCTTGTTTTTCAGCCCTGCAACGCTGTCCACGATATACGGGAATTTCTGGATCGTGGTGGCGATGATTTTCGTATTGCCGTTCAGTGCAATGGCAAGGTCGGCAGAGTTGCACTTATCGTCCATAACACGGATAAGTCCTGCTTTGTGCTCCATGCCCATAATGGCTTTCTGTAGCTGACGGTCAACTACGACTCGGTCGGTGATAATCACGACATTGTCAAAGATAATTTTATTATCTGCATCGTGCAGTGAAGTCAGACGGTGCGCCAGCCATGCGATGGAGTTGGTTTTGCCGGAGCCTGCACTGTGCTGAATCAGATAATTCTGCGTTGTGCCGTTGTCACGGACATCACCCAGCAGCTTGCGAATCACATCGAGCTGATGATACCGAGGGAATATGACATTCTCGGACTTTTTCGTTTTTCCTGTCAGCTCGTCCTTACTTTCCTTGGTTTCGATAAAGATGAACTTACTGATGAGGTCAAGGACGGTATCCTTTGTCAGAATATCCTCCCACATATAGGACACGCTGTACTTGTCTTTGAAGGTAGGATTGCCCGCACCGGCATTGACACCTTCACCGTTTCCCATGTTGAACGGCAGGAAGAAGGTGGCGTTGCCTGCGAGCTTGGTGGTCATATAGACCTGTTCCAGATCCATAGCGAAGTTCACAAGGCAGCCCGCCTTAAACCAGAACAGGCGGGTTTTCGGGTCACGGTCAACGCGGAACTGATAGATGGCATCCTGATAGGACTGACCCGCGGCATTGCATTTCAGCTCGAAGGACATGATGGCAATGCCGTTCAGGAAGATGACCAGGTCAACACGCTCATCGTCGCTTGCCCAGACCTCCTCCATAACGGAGAAAATATTCTTTTCGTACTTTGCCATCAAGTCACGATTGAAGGTGGTTGCAGGCTTTGTGTACATAAGCTCCAACTTCATGTTGGAAATCTCAATGCCGTGCTTCAGCACATCCAGCAGACTGCCGCGGGCTTTGGTCACCTCGGCATTGATAAAGTTGACGAGGGTGTCCTCCAAATCGGATTTGTAGATTTTGCGGAGTGCCGCCATCTCATCCGGCTGGGTATCGTTCAGAAACTGAAACAGCAACTCACGATCCATAGCAAACAGGCGGTCATAGCTGGTTGCCTTGCGGATGATGTAACCGTTGTCCTGAGAGAGCCTGTCCATGATGAAGTGCTGATATTCTTTTTCGGTCAGTATGTTGTTCATATGCCATCTACCTCCTTACTCGCTTTTCAGGCGCTTGATTAGTTGCCGTGCAAAAAGCAAAGCAATCTGGTCGCAGCTATATTTAGATGAGTCAATCGCTTGTATATCCGCCACAGATGGGTACTTTTCTTGCAACTGCGAAGCCGTGATGTTGTGTAAAATCGGCAAAATTAACTTCTGTCCGCTTCGATTTTGCCGGTTCAAAAACTCATGTAATTCTCGCTCGGTCCACTCTCGGTCAAAAAAGTTCTCTGAAATAACGATAATTGCAAATTCTGCTTTTTTCGTGCCGTTCAGAATGCGATCTTTCCAATTATCACCCCACTCCAAAGACTCTTTATCGTAGAAAATTGTTACGCCAAGAGTTTTGAGCGAGCTGTACAATTCCTCTATCAGGTTTTCCTTATCCTTATTGGCATGGGAAATAAATACATCATATTCAGGCACGTCTTTCGCGCGGTATCTGGGGATATTAACCGTGGAAATTCCATTCTTTTCATCCACAAAAGCATTGTCACTGCGAACGCTCTCCAAACAAGAAACCAATTCCTCAAATGCACCGGTTGAGCGATGAAACAGTATTGTGTTTATGCGCTGCCCTAAAGCGTGGTCTTTCAGGTAAGTATTATAGAAAATTTGTACATCATTCATCCACTTATCGGCAGGTTGTTTTTCAGAGGCTGTTTTTAACTTGTCAGGTGATGCAATGGTTTTTGCCCGTTCCAAGAGGGAATCGAGCTGTTCTTCAAAAGTAGCCATTAGACAACCTCCTTCTTTCCGGTTACATACTCAAAAATGAGTGATTCCTTGTAGTCGTCAAGTGTTGCAAGCTGTTTATTCTTGTCCTCGATAACTCGACTGATTTCCACACATTTTTTATCGAGAAATTCTGCAATTTGAACCTGTTCCTCATAAGGTGGATTCGGAGCTTTGATTGCACCAAGCTGATCCTCTGTCAGCGAATGACGTAGATTTTTTGCCATATGTAGTAGTTCTTTCGTGTAATCCACCATTAGATAGTAGTAATAGTAATACGGTGCATATGCGCCAGTTCTCATAACAAATTGACTGTATGCAGGGCTTGTTAGTCCAAAATTTTTTACCAAGCCGATACACCGGGGCGTTACATCAATGTCGAACAAACACATAAGCAAATTGCCGGGAGCGACCTTCTGGTATCCATCAAATGATGTCGGCATCTTTCCGCCACCATTTAGATCTCGAATAATTACGCCGTTTGTAGTGAGTGAAAGAATATCTTCGCCGTTATAAACTGGGCAGATATTCTTAACCTTGTACATTAGGTATTTATTGGGGACGGTGTTCCACGACATTGGCATATTGCCAATCCACTGGACTCCGCTATCCTTCATCTCCGCATTCGGATTCAGCCCTTTGGTGACAGTTTCGGTGATAATAGACCGCTTGTACTGCTCCAGCGTGTCGATTTGGGTTTGGATGTCGGCGGTCAGCGCATCAATTTCAGCACATTTAGCGTCAAGGAAATCGGCAATGCGGCGCTGTTCGCTTGCCGGAGGAAACGGTATTGGTAACTGTATGAAGTTTGCCCATCGCATTGCTTGACCGTCACGCACCAGATTTGAAGTACTACTTAATGCATCAATATAGTTGCTGGATTTAAAAAACCATTTATAGTATCTTGGCTCGCAAATAGTGCTGTGCGGAATTAGCATAACATATGCAGAACTGGTACTTCCGGTCTTTTCACTATATTCTAATCCTCCCTGAAAACTTCTCATATGTATTACGAAGTCTCCAGCGCGCACAAGTTTCAATATGTCAAAATCCTTTTCAACGGTAACTATATTTGCTCCTGTCCGTTCCATGTATTCAGTTTGAGTTATTACTCCATATTTCTGAGAAGCAGTCAGTTGCACCATGCCTGGTTTTGCACGGTCCTTTCGCTGTGTAAAGTGGTATTTGGGATTATCAACTTTCCAGTCAACGGGAATTGCCCCAATCCATTGTACTCCGCTATCTTTCATTTCTCTCATATCAGCACCGCCTTACTCAAACAGCTTAGCCACACGCTCAGAAACAGAAAGCTCCAATTCTGAAAATCTTGCTTCCAGTTCTTCACTGGCAATCGGCTGCTGATATTTGTAGAAATACCGTGTGAACGGAATTTCTGCACCGGTCTTGATAACGGGCTTCTTTGCACCAAGGTTTTCCTCGAAGAATGCGGCGGCATCCGGAATGTGCGGCAGAACCTCTCTTGCCATATAATCCTCAATGCTTTCTTCCCATTTCACCAGTTCGGTGTCCTTGGTTTCCTTATCATAGATGATGTTACCCTTGCTGTCACGCTGAATCTCGGCATTCTTGTCCATAACAGAAAGACCATCCGCAATCTTTTCCAACAGCTTCTTGTCTGTTGTAGCCTTGCTTAATACTTCGGTAAGATGCGGCATAAAGGCATCCGGCGACATCCACACAGTATCACTGATGGCGTGGCTCAAATCTGCAAGAATCGCATCAAAGATCGGCTTGCCAACAAAAAACCTGTCCAATTGTTTCTGAGCTTTACCATCTCTTTCCGCCATCAATTCCAAGTCTGCAAATTTCACTTCGTTGTAGAGGCTGTCAAGTGCGCCTTTACCCACCATCGCCTGAATCCGCTCCGCCGTAATGGCATAGCTACGCTGAAGGGGCTGCATCACCGTGTACTCACGATAAATGAACTCCTCGTTCCGATAGATTTTGCAATATTCGTTTTCTGCAAAATCCGCATAGAGCTGCGTTACAGCACTGCGGTCTTCGGGTGAGATCTCATTTTTCTTATCGCCAAGGGCTTTACGCAGCTTTTTGAAGAAAGTAGATGCGTCGATCAGCTGAATTTTCCCCTTGCGTTCCGGACGCTTATTCTTGGAGAGAACCCAAATGTATGTAGCGATGCCGGTGTTATAAAACAGGTCTGTAGGCAGCGCAATGATGGCTTCGATCAGATCGTTTTCCAGCATCCAACGGCGGATCTGGCTCTCGCCGGATGCAGTCCCGCCGGAGAACAGCGGACTGCCGTTTTCGATGATAGCGGCACGGCCAAAGTTATCGTCCATTTTGTCGATGGCAGACTGCAAAAACAGCATCTGCATATCGCCAGAGCCGGGCAACCCTGCGCCCCAGCGACCGTCAAAGCCTTTCTGATACTCTGCATTGACGGCATCCTCAACGCCTTCGGCGGCATCTTTACCGCCCCATGCAGTACCGAACGGCGGATTTTCAAGCACAAAGCGCATTTTGGTGGACTTGAAACGGTCGGCTTTCATGGTGTCCTGATAGCAGATATTTTCGGCATTCTGTCCCTTGATGAGCATTTCGGCAAGGCACATAGCGTAAGATTCTGGGTTGATCTCCTGACCAAACAGGCGCACATCCGCAGAAGGATTATAACGCTTGATGAAATTATAGCCGGTGGAGAGCATACCGCCCGTTCCGCAGGCCTGATCCAATATGGTGATGACCTTGCCATCGTCAAAGATATCATCGCAGCCTTCGGCAAGCAGAATATTGACCATCAGCTTGATAATGTCGCGCCCAGTGTAGTGATCACCTGCCTCGGCGTTTTCAGAAAACTTACGGATCAGTTCCTCAAAAATGTATCCCATCTTCACATTGTCGATGGTGCGAGGATTGAGATCAAGCTCGGAGAACGCCTTGATGACGGAAAGCAGACGGTTATTCTTATCCATCTTGTCAATTTCTTCACCGAAGTTCAGACCGCGCTCCTTGGACATCAGAATTTCCAGCACGTTTGCAGAGAAACCCTGCAGATAACTCTTGAAATTGGCGGCAATATGGTCTGCGTCATTTACAAGTTCTGCAAGGTCAAACTCACTGGTGTTATAAAACTGGAAGCCGGAAATACGGTACATCGCCTTTGCCGGGAAATTCGGGTTTGCTTTGAACTGGTCGACAACCTTCTGCTTGGTGGGCGCAAGCGCACACTCAAAGCGGCGGATAATCGTCATTGGAATAATGACATCCTTATATTTGTCGCTACGGTACGGTCCGCGCAGTTTGTTTGCGATGGACCAGATAAAATTTACTTCGGTGGATACATCAACGGGAGAATCATCCCACATTGCGTCTATGATATGCTTGTCGGACATAATCACTACCTCAAATTTAATACTATAATTTTAAATAACGGACAAACTAATATATTTTTCCGCTTTCTTTATCTGAAGCCTTTTGTTGTCCGACAGCTGTAATTCTTCTGTTTCAGTTTCGATAATTAATTCATCTGTAGACACCAAAGGTAAACCAATTCCAAGTGCTTTAGCAATTCGATAAAGTTCTCTTTTTTCAATAATCCAACACCATTTTCCCCTATTTCTCTTATCCGGATTCGGAATACATTGAATATGGGCATAAACACCTTCCAACGTAGTTTGGTTAAACTTAACCGGGAATGTTATATCTTCACGACGAACAAGATTAATCGTCTGAAAAGGTTGACGTCCACGATATTCTAAATAGAGCTTATATAGGTAAAATACATAAGTATGTGTCAGACGGCAAACTCGCCGGAATTTGAAAGTAGGAGTATCACTATCTATTTCAAAATCGCTTAACGAAATCAACCGGGGGCAAACTCATTTTCATTAATAAAATTAAATGCTTCTTTAGCTTTATTTCTTAATGTCTTGATTGAATTAAAGAAAGCTTGTAATTTTCTATAATATTCTATCATATATTTCGGCATCAACCGTTGTTGAGTAGAGTCCGGATCGCTTAAAAGAGATATCCTACATTGACCATCTTGATTGAAAGCACAAAGATTGATTATCTCATTTGCTATGTATACTCGATGCTGATAATCGATCTGAAGAATCTCGCTTTCTTTTGACAAATCTTTTCTAAAATTGAAAATTTCTGCCGTTTTTAGATTGCTGGCCCACTTGTTAAAGCTAGTTTGCATTAATGTTTTTGCTGGCAACAGCTCCGAAAGTGCATTTCTTGGACTTTTGTTTGGTCTACGAGCCATGTCGCAGTCCTGCCCAATAAGTACATACCAGTTACCTGCGCCATCTGTGAAGACGTCACCTGCCGCAACAGGCAAATAAAACTTGTTTATAGAATAGTCAAATGCCTCTAATGTATTAAGGTCCTGCAAAAAAGTATCTTGTGATTCACTAGAATCCTCAAGACTGTTTATAACCCGAGACAGTGCAATTAAATGCTTTATTACTTCTGAATCGGACTGCGAAGCCGTTGATAGGAGCTTGATCCAATCATTGATTATGTGATATTCAGATTCTCCCTCTATTTGAGCTTTTCTAGCCAAGTAAAAAGCAATCCCTTTGTTTTTTAAAGCAGCATCAAATGCACTTTCAAGTTTGCCAAGAGTATTCACTTTCAGCTCATAAATGAAGTAATTGTATGCGCTTTTTGCAATGGCTGTTTCGAGGCTTTCAGCGTTCTCTTTAGGCGTAAACTCAAAGTAAACTGTATCGCTAATGACTTCAAAACTCTCTCGTGACGAAAACACGCTTCCTACAATATTCTTTCGGCCAGCAGTGTTTGCTTTCTCGACGGATTCAATTATTTCTTTCGCACGATTAGTTCCGCTTAATTGATTGTCAATAATGCAAACAACACTCTGTTGATTGGTGGCTATATCAATATCGGATTGAAACTGACACTGTGTTTCAGCGGAATAAGTAGTATATACTCGAATGGGTTTGGTACGATTTTCAAAAATAATATAATCATTAAACAGTGAATCAAACTGCGAAGGATGAGTGACGCCAATTCCATATTTTTCTCCAGCATAATATGCTGATAAAATCCATTCTTCGTCGATCTCTGAATATAGTTGTACAATTTTGTCTTTTAGTTCCGGATAAATATTTTCTATTATGGAAAAAGCAGATGTGATATCCCCAAATATAACGTGATCATTCCAACTTGTAATGCTATCGAAACATTGGTCGAATGTTTCCAAGAAGTTTCGGATTCTATTGGCCAGGTCAGCGGAAAGCTTATCTATTTCCGTAAGGTATAGTTCTCTATCAGCTAAGTCCATGCGAGTTATATCATAAAATGCTTTTTCTTTTTTATAATCCATTTGGCTGAAATCATCCTCAAAAAACACGACACGTTGACAGTTGATTGAAGAAAATAACTCTCTATAGCTCATTATAATTCCTCCGAAGTATTGTTTACCAGCAAGAATTTATATCGATTTCCATACTGATTTCTGTCTTCGAGCAATTCTATTTCTCCGCCAAATGAGTTCAGTAGCTTTCTAACAATATAAAGTCCCATTCCGCGGCCCTCGGAAAATGGCTTTCCAGATTGTAATGGCTCGAATAAAATGTCTTCCATATTTGCGGAAACACCTGTACCTGTATCAGAGACAATAACTCCATCTATGCCATGTTCCTCGATTACAATCGCATCATTTTTCTGCAAGGCATAATAAGGATCACTCTGAGCCCTCTTTCTTCGAACATCTATCCAATACAGGGAATTGTTGATGAGGTTATAGAAGATATGCAAAAGGACACCTCTAGGAACAAACCATGACAAGGCTCCCGTTCTACAATCAATAGAAATATCATTTTTTGCAATTGTCTCTTTTAGGTTTTCTTTAATTCCACCTATAATAGATTGAATGTTTTGATGGACAAATTCGTCAATAGTGCCTTTTCTAATAAATGTTGTTTCCAGAAAAGAATACAGGTCTCCTACTTGATCAAGTTTGTCTGCAATATTTGTATAGCTATTGTGAATAGGGACAATATGATGATTATAGGTTGGCACATCGCCACTACGCACAAAGTAGTCCTTCAAAACATCAAAGTGCTCCTCCGTTTTTGGAGAGATTCCCGTTTTACTTAGCGAATGAAGTTCATGAGTTATTGTTTCTGTAATAAGCCCATTTGCCATAAGCTTATAGTTATTATAAGATTCGACTTCTATCGCTTTTAATTGCGCATCTGCTTCTGAAAGTAGAATTGCCGTTTTTTCTTGCACGGAGGAATCTGCCCTAATATCACTTTCAAGTGATTTTAGGGTGTTTGATACAAATGCAAAACTTTTTTCTGATAACGTAACTTGGTCGGTCCCATCAATCTTTTTGCCCTGGTCTATATGTCGTGAAACCTCTTGCAATGCCTTTTGCATGCGTGCATTTCTGCGAATCATTTCTTTCAAATCCGCATCATTCTTTTTTACTCTTTTTGATAGATTCTCGCCTAACAAATCTTCTTCACACAAAAGAACCTTGATAATATCATTTGCTTTTCTGTTAAGATCATAGAACAGATGATTGAATATTATATTAATCAACATTTTAAATGCATCAGATGTTTTGTTTTCACTAATATCCAATCTAGAACTGATTTCCTGAATGTTATTCTGAGACTCATCCGAAAGAGAAACATAACCTACAGTATTGCCTAAATCAAAGCGATACCACTGTTGACCTTTTGTCCTGAACTGTTGCAGCTTAATCCAATCACTTTCTTTATCTCCTAAGAAACCTATTCGATAAATACCGCGATATAGCTTTACTCCGTTATAATCTTCAAGGAAGCGTTTTAAATCGCTCAGGGAATAACGATAGTTGGTATAGTTTAATTCGAATGCAGAATCTATAATTATTTTATCTCCAATTGCAGCTCCCTGTTTAAAACTATATATCGAACCGTCAATAGGAGAAATTTTGGATAGTTCATCAAAAGTCTCAACTGCTTTTTGCCGAATAAAGCTTTCAAAAATCTCTTTTTTTCCAGGTGAGTCACTTGTTGTATAAAAGTCACTCATTGTACGATAAAAATATTCAAGCAGTTCGTCTTTTGAAAGTGATTCAGTAAGAACATTGTTTATGCGTTTGGAATTCTTTTGAAGTAAATTTGCATAGTATTGATGAGATTTTTTAAGTCGTTTGAAAGCTTCTGCTTTAACAAGTGCACGGTGAACACGCTCGATAAACCACGGATTGATAGATAGTCCATAGTTTAATACATCACCATTACTTTGCTCAAAATGAAAACAATGAACAGATTCTGCCAACTTAAGTGTTTCGTACGGAAAGGTAATATCAACCTTGTGATTATCAAAATAGAAGTTGATCTCAGGTGAACAATCATTGATATTAAATGGGGAAATCAAAAAATTAAGAGCCGATTTAAGATCTCTATTAATTTGTACCGATGATTCTGAACGACTAATACCATCGAGAGTCAGTTGCTGAAACTGAACGGCATTATCAATAAAATCTTCCAAATCAATTCCAAAAATCCAAAGACGAGTATGATGATTAGTTGCGTTCCCTTCAAAGCTTGGAACCTCTTTGGCTCCATTAATTACAGCATCCCAATCAATATAAACATAAGAGGTATGACTTTCCTCTGAAGAAGATGTTTCAACAAGCAAGGCAGATCCAAGGCGTTGTGTCGCAAGCCGACCAATACCTTTCTGTCCGAGGGAGTTACTTTCGCTTGACTTAATATTTGTAGCAATTCTTAAAAATCCATCATCAATAACTTGGTCTGTCATACCAATTCCATCATCTTCAACAAGGAGAAGCGGCATTTTCAAGTAGTCCATGGGAATGTTTGCAATTTCAGAAATGTTGGGTAAGTCAGACGGTAAAAAACCATTGAAAATACGTAAATTGATTTTTTTAGCCTTAGCATCAATCGCATTTTTTACAAGTTCTATTACAGCAACTTCGGGAGAGGTAATTAAATCTCGTCCAAGATGTTTAATAACACGTGAATCAATTACAATTTTTTTCATTGCTTTCCTCCTGTATTTTCTCAAGAGTTTCTTTTAGGGTTTTTGCTAATGCAGCAGCCATCAAATAAGGAACGCCATTTCCAATCATTTTGAATTTCTTAGACAGAGAAAGTCTTGGTAAAACAACAAAGTTTTTCGGTAGTGATTGAACAGCCATTGCTTCAGCGACTGAGAGGCGCCTTTCTTTATAAGGGTGCAGATGGACTTCGTTGTGACCGTATGCAGCAGTTGGTGAATATCTCCATCGATGTAATCGTTTAAAAGACTTTCCTCTAGTGTCACCTTCGCATATTGTAGATATTTTTCCCTTTCCTGTTTTTACCGCAAAGATATCATCTCGGTTTGCATGATGAATTACATCATTTTTTTCAAACCAATGCTCAACAGTAAGTTTTTTAGGAATTCCCGAAAAAGAAAACGCCAATGGTTTATCTACAGCAAAAGGACTTATTGTTGGCCATTTTCTTGATAGTATGTTATCAATATCAAACAAACTGTGCCGCGTCCAATCAAATGACAGGGTGAGCATTTGATTTGCACAGATATTTTTATTAATCCCTATCAAAAAAACTCGTTCTCTGAATTGAGGGACACCATACGCTAATGAATTAGCTATGGTATCGTCAATCATATAATTATTTGCCACAACTTTCAGCTTCATTTCATTGTAAAAAGTGCGGTGCTTCTCTGTTCTTACAAGGCCTTTAACGTTTTCAAAGAGGAAAAAATCCGGTTTGCAGCGACAAATGATATCAAAGTAAGTTTTCGTTAATCTTCCGTTTTGTCCTGTTGCTCCTGCGTTTTTACCAGCAACAGAAAAATCCGGGCAAGGAGGTCCTCCAATAAAACCAACTAAGTTTCCTTTATTGTGTTCTCGCTCAATTAGCTGAATGAGTTTTTTCTTTCCTCGTCGCTTGGTGTATTTCTCTGCACTATCATTGTGGTAACCATAAATCGGTGCCTTTATACGTATTTGCTGACGAGCATATTGGTATGCTTGCATAAAATCGGTATCATACTCATTCACAAACACAATATTATAACCGTTCTTTTCGAAAGCTAGATCTAATATGCCAACTCCTGAAAAGAACGAAAAGATTGAGATTTTCTTTCGCATAAGGGACACATTCCTTTTCAACTATCATAAAAGGCAACGTCTGTCTTTTTTATGATCAATATGGGTATAGTGAGCCATGATTTGCCCAAAAAACGAACAATCGCGTTTTATATCATCCAAATCGGCACAATCAGATTGTCTCTATCAAACGCTCCGAACTGCTCCGTCATGCAGAGGATAGCGCCGGTGCCGAGCTGGAGGGGACTCCTATCCATCACGCTAAAAACACGGGTCAGACGCTTATCGGGCGTAGCGGTCTTTTTGATCTCCAATGGACAGAGCTTCCCATCGCCTTCCAGAATGACGTCGATCTCTTTAGCATCTCGGTCGCGGTAGAAGTAGAGATACGGTTCCAATCCCGCATTCTGATAGCTTTTCATAATTTCCGACACGGTGAAGTTTTCCAACAGTGCGCCACTCATGGCGCCGCTTTCGGCCACCTCCGGAGAGGACCATCGGGTCAGATAACAAACCAAACCGGTATCATAGAAATACACTTTCGGCGTCTTGATGGTACGTTTGAGGACGTTATTGGAATAGGGGTGTAGCAGGAAGATGATCCCCAACGTTTCCAAAATGTTGACCCAGTTCTTCGCCGTAGGCATATCAATATCCGCATCATCGGCCAGTGCTTTGTAGTTTAGAAGTTGCGAGCAGCGGGCAGCAACAGCTGTGACGAAACGATTGAATTTCAGCGCATCCACACTGCCGGAAAGTTCCCGGACATCCCGCTCCACATAAGTGGAAAGATAAGACGAATAGAAAATATTTCGGTCAGGCGACTGTCCGCTGATGAGCCCCGGCATGGAGCCAAGCCACAGGCGGGCGAACAGCTCCGGCGTGGTTACGGGCTGAAATTGATCGCGCTCTGCTAGCAATCGATCCATATCTGTCGTAAAGGGCACGCAGGGAGCGCCGATGATTTCCCGCTGCGACATGGGGGACATGTGCAGAAGTGCCACACGGCCTGCTAAGGATTCTTGCACGCCCCGCATGAGGCGGAAAATCTGCGAGCCGGTCATCCAGAAATCGCCGGGATTGTGATATTCATCGATATGGATTTTGATATAGGTAAACAGCTCCGGAGCATATTGCACCTCATCGATAAGTACCGGCGGCTTATGAAGCTGTAAAAACAATGCCGGGTCATTTTTGGCCATGTCGCGTACCGTCAGATCATCAAGGGTCACATATTCACGGCCGATGTTTTCTTTCTGAGCCAGAGAGCGCAGCATGGTTGTTTTGCCTGCCTGCCGCGGACCGGTCAAGAGAATAGCTGAGTAAGACTGGCTCAGTTTTAAGATTTGTTCTTCTATATGTCGGCTGATATATTTCATTTGTATCACCTATCCATATAATTCGGCTAATTTTAACTACGCTATTATTATAGCCGAAATCGAGGAGTCTGTCAACAAATTTTCGGCAGATTTTATTGTTTTTGAAAATCTGCCGAAAAAGCCAAGTGGCATTTTGTCCGTCGCCCTTTTTCTTTGTCTACTGCGGTGCAAATTTTGACTTGAATCAGGGGTTGTTCAGAGTTATAATAACCGTATAAAAAGCAATCGCCTCTCGCGTGAGAGTGAGAGGCGTGTAGTGTGTATTATTCTGCGGAAATTGCTGTTGACCACATAACAGACCACCTACCGTTTCGGAGCACACGGAAACAGTGGAGATAAGAGTGCCGAAGAGCGCGGTTTTCCGAGCGGAAAGGGGCAGAAAAAGCTATTTTTAGCGGAAATTGCCTTCATATGTCCGTTTGGGAGCAAGATGCTGCAGGTTCGAGTCCTGTCACTTCGACCAAATTTTGACCGAAAGCAGATTTTGTTCTCCGCTTTCGGTCATTTTTATGCTTATTTACGAATTCTACCGCCACTTTTGAAAAAATCGCATTTTTACGACCACATCAGGAGGCAAGGAATAAGAGCATAGAAAACCGAAAGAAACAGAGATTCGTGACAAGCTCAAGTCAACAGACGATGAACAATAAGAAAATGTTTGTTTTTCGCAGAATTTGCATTTTTAAGTTATTTGTGTTACCATAATCGTGAAAATATTTTTGCGGTGTAAGGAGTAGACTTATGAAATGCAAAGTCTGCGGTGCGCAGAGCGGAAAATATCCGCTTTGCCATGTCTGTAACGTTAAAAAGGAAAAAGGCGAAGTAATAAAATGTGAAAAATGCGGCAGTTGGCATCTCATATATACGCCTTGCCCCACGCATTTTATTTCTGCAGATACGGAAGACTATTTATACAACGTCAAGAAAACACTCATCAGCGTTAACGAACAAGAGTTTTATAATGCAATCAGATCATCTGTCCCCAACGGGTATTTCGTTTTTCCGCAGGTAAACTTGGCTGCATTTATAGACAGAACCGACGATTCAAGATACCATAATGAATTATTCAGAAATGTAGACTTTCTGATCACCGACGCCGAATACACGCCGAAGTTTATTATAGAAATTAATGACCAGACTCATCTGACAAACGAGCGAAAAGAGCGTGATAAAAAGATTCAGAATATTTGTGAAGAAGCGGGAATCCCCATAATCAGTCTTTGGACCTCATACGGCGTAAACCCAGAATACATAAAAAAGCGCATTTTTGAAACATTAGAGAAGTTTCCTGTCCCACGAGTGCACCATTTTGACAAGGCAACAATACGGCAGCAGGATGCCGACAATTCCCGGCTTTCATCGAAAAGCAAAAAGGGCTGCTACGTTGCTACATGTGTATACGGCTCTTATAACTGCCCGGAAGTATGGGTTCTGCGGAGGTACCGTGACAATGTCCTTGCAAACAGACGCGTCGGCAGAGCATTCATATAAGTGTATTATGCTTTGAGTCCGCGGCTGGTAAAACACTTCGGCAAATTTAGTTGGTTTATCAAAACGTGCAAGACAGTGCTGGACAAATTTGTTGCAAAATTGCAAAACAGCGGTTTTGAAAGCTCTCCTTATACAGACAAAGATTAAATTGACGAATACAGGCAATTATTGTTTCTCCATCACCGGAGAAAGCGCCGCACAATGTAACTCACCCATTGCGGAGGCGAAAGTAAAATCTTTCTGCCTCCGCGATTTTTTTCACGGTGGGACAAAAATAACGGTTTTTTCGCGGAAATTGCATTTTTAAATCATTTGTGTTACTATAATCATATAAAATCCTTTTTAGGTAAGGAGCAAAATCAAATGAAAGAAGTAAAATCGCCTAAAAAGCCGCTGATATTCTATTACGGCATCGTTCTTCTGATAATTCTGGTGTTCAACATGGTCGTCTCGCCTCTGATCGCCAACGCAAAGGTCAAAGAGGTGGACTACGGCACGTTCATGAAAATGATCGAGGACAAGGACATCGGCAATGTTGAAGTCAGCGATTCCGAGATAGTTTTCACCGACAAGGACAACAAGCAGATATACAAGACCGGAGAAATGGACGACCCCACGCTTACGGAGCGTCTCTACAACTGCGGCGCGACATTCACAAGGAACATTGAAAAGGGCACTTCCCCGCTGCTGAGCTTTTTCCTGTCCTTTATTTTGCCTATACTCATATTTGTTCTGCTGGGTCAGTATCTGGCAAAGAAGATATCGTCCCAGGCGGGCGGACCCAACGCCATGGCGTTCGGCATGGGAAAGAGCAACGCAAAGGTATACGTTCCCTCAAGCGACGGCATACGCTTTGCGGATGTTGCCGGTGAGGACGAGGCAAAGGAAAACCTTGCGGAGATCGTCGACTACCTGCACAATCCCAAGAAATATTCCGACATAGGCGCAACGATGCCCAATGGCGTGCTGCTTGTAGGCCCTCCCGGTACGGGTAAGACCATGCTCGCAAAAGCTGTCGCGGGCGAGGCGGGCGTGCCGTTTTTCTCCATGTCCGGCTCGGAATTCGTTGAAATGTTTGTCGGCATGGGCGCGTCAAAGGTTCGCGATCTGTTCAGGCAGGCAAAGGAAAAAGCACCCTGTATCGTATTTATAGACGAGATCGACGCTATCGGCAAAAAGCGCGACGGTCAGCTCGGCGGCAACGATGAGCGCGAACAGACACTCAACCAGCTGCTTACGGAAATGGACGGCTTTGAGGGCGCCGGCGGCGTAATTATTCTGGCGGCAACAAACCGCCCCGAATCCCTTGACCCCGCGCTGACGCGTCCCGGACGTTTCGACCGCAGAGTTCCCGTTGAGCTGCCGGATCTTGCCGGACGTGAAGCAATTCTCAAGGTGCACGCAAAGAAGATCAAGGTCGCGGACAACGTAAACTTCCATACCATTGCCCGCATGGCAGCCGGCACCTCCGGCGCTGAGCTTGCCAACATCATAAACGAAGCAGCCCTTCGCGCCGTGAGAAGCGGACGCAGCGTTGTGGAGCAGGCTGATCTTGAAGAAAGCATCGAAGTTGTCATTGCAGGCTATCAGAAGAAAAACGCCATCATGACCGACGCCGAAAAGAAGGTCGTGGCATACCACGAGATAGGTCACGCGCTTGTAGCCGCTTTGCAGACAGATTCCGCGCCCGTGCAGAAGATAACCATCATCCCCCGCACCTCCGGCGCTCTTGGCTACACCATGCAGGTGGAGCAGAACGACAAGGTCCTTATGACAAAGGAGGAGCTTGAAAACAAAATAGCGACTCTTGCGGGCGGACGCGCTGCCGAGGAGGTCGTTTTCGGACAGATCACCACAGGTGCCTCAAACGATATTGAGCAGGCGACAAAGCTTGCGCGGGCAATGATCACCCGCTACGGCATGACGGATGAATTCGACATGGTCGCCATGGAGACTGTCACCAACCAGTATCTCGGCGGCGACACTTCCCTCTCCTGCTCGGCGGATACACAGAAAGAAATTGACAAAAAGGTCGTTGAGACAGTTAAAGTGCAGCATGAAAAGGCACGCAAGCTGCTCGAAGATCACCGTGCAAAGCTTGACGAACTGGCAGCCTACCTCTACGAAAAGGAGACTATCACCGGCGACGAGTTTATGTCAATACTCGGCGGAAAGGACGGTAGTGTCAAATGAAGAAAAATAACGGCTTCGGATGGGCTGATCTTGCCGTCGGCATTCTGCTTGTTTTGCTTGGCGTTTTCACATTTGTCCGTCCCGACAGCGTGCTGACTGGCGCGGTCGTTATCTACGGCATCATAGCGATCGCGATGGGCATATATGACATAGTAGTGTATGCGCGGCTTGCCCGTTTTATGGGATTTGGTCCGACGCTCTCTCTTATCACGGGCATCATAAGCGTTATGTGCGGCACGATGCTTATCGCCGACCCCAACATCGGCAAATGGGCGCTGACCGTGCTTTTGCCCATATGGTTCATCGCGCACTGCATATCCGAGCTGACGCGTCTGAACGTTTGGAAGCTTATGAACAATCCCGTATGCTACTACATTTCGCTCGTGCTCAATATATGGGGGCTGTGTCTCGGCTTTTTGATGTTTTTCAGCCCGCTTTTCTCGTTTGTGACACTGCGCGCCGTAAGCTATCTTGTTGCGGTATATTTGGTGCTGTTCGGTATAGAGAGCATTATTGCGGCTTTCACACGGAATAATTCATACAGATAGTTCTCTTTTACAAGAAGTCATACCCCGTCGGGGTATGACTTCTTTTCTTTGCGATCATATACGCTCCGCCGCCGGAACACTCTTTTTCGCCCGTATGCGGCACATATTGACTTGCCGCGCGCGGGCGTATAATATAGCCGAAAACTTACCTCCAACCTACTCAAAGCGGTTGCGTATAACAGTAAAGAAAGGCAATTGATATGTGGGTAGTATTTGCGTTCGGCTCGGCGCTGTTTGCCGGGCTTACCTCGATCCTCGCCAAATGCGGGATAAGAAAAACCGATTCCGACGCGGCGACGGCGATCCGCACATTTGTAGTGCTGATATTTTCATGGATAATGGTGCTCATTGCGGGCTCGGCGCCGACAATAACGAACCTCGGCGCAAAAACATGGATATTTCTTGTGCTGTCGGGTCTTGCCACGGGCGCGTCGTGGCTGTGCTATTTCCGCGCGCTTCAGCTGGGAGATGTCAACAAGGTCGTGCCCATCGACAAATCGTCAACGATCCTTACCATACTGCTTGCGCTCATATTTCTCGGTGAGAAGATCATATGGCTGAAAGGCGCGGCGATCGTGCTTATATGCGCAGGCACGTTTCTGATGATAGAAAAAAAGGCGGCGGACGGCGAAAAGAAAGAAAAGAAAAGCTGGCTCATATACGCAGTGCTCTCCGCCGTGTTTGCAAGCCTTACATCCATTCTCGGTAAGATCGGTATTGAAGGAGTCGAGTCAAATCTCGGCACCGCCATACGCACGGGGGTGGTGCTTATAATGGCGTGGCTCATCGTCTTTATAAAGGGAAAGCAGCACACACTGAAAAGTATACCGAAAAAAGAGCTGTTGTTCATCTGTCTTTCGGGCATTGCGACGGGCGGCTCGTGGCTGTGCTACTACAAAGCGCTGCAGGACGGACTTGCGAGCGTTGTCGTTCCCATTGACAAGCTGAGTATTCTTGTTTCCATTGCCTTCTCCGCCATCGTGTTCAAAGAGCGTCTTTCCAAGAAAGCCGCCGCGGGACTTGTGCTTATTGTTGCCGGAACACTTATGATGCTTATAAAACTGTAAAAGCACCAACCTTTGCACTGTATTTACGTATATCCGAACGGAAACCGAAACGCCTATGTCGCATTATTAAACTCCGACAGCAAAAATATCGAACCGAAAAGCCCGACCGCGTTTGCGGTCGGGCTTTTCGGGCAGCGCGCTTTTCAGTCAAGGCAGTACAGCGCGCCGAACTTCTTTTCCATATAGTCAAGGTAGTATTTCGGATCAAGGCTCTCGCCCGTGATCCTGCGGATCCATTCATCCGGCGTGGTTATCGACGCAATGCTGAACACATTCTTTATGAGCCACTGCGCGATCTCGTCAAGGCGGCCTTCGCGCACCAGCGCAAAAACGTCAATATCCTTTTTCATCGTCTCAAGGATCTGCGCACCGTATGCGTTGCCGAGGGCGTATGACGGGAAATATCCGTAACCGCCCGTCCAGTGCACATCCTGCAGGCAGCCGCTTGCATCGTCGGGCACGTCAACGTCGAGATATTCCTTATACTTTTTGTTCCAGAGCGCAGGGACCTCGTCTACGGTTATATCTCCGTTAACGAACGCCTTTTCGATCTCGTAGCGGATTATTATGTGCAGGCAGTAGGTAAGCTCGTCGGACTCCGTTCTGATAAGGCTCGGATGAACGGCGTTCACCGCCTCATACAGCTCCCTCTCCGAAATATCGGCAAAGGTATCTCCGGTTATCTCCAGAAGCTGCGGGTAGATAAAGTGGATAAATTCCTCGCTTCTGCCTATGATGTTCTCATAGAAACGTGAGATGCACTCGTGCATGCCGTTTGTAACGCTGTCGGATACATGATTTTTCTCAAACTCCTCCGGCTCGTTCTGCATGAGCAGAGCATGTCCGCCCTCATGCATTGTCGTGAAAATATTTGAGATGAAGTTATCCTCATAATAATGAGTGGTAACTCTCACATCGTGAATGCCGAAATTTGTCGTAAACGGATGCTCCGATTCGGAAAGCACCAACGCCTCGGAACGCAGTCCCTCTGCTTTGAGAAGCCGGCGCGAAAACTCCGACTGGAGTGCGACCGGGCACTTTCTGGACATAAAGTCCTCGCGGATGGGCTTGCCGTCCTTTACGATGCGTTCCACCAGGGGGATTATGCGCTCTTTAAGGCTTTCAAAAAAGCTGTCAAGCTGACTTATGCTTCCGCCCCTTTCGGTATCGTCAAGCAGCGTGTCGTAGACCGTCGCGCTTTTTTCGTCGCGTACCTCTATCATCTCGCGCGTAAGCTTTATGACCTCTTCGAAGCTGTCTCTGAAAATCGAAAAGTCGTTTTTCTTTTTGGCGCTCAGCCATTTTGAAAACGCCTTGTTTGAAGCGAGAGTGTATTTATATACAAACTCCTCACTGAGATTTTTCTCTTTCTTCCATTCGTCGTACAGCTTGTCTACGACCTTGTTCTCAAGCTCTGAAAGTCCCGACGGGTCGTCGTGCAGCCCGCACACAAGGGATGAAAACTCATCGGAATGGGTAATCTCAAAATGCTTTTTGGAAAGGAAAGCCTCGTCCTCGCCCGCTCTGTCCAGCCCCTCCTCGGGCGCGACCGTCTGCATATCGAAATCTATTTTTCCTATAGCTCTTCCGTAAACGTCAGCCTCGTCGAGAAATTCATACAGCTTTGCGATTTTTTCTTTGTTTGTCATTTGCCTCTCCTCGTTAGTCTCAGGCATGAAAATTATTTGCGGCTCCCAAGCCACTCCTCTGCCTTTGCCTTGGACATACGCTTTATATCCTCAGCGGGATGTACGGACTCGGCGCCGCCGTTAACGTACAGAAAATACTTGCCGTCCTCGGTTACATAAAGGGTCTCCTCATAGCCGTCGGCATCGCCGAAGGCGCCTTCTGTATACTTTTTGACGACCTGCGATTTTTCTGTGCTGTAAACATACTTGCAAATAGTCTTTTCCATGGTATTATCTCCTTTTTTATTAAATTGATAACTGAATTATACTGTTTTTCGCTGTCGCATTATGCAAAAGCATGACGGACATATCAGAACATCATTTTGACTGCTGCCGGAACAACGACAATTTCTGCAGATTTGTATGCTCCGCCGAACTCTCCGTCAACCGTCCACGGGATCTCGTCCTCGCAGCTTATCTTCACCTCGGAAGCCTTGAAAACGTACACAGTATTGTAATCCGCGATCTGCGTTACAAGGCAGTTGATGAGCTTTTGCGTATCCGCGGGATTCTTGGGATGGCGAACAAGAGTTATCTCCATTTCGCCGTCGTCAAACAGCACATTTTTCATAATGGGCATTTCCATGCCGCCCACGCGACGCGAGTTCGAGACCATGCCGTATATGAAATCGTCCTCTATGACTCTGCCGTCATACTCGACTTTCAGCTTATAGGGCTTTGACTTTGCCAGAGACTTTATGCCGCCCATAACATACGCGGCGTATCCCATGTTCTGCTTCATTTCTCTTGTGGTAAGATACGACAGCTCGGAGAACATGCCGAACGCCGCAACGTACACAAAGGGATGACCGTTCAGAACGCCGAGATCGATATCTCTCACCATGCCCTCGCATATCTGCTTTGCAGCGCCGACAACATATGTGTCAATATGGCGGGTGTTCGCAAAATCGTTTGTGGTGCCGCCTGGAATGTAGCCTACGGTCGTATCGACATGATGCTCATACACCGTGCCGACGACCATATTGAGAGTCCCGTCGCCGCCGCAGCAGACAACAAGGTCAAAATCCGCGCCGCGGGAGACGACCTGCTCTTTCATATCGTCTTCGCTTTTGGTAAGGTACACGTTTATATCGTAGTCGGCCTTTGAGAACACCTCGATGACCGCCATAAGGTCGTCGCGGAGCGCCATTTTTCCCGACACGGGATTTATGAGAAACAATAGTTTTTTCATATTTACACCTCAAAAAATACCGATCCATGCGGTGTTTTTCTTATGCCATATTATAACTCCGCGGCAAAGCTTTGTCAACCGTATGTATCTCATGCGCTTTTATGTTAATATTTGCGATTTTTCCTTGCATTGCGGCAAAAAGTATGCTACACTGGAATAAGTATAGGCAAATTTGTCACGAAAGGTGAAGCATATGAAAATAACTTCAGTTCCTGCCGTTTCGCAGCTAATAAAAAGCGCCCTTGAGGAGGATTGCGGCAACGGCGACGTTACGACCGTTGCAACTATTCCCGAAGACGCCTGCGCCCAAGGCAGATATATTGCGAAAGAGGACGGCGTTCTTTGCGGAATGCCCGTTGTGCGCGCCGTGTTCGACGAGCTCGACCCCGACATAAAGCTTGACGTTCACTTTGAGGAGGGACAGAGCTTTAAGCGCGGAGACGTTCTCGCGGAGGTATGCGGAAACGCGAGAAGCGTTCTGACAGGCGAGAGAGTGGGGCTGAACCTGCTTCAGCATATGTCCGCTGTCGCAACGGCAACGAGCCGCGCGGTCAAAGAGGTTGCGGGCTACAAGGCAAAGATCACCGACACCCGCAAGACCACCCCCGGGCTTCGCTATCTTGAGAAGCTGGCGGTGCGCGTGGGCGGCGGCACAAACCACCGTTTCAATCTTTCCGACGGCGTTCTTATAAAGGACAACCACATAGTGGCTGCAGGCGGCATCACCGCGGCAATAAAAGCTGCCCGCGCATCGGTTCCCCACACGCTGAAAATAGAGGTCGAAGTGGAGAATTTTGAAGAGCTTGACGAAGCTCTCGCCGCGGGCGCCGACATCATCATGCTTGACAACATGAGCTGCCCCGACATGAAAAAGGCCGTTGACATCGTTTCGGGCCGCGCAGTGCTTGAAGCATCCGGCAACATGGGTGACAGGGATCTTAAAGAAGTTGCGGCGACCGGCGTTGATATTATTTCCATCGGCGCGCTTACCCATTCCGTAAAAGCGCTTGACATCAGTTTGAAATTCAAGCTTGTATAAGGCATTCCCGGAGGTATTTCATTATGAGAAGATATCTGTATTGCGGCTCCATGAAAGAGCTGGAGGTAAAGGACTACGACGTAGTTATTATAGGCAGCGGAATCGCGGGGCTTTATTCGGCACTGCACATCGACCCGTCGCTCAAAGTAGCGCTTGTCACAAAGATCGACCTTAAAACAAGCAACTCATATTTTGCCCAGGGCGGTATTGCCTCGGTCATCGCCCCCAACGACACGTTTGAGGGTCACATCGAGGACACTCTCGTTGCGGGCGCGGGCCTTTGCGACGAGGAGGCGGTCAAGGTGCTTGTGGAAGAGGGACCCGAGAACATAGCAGAGCTTGTTTCTCTCAACGTTCCCTTTGACACAAACCCCGAGGGCGAGCTTATGATCACCCGCGAGGGCGGTCATTCCTGCCGCCGTATCGTTCACTGCGGCGGAGACGCCACCGGACGTGAGACCACAAAGCAGCTTGCCCACATCGTTATGGAAAAGGGCAATATCGAGATATTCTATAACACTTTTCTTATTGATCTGCTTTCCGACGACGGCCATATCAGCGGCGCGGTCGTCAGCGGCAGCGACGGAAAACAGTTCATTCTCCACGCCCCCAATGTAATACTGGCAACGGGCGGCATAGGTTATCTTTACAAATTCACCACCAACCCCCGCGCATCCGTGGGCGACGGCATTGCGTGCGCGGTGCGCGCGGGCGCAAAGGCGAAAAATATGGAGATGGTGCAGTTCCATCCCACAACGCTTTACTGCCCCGAATACAGCGACCGTCTGTTCCTTATCTCCGAGGCTGTACGCGGAGAGGGCGGAATACTCAGAAACTCTGAGGGCGTGGCGTTTATGGCGGACAAGCATAAGCTCAAGGACCTTGCCCCCAGAGATATTGTCACCCGCTTTATCCTTGCCGAACTCGAGCGCAGCGGTGAGACAAACGTATACCTTGACGTAAGCTCCATGACAGAAGATTTCTTCTCCCACCGCTTCCCCACCATATTTGAGGAATGCCGCAAGATGGGTATAAACGTGCCGACTCAGAGCATACCCGTTCGTCCCGCGCAGCACTACATGATGGGCGGCATCAAAACAAACCTTGACGGCATGACCGATATTGAAGGACTCTATGCCTGCGGAGAGGCCGCTTGCACCGGCATACACGGCGCAAACCGCCTTGCCTCCAACTCCATACTGGAGTGCCTCGTGTTCGGCAGACGCGCGGCGCGCCACATAAACTCCGCAAAGAGACCGCACAGACCCATTACTCTGCCCGACGCGCCCGACTTTACACCCGCTGCCAACAGCGATGAGATCGCCGCCGACAGAGACGCGATCCGCTGCTGTATGTCCGAAAACGCGGGCGCCGTGCGCACTGTGGCAGGTATGCAGAAGGGCCGCGACTTTATCCTTTCTCTCTGCAAGAAGTACGAAAATATGCACCTTGCCGAAAAGGACGCATACGAAATATGCAATATGGCTGAAACCGCGCTTATGATCTTTGACGCTGCCCTTGCCCGCAAGGAAAGCGTCGGTGCACACTATGTCATCGGCTGACGCATCTTTCGCCGCCGCGCCTGTGGCGCTGACCCGGTGCGGGGAGTACGATACCGACAAAATATACTCCCTGCTGCTTCGCCAGTTTGAGGCGCTGGGCATAGGCGAGGATGTTTTCAAAGGCAAAAATGTCGTGCTGAAGCCAAATCTCGTTATGAACAAGGGGCCGGAGTTCGCAGCAACTACCGACCCCTCAGTTGTTCGGGCTGCCGCACGCATTGCAAAAAGCATGGGGGCAGGCGATATTGTTCTTGCGGAAAGCTGGGGCGGTCCGTACACGGAGCCGCTTATCAAAAAGCACTACAGGGGCTGCGGTATGCGCGACGCCGCGCAGTCCGAAGGCTTTCGCCTGAACACTTCGGCTCAGTTCGGAACGATGAGCTTTCCCGACGGCGTGAAATGCCGCTCTTTCAGCATTATACAGCCTATCATCGACGCCGATGTTATAATAGATCTGCCGAAGCTGAAAACGCATTCGCTCACCGCAATGAGCGGCGCGGTTAAAAACTTTTTCGGCACGGTACCCGGCGTACAGAAGTTTGAAATGCATGCAAGATTTCCCGAGATCGGCGATTTTTCGCAGATGATATGCGATCTTTGTCAGATGCTTTGTGCTAAAAAGACAGTCATCGCCGTCTGCGATGCCGTAGTGGGCATGGAGGGCAACGGTCCCACAGGCGGCACTGCCCGTAATTTCGGATTTATCCTCACCTCCGCCTCACCCTTCAACCTTGACGCCGCTGCGGCAAAGCTGCTCGGCATCGACAACGCAACAACCGTCGGCTGCTCTCTCAAAAGAGGGCTGTGCGTGCCCGACCCCAAAATCATCTGTGCGCCTGAAACAACTGCGGGTGACTGCACCGTCACGGATATAAAGCTGCCCGACGCGCAGAATCCGGCTTTTCTCAAAAAGCTGCCTACGTTTATGGGCGGAAGGGCGGCGCGCTTTTTTCAGCCGAGGCCGAAAATCAATTCGAGGACCTGCATAGGCTGCGGCAAATGCCGCGATTCCTGCCCGGTGCACACCATAACCGTAAAAGAAACGCGCCGCGGCAGAAAAGCCGCAATTGACAAAAACCGCTGTATACGCTGCTTCTGCTGTCAGGAGCTTTGCCCCATAAATTCCGTAAAAATTGTTAAAAATCCCATTATCAGGCTGGTACACTGAGATGAAAGCATCTGCCAACGCACCCGCGAAAATTAATCTGTATCTTGACGTTATGCAAAAGCGTCCCGATTCGTTTCACGATATAAAAAGCATTATGCACACGGTGCGGCTTTCCGACACCGTGACTGTGGAAACGAAAAGCGGCGGCGGGATACAGCTTTTCTGCTCAGATCCCGAGCTGCCGACTGACAGCCGCAACCTCGCATATCGTGCCGCCGAACTGTTCTTTGAGAGGACGGGTATCAACGGCGCCTGTGAAATACATATCGAAAAAAACATACCGGTCGCGGGCGGGCTTGCGGGCGGCAGCGCAGACGCCGCAGCCGTGCTGAAGCTTTTGAACGCGCTCTGCAAAGAGCCCCTTGACCAATCCGCTCTTTTGCGGCTTGGCGCCGAGATCGGCTCCGATGTGCCGTTCTGCATTTCGGGCGGCTGCGCGCTGTGCACGGGGCGCGGAGAGATCATGACTCCCCTGCCCGTGCTGCCCGAGACTCTTTGCGTTATTGCAAACGCCGGTGAGGGAGTTTCAACACCCGAAGCATACAAAATGCTTGATGATGCCTTCGGAGAACACCTTTCTGACGATCTTGGCGATATAGACGCGGCGGTATCCGCTGTGGAGCGCGGCGACATGGGCTCTCTTTACAAGAGCGCTTTCAATATTTTTGAAGACAATGTGCTTGCCGTCTGTCCCAAAGCACGCCGGATACGCGACGAATTCAGCGAATGCGGCGCCTCCCTTTCTATGATGAGCGGCAGCGGCTCTACGGTTTTTGCCCTTTTTGAGTCGGAAGATGCGGCGCGGCGCGCAGTACAGGCAGCGCGCGCGGGCGGCGCGTTCTGCGTACTCACCGTCACAGGCTGACGTTATATGAAAAAATAAGAAAAAACTTGCAGCGAAATGCTGCAAGTTTTTCTCTTTATATCAAGGCAGCGCAGGAAATACCGCGCTGCCTTTTTCTTATTCGGGCTTATAGCTGTCTTTAAGAGTTACTATTCTGTTATATACTCCGGGATTTTTGGAGTCCTTGACGAAATATCCCGTTCGTACAAACTGGAAATGTGTGTCATCGGAGCCTTCAAGCGCCTTTTCCGCCTTTACACCGGTAAGTGTCTTTACGGAATCGGGGTTGATATAGTCGGCAAAGGTCTTGCCCTCGGGAATATCGCCGGTGTTCTCAATGGTGAACAGATGGTCATAGAGGTTTACCGTTATATCGTCGCAGTTGTCCGCGCTTACCCAGTGGATGGTGCCCTTGACCTTTCTGCCGTCCGTAGGATTGCCGTTGCCGCTTTCGATATCAGCCGTGCAGTGTATAAGCGTAACATTGCCGTCGCTGTCCGTTTCAAACGACGTGCATTTTACGATATACGCGCCCATAAGACGAACCTCGCCCTCCGGCTTCATTCTGAAGAACTTCGGTGGGGGAACCGCCGCAAAATCCGCCCTGTCTATCCATATCTCTTTGGTAAACGGGATCCTGCGCACGCCGCGCTCCGCGTCTCCGGGGTGGTTGGGCACTTCGAAATACTCGGTTTTGTCCTCGGGATAATTATCTATAACGACCTTTACGGGGTCAAGCACGGCAATGCGGCGCAGCGCCGTGCGGTTGAGTTGCTCGCGTATGCAGTACTCAAGAAGCGCATAATCTATGAGCGAATCTGTTTTTGCCACTCCAGCGCGGTTGAGAAACTCTTTTATCGCCTCGGGCGTATATCCGCGGCGGCGGAGACCGCACAAAGTGGGCATTCTGGGATCGTCCCAGCCGTCCACAAGTCCGTTTTCCACAAGAGAGCGCAGCCAGCGCTTGCTCATGACCGTATGGGTAAGATTGAGTCTTGCGAACTCTATCTGTCTGGGCTTGTGCTCAAAGCCGCAGTTTTTCACCACCCAGTTATAAAGCGGGCGGTGCGCCTCGTATTCGAGGGAGCAAAGGGAATGGGTTATTCCCTCTATTGCATCCTGAATTGGATGCGCAAAGTCGTACATTGGATATATGCACCACTTGTCACCCGTCTGATGATGGCTTATGTGCTTTATGCGGTATATGGCGGGGTCGCGCATATTGAGGTTGGGGCTTGCCATATCTATCTTTGCGCGGAGCGTATGGGTGCCGTCCTCAAACTCGCCGTTTTTCATTCTCTCGAAAAGGTCTAGATTCTCCTCAACGCTGCGCTCTCTCCACGGGCTGTTTTTGCCGGGCTCGGTCAGCGTGCCGCGGTACTCTCTCATCTGATCCTTATCAAGATCGCACACATACGCCTTTTTGTCGCGGATAAGCTTCACGGCAAGCTCGTAGCACGTGTCGAAATATGACGAACCGTAGCAGCACTTGTCCCAGTTGAAGCCGAGCCAGCGAATATCGTCTTTTATAGCCTCAACATACTCAACATCCTCTTTGGCGGGGTTTGTATCGTCAAAGCGGAGATTGCACTTTCCGCCGTACTTTTCGGCGGTCGAAAAGTTGATGTACAGCGCCTTTACATGGCCGATATGGATATATCCGTTGGGCTCCGGAGGAAAACGGGTCATTATATCCCCGTAGGAATACTTACCCTCCGCTATTTCCTCATCGATTATATCGTGTATAAAATTTCCTGTCATATTACAGCTCCTCTGCCATATGATTGATTCTTTCAGCGGTCTCTTCCCTGCCGAGTATCTTCATGACCTCGTACATATCGGGAGAGTTTAGCTTGCCCGTTACGGCAAGGCGCAGGAACATACTGACGTCCGCAACGCTGCCGGGGTATGCGTCGGGGTCTGCCTTGTACTCTTTCATATCGGGGCAGTAACCGATGCTCTTTGCAACGTCCTTTATCTTGTCAAACCACACCTGCTGCTCGTCGGCGGGATCGTATCCCGCGATAAACTCGGTGAGCGCCGCCTTTACATCGGCGCGGTCAAACTTTTCGTCAAGAGTATCGACGCGGCGAAAATCTTCTTTGAACATAAAGCCGATATAGTCGCGGGCGTCTTTCCAGACAGTTATATCCTTGCGGGGCTTTTTGCCGCCGCGTCCTATCGCGAACGCCGCCACAGCGCGCTCTTTGTTATTTCTGAGTATTGCCGCAAACTCGCTGTCGTACTCATCCGCCCAGTCGAGAGTTTTTGCGTATACGTCCTCGGCGCTCATGCGGGAGATAACGTTTTTGGAAACGTCGCAAAGCTTTGCGTAGTCAAAAAGGCTGCCCGCGGGGTTCATCTTTTTATACGAGAACTTGAAATCGGAGACGGAAGCATCGGGGTTTGCCCTTCTCCAGTCCTCGAAATTGGAGTTAAGAACGCCCATAAGATATTCGTAAACCGACTCCGTGGGGAAGCCCTCGCCTCTGTAATATGTCAGCGCCAGCTCGGGGTCCTTGCGCTTTGAAAGCTTGCGCTTGGAGTCGCCGTCCATCTTCATAAGAGGACCGATATGCATATACTTGGGGCATTTCCAGCCGAGAGATGCGAAAAGCTGAATATGGAAAGGCAGGCTGGGCAGCCACTCATCGCCGCGGACCACGTGTGTAGTTCTCATAAGGTGATCGTCCACCGCGTGGGCGAAATGATATGTGGGGATGCCGTCGGATTTCAGCAGTACATGGTCAATATCGTTTTCGGTGAGCTCCAGAGTGCCTTTTATAAGGTCGGTCACCTTAATTTTATTCTCAATCGAGCCCTCGGAGCGAAAACGCAGCACCCAAGGCTTTCCCTCGGCGAGTGCGGCTTTTATATCCTCAAGGGGTCTGTCGCGCCACTTTGCCCATTTGCCGTAGTAGCCGAAGTTTGCTTTTTCGGCCTCCTGCTCCTCGTGCATGCGGGAAAGCTCCTCCTCCGTGCAGAAGCATGGGTAAGCCTTGCCCTCAAGCACAAGCTTTTTCGCATACACATGGTATATGTCTCTGCGCCTACGCTGGCGGTAGGGACCGTATGCTCCGCTGTCGCCGTCCACGGTGGCGCCCTCGTCAAACTCTATGCCGTAATGGGAAAGAGCGTTTATAAGCACCTCGACCGCGCCCGGCACCTCGCGCTTTGCGTCCGTATCCTCAACGCGCAGAAACAGCACGCCGCCGCTCTGGTGGCAAAGCCGCTCGCTGGTTATGCCCTGCACAAGGTTTCCGAGATGGACAAAACCCGTGGGGCTGGGTGCCATTCTGGATACAACCGCGCCCTCGGGAAGGCTGCGCTGCGGAAACTTTTCCTCAAGGGATTCCGGCGTTTCACATACATCGCCGAACAGCAGATCTGCCAAAGCGTTACGGTCAATTGTCATTTTTTCAGCATTCCTTTCAGATAGGGATTGAATTCAAATTGTTTTGCCATGGTCGAAATCGAACCGTGGCCGGGATACAGTGACAGCGAAGGGTCAAGGGCGCAGAGTTTTTTAAGGCTGTCGCGCAGCTCACCGAGGCTGCCGCCCGTAAGGTCGGTCCTGCCGATGGAGCAGTCAAACAGCGTATCGCCCGAATACACGGCGTTATCCGTCACATAGCACACGCTGCCCTTAGTATGCCCGGGCGTATGTATGACGCGGATGCTGCTGCCGCCGACGGGCAGCACATCGCCGTCGTGCAGTATACGCTCCGCGGGGCGAAGCCTGAGGCTTTCTCTGAAAAAGTATTTATTTTCGTTTTTGTCGGTGGTAAGGCAGTCCGCGTCGTCCTCGTGAACGCACAAAGGCGCGCCCGAAATATCTCTCAGACCGTCCGCGCCTGTGATATGGTCAAAATGACCGTGGGTCAGAAGAATATATTTGAGATTTTTAATGTCAAGCTCGCGGCGCGCTATGCGCGCCGCTATAACTTCGGCGTCCGGTGACGGGTCTATAAGCGCAAACTCGCCGCTTGCGTCGATCGCCAGCCAGCAGTTTGAGCCGTAGCCTTCGGAAGGTATTTTTATCGTTTTCATACTGTCCGCAGACCCGATTTACATCATTTCTACCTTTACGGTATGCACTTTTCCGTCTCCGGCGTTGGGAATCACCGCGCCGCACGCTTTACCGTCAAGGAAGTATTTCGTATTGTCATCCGCGCGTGCAAAGCCGGGCTTTTTCTCGACGGTTATACTGAACACCGTATCGCCGAGCTTTAAGTTATACTGCGCGTGGGTAAGTCCGAAAGGCAGTATGGGGCGCAGCTCTATGCCGCCGTCCACATGAGAAATGCCGAGAAATTCAAACGAAGAAAGGGAGAGCCAGCTTGCCGTTCCGGAAAGCATGGGGCCGATATTCTCTCTCGTTTCGCTGTTGTTGTACTGCGTGCAGAATCTGGGATTGCCCTTTGTGACATAAGGAGTTTTCAGGGTCTGATAAGGCAGCACAAGGTCAAGCATCCAGAAAGCAAGCTCGGAAAGGTCAGCCGCAAGGCTGTCGCTCTTTACCTTTTTGGCGGCCTTGAACATTGCCGCCGTCGCCATCATGGTCGCGTGTTTGAACACTGCGCCGTTTTCGCGGTCTCCCGGGAAATAGTGATCCTTTGCGGTGCGCATGGATATCTTTTCAAGTGCGCAGGGGGACGTAAGCGTAAGTCCCGAGGGGGTCTTTATATACTTCTTGACCGCGTCGAGCATGGACGCTATCTGCTCCTCGCTCGCGCAGTCGGAAAGGATGGACCATGAGAAGCTGTTGAGCCAGTATGAGCCGGGGAAATCGGGGTTGTCGGAGAGTCCGTCGCCCGCGCCGCCGAGGTACTCGTATCCCTTTGCGGGATTGTTTATAAGGCAGCGAGCGAAGAAATCGCCCTTCCATGCGTACTTCTGAATATTGGAATAAAGCTCATCGGAGCGGGCCGCAAACTCGTCCGCCCATTTATTTCTGCCGGAGATTGCCGAAAGCTCGGAAAGCTCGTCAAGCGCAAGCTTCAAAAGAAAGGCGTTCATAACGCTTTCAGTCAGGTGGTTTTCCCACGCGACGCCGTACTCCTGTCCGTTCTTTTCAAGCTGCTCGCGATAAAGCCTCATTTTATCGACCGCGTTGACGCAGTCGTCGTCAAGGCACAGACAGTCATTCCAGTCGCAGCCGTCAAGCAGCGGCAGACCGTGGCGGCCTATGGAAATTTTGCCGCTGTATGTGACCGCGGCAGTCATCGTATCGAAAAGGCTTCTCGTCTCGTCGCTGCCGCTTATGGGATATTCGCAGTCCAGAAACTCCTTATCGCCCGTGAGCATGATGTATCTGTAAACCGCCTGTATTAGCCAAAGCTGGTCGTCGGATGCACCGCCCGCGCCGCTTGCGCTCCAGTAGAAGTTGTGGTTTGCGTAGCCGTCCTTATAAACGTTGCACGCCCACTGCTTTATCATGTCCTTTGCAAGCTCGGAATTGCCCATGGCGTTCATGTAGTACATGGACGCGTACATATCCTGTATCTCGCGGAAGCCTACCATTCTGCCGCCCTTCTGCGTCCATGCGAACGCTCTTGTCACGAAAGACTGATACAGCACCTGGAAAGGCAGGTTCTTGCTTATATAAGAGTTGAGGCTTTCATCCTCGGTGTGAAGGTCAATATACGAAGAATAGTCGCTGACAAACTTTACGACGCGGTCAAACGCGTCTGTAAGAGCTGCGGGATCCTTATACTTTTTGCAGAAATTATACAGCGTGTCGCTGAGAACGGCAAAGCCGTTTTCGGGATCGGTGGAAATGCCCGCGTACGAGTCTACAATGCGCTCTTTGCCTGCGGGAACGGTAATCGTTTTGGCAAGTGCGAAGAACGGCGCCGCTTTTCTGTTCTGCCTGTTGGAAAGCTTTGCAACGTTTTCGGGATGGAGAATATCTCCGCTGCCCGCAAATTCATTGTAGTTAACGCAGTATTCGTCCATATATTCGCCGTCCGCAAACAGCATGGCAAATCTTGCCTGGCGCTTTCCGCCTCTGGGATAGAAGCAGGGGGTGACTGCGGCGATCTTTCCGTCCTCGTCGAGGACAACTCCGGATTCATGAACGATATTTACATACACTATATCGCCCGCGATGCCCGCTGCGTCGAATATGCCGAACATACCGGTAAAGACAAGCTTCAGCTCGCGGTCCTTGTCGGTCAGGTTTTCAACGGTGACTCTCTGCGCCTCGGTCGCCTCGGGCATGCCCTCCTCGCCGGGGAGTATGAATATGGTACGGGTGATCCTCAGACCGCAGTTCGTCTCGTATGTGATGACGCTGCGGTTGGGCATATGGCGGCAAACCGCGCTTTTAACGTTTTCGCGCACGTTTGCGGAATAGAATATCTGTCTGCCGCCCTCAACTATATAGAACTGGCGGTTTGCGGGCTCGCCGTTCTCCTCCATGCGCAGAACAAATCTTGTCGCAAGCACCTGATCCTCTGCCGCTGCGCGGAAAGAGCCGCGTCCGAAAGAGTCGAGCGCAGCCTTGGGCGTTGTCAGCAGCGGATTTGAAAAGCCCACCCTGTTGCCGAGCAGAAGGTTTACGTCAAAGTGGCTGCCCACCGGCTCGCCCATAAGATTGATCACATGAGCGCCGTCGGCGTCGATATATCCGGGGCTTTTTGTATAGCGGCTGAGAATTTCGGCGGCGATCTTCACAACCTCATCCGTCGGCTTTTTCTCTCCGTCGGGGGTGAAGTGGCGGACGCTGCCGCCCGCAAAGCTGAAAATATGGCTGCATTTGCCGAAACCGGCGAGGTAGTCGCATATCTCGGGACTGTTTACAAGGGCGAGGCAGACGGGCATATAAAAAGGAAGCCCCTCTGCGCCGATGGCATATTCCGCAGATGTATCAAGATACTCCGCGTCGAACTCTCCCGTAAGCTTTCTTTTGAAGCTATTCTCCAGAAGCTGTGCGGGCGTTTTGGCTTTGTCCCGCGATTTGACACACGTAAAATGCATAACTTTACCTTTCTCTTATGTATTTATATCAGTTGACGGTAAACAGGCTGCGCATGGCATTGTTAAAGCGGTCGCCCCATATACCTATATATCTTTCGACGGTGGAAATGCCGCCGGCATTGTTTCTTATAGCCGCGAACGTTGCGTTTGGAATTGCGTTATAAGTTTCCGCAAACGTATATGACATATCGTAAACGGGATTTGATATGATAATATCCATCATACGTATGGACTGATTGTCGCGCAGGCTGTAGTACGACGCGTTTGTTACGTATGCGTCCGGCACGCTGCCGTATGACAGGATGTTTACGGCGGCAATAAGATCCGCCGCAAGCGTATAGTCCGGCGCGCCCGTGGGAACGCAGAAGAACAGGGCATCTCCGTAGTACGCGAGGGAGCAGTAATCGCTTTGAGCGCTGTCGTACTTGGGCATGGGCAGTATTCCCCATTTGCAGGAGGAATTTGAAATGGAACTCATAATAGAAAGACTGTCTAGGAGAAACAGCGACTTGCCGGACGTAAAAGCGTCAATACTCTCCAGTGCCGGAAGTGCGCCGGAAACATTGTAGGCTTCTCTGACCTTTGTCATGGCAGCCGCGGCGCTCTCGCTGCCGACGGCAAGCGTGGGGTACGCGCCGATGGGCACGTCGATAAGCTTTTGCCCGCAGCCGAAATACAGCAGGTCGGTAAGATATACCGCAGTGTTCTGAGCACCCGTGCTGTAATACCCGCCGGCGGATGCCGCCGCGCAGTATTCCAGATATTTGTCAACGGTCCATTCTCCCCTGTCGACAAGGTCATACGGGGACTCAAGACCCAAAGTTTTGCAAAGTTCCGTGTTGAAATAGACAGCGCTGAGGCAGTCCGGTGTTATGGAAGCGGGACCCGCCGCCGCGTAGACCGCGTCTCCGCCGCCGCCCGCGCCGAGGGACGACGGATAGTAATATTCAGCGTTGGTATTGAAGCCCGGCAGACTGCGCAGGTTCGCGACTGCGCCGTCCGCTATATACGCGCCCATCTGCGACTGGGGCAGCATTACAAGATCCGCAAAATATTCTCCCGCACGGTTTGCGGCTTTGAGGTCGGCAAGCATAGTATCGGCGCTGTGCTTTTCGCATATAACGGAAACATTGAGAATATCTTCTATATATCCGTTTCGCTCGGTATAAGCTTTTGAAATTACCGTTGGTGTATTGTCGTCTGCAGTTATCAGATCGTCTGCAGCGGTCACTATCTTGCAGGCGCCGCTCTCGCGACGCGTTCCGGACAGATCCCTCAGAAAATGCTCCATTTCGGAGTCGTATGAAGGCTTATATATTTCATATGTATCGGCGGCGCCGCTTGTATCGTCGGCGGTCGTGCCGTCGTCGGCGTCGGTCGTGTCCGACGGTCTGTTCACCACAAATATGCCGCAGCTGCAAAGCATTGCAGCCGCAAGCATTGCAGCGCAGAAAAGAAGCATATACCGTCTGCGTTTCATACAGCCACCGCCTTCTGCCGTCATTTTTTTCATGCGGAGGATCGCGCCCGCCGCCGAAATTTGCAGTCATATCAATCGATATACAGACATATATATAATACTACAAAGCGTTCGGAAAATCAATTGTATTGCCGTATTTTTTTGCTGTATTCCATTGTTTTGAAGCGCTTCCAAGGAAAACATTGTTTATTGAAATGCAAAGCAGGGGATGTTAACATAGTAATGCAGTGCCTGCCAACACTTTGGTACAGCATCTGTGCGGCCTTTCGGGCGCCGCTGATACTTAGTTTCGGAGGTAAATGTTATGTCAAAATTTTTCAAACGGAATGTCTTTATGCGACGATGCCTCGCCGCCTTTATGTGTGCGGCTCTTCTTATCGTATTCACACCGGGTGCGTATGCACTTGATCCCGAAGAGCTTCGGGCGCGGAATGACGGCGGACAAGCAGAAGCGTACGCGGCAGGAGAAACGCGAGCGACGTCTCCCGCTGTTGTTATAAACGGCATCGACTACTCGGGAAAAACATTTCTTTACAACTCAACAACATATGTGGGCATACGCGAATATTCCATGTTTATGGGTGCCGACAGCGTTGATTGGAACCCTGACAGCAAAACCGCCACAGTCTCCGCGGACGAGCTCACCCTGCGCGCAAAGCACCTGAACACTTATGTGGAGGCGGGCGGCAGGTACCTGTGGGCACGTGACGGCGTTATTATAGTGTCAGGCACGATGTATGTGCCCATAAGGGTGATAGCCAAGGCTTTCGGCTGCAGCGTCGGCTGGGAAAGCGGCACACGTACCGCTTACGTTACAAGCGATACGGAGTTTGTCTCCGCCGAAAAATTCTACAACGGCGACGATCTCTACTGGCTTTCGAGGATCATCAACGCCGAAGCGGGAAACGAGCCGCTGTACGGTAAGATCGCCGTGGGCAGCGTTGTCATGAACCGTGTTTCGAGCAGTATGTTCCCGCAGAGTATATACGGCGTTATATTCGATATGAGCAGCGGCGTTCAGTTCACGCCTGCCGCGAACGGTACCGTTTACAACACTCCAAACGAGGAGAGCGTTATCGCCGCAAAGCTTTGTCTTGAGGGTGCACGCGTCTCTGACAGTATTCTGTTCTTTATGAACGGCAGGCTCGCCGAAAGCTCATGGATTTCGGACAACCGCCCGTATGTAATGACTATCGGAAACCACGACTTTTTCTCATAAAGCGAAAAGCTGCGCCGTATGTGCAGCCCGACCGTAAAAGAATAAAGAAATGTTTATTTCGGCGCTCTTGCCGAAAAGAAAAAGGCTGCCCCCGGGCAGCCTTTTTTCGCATTATAAAGCTCAGTCGTCGAACTCGACCTCGGCAACTCTGACAACATAGTTGCAGCCGTAAGGGAAGCCTGTCGCATTGAACCAGAGATTTTCGCCGTGCTGAACATAGTCAAGCTCTTCTCCCGTATCCGTCCATCTGACGCCGCGCACCCTGCGCTTTACGTTTTTGAAGTACTTGAAGCCTCTGCCGCCGCCGTCGACTATAACGTTTGCGTCGCCCGCAACGTTAAGGTCGTGGATGTACAGATACACCCTGCCGTCAGCCTCGAGAGCAAAGTTTTTGAATTCGCCGGCGATCTCGCAGGGCTTGCCTCTGTAAAGGCTCTGTCCGCAGGTGTCCATCCATTTGCCCATGTATTCGAGAATGATCTTCTGCATGGGCACGATATTTCCGTCGCCGTCGGGACCGACATTCAGCAGATAGTTTGCGCCCACCTTGCGGCATGCGCAAAGCGTTTCTATCATAGAAGGCAGGCTCTTGTAGTTGAAGTCGCCCGCGCCGTAGCCCCAGTGGTCGTTCATGGTATGGCACATTTCGGCAGCCACGTATTTGGGCATGCCGTCTCTGTAAAGCGGCGTGGGTCTGCCCTGCTCAAATGTAACGCTGTCAAGCTCGGGATGTCCCACAACACCGCGTCCCGTAAGTCCCGTGTTGTCGATGATCAGCGCCTCGGGCTGGTGCTTTCTGATAATGGCGTAAAGAGTGTCGGGGTCCCAGTCGGACGCGGGACGCGACCAGTTGCCGTCAAACCACAGACCGCCTATCTTGCCGTACTCGGTGCAGAGCACCTCGACGCTTTTGTTAAGATAGTCGAGATACGCCGGAAAATCGTCCTTAAACGACGGCTGATACCAGTCGAGGGTGGTATGATAGAACATGGGCATAAGTCCCTCTTCCCTGCACGCCTCAACGAACTCGCGGACGAGGTCGCGGTGAGCGGGAGAATGGGGAGCGTCGTAATCCGAGAGACCCTTTGTATCGTAAAGGGAAAATCCGTCATGATGACGAGTGGTAAGCGTGATATAGCGCATACCTGCCGCTTTAGCCGTCTTTGCGATCTTGCGGGCGTCGAAGTCTTTTGCGGTAAAGGTATCGAAAAGCTTTTTGTACTCCTCAACGGGAATGTTGGCAATGTTCATTACCCACTCGCCGCACCCCATCTGAGAATACAGTCCGTAGTGGATGAACATACCGAAGCCCATGTTTTCAAAGTCTGCAATTCGTTTTTCCGGTATGGGGATCGCCATATGTGTTCTCCTTAGAAAGTAAATTATTTATGAGTTTTTAACATCGACCCAAAGGTCTTCGTAGTAATTGACAATGTCCGCGTCAAGATCGTGGAACCACTGAGTCTTAGGCATATCCTCCTCAGAGGGATAGAGGATCTCATTGCCCTTATAGGTGTAGTCGTCGCTTTCGACAACGGCGGTGTTGGGGCTTGCGTAGCAGATGGTCTCGGCATTCGCGAGCGCCACCTGAGGCTCCATCAGAAAGTTCATATAAAGCATTGCGGCGTCATAGTTCTGGCAGCCTGCGGGGATGCACACGCTGTCCGCGAATATATTGACGCCCTCCTTGGGATATACAAAAGCGAGGTCGCTGTTGTTCTCGTACATTGAGAGAAAATCGCCCGCGTAGTAAGGCGCTATGGCGGCGTTGCCGCCCTCCATCTTATTGAACACCTCATCCATAACGTATGACTGCAGCAGCGGGTTCTGCTCTTTCAGAAGCTTTGCGGCTGCGTCCCAATCGCTTTTTTCTTTGGTGTTCAGATCCTGGCCGAGGCGAAGCTGGGCAATCGCGAAAGCGTCGCGGGGGTTATTGAACATAAGAATATTTCCGCTGTACTTTTCGTCCCACATAACGCTCCAGCTGTCGGGAGCCTCGTCTACCATGGTCTTGTTGTAGATAAGTCCCACCATGCCTACGTTGTAAGGAACGGAGTACTCCTCATCGGGATCGAAGTACAGACCCTTGTATTTTTCGTCTATATACTTGTAGTTGGAAAGCTTTGAAACATCGATTTTTTTGAGCATATCCTCTCTGATAAGGCGCTGGATCATATAATCGGAGGGGATTATAATGTCGTAGTATGTCGCGCCCGCGCGCAGCTCGGAGTACATTGTTTCGTTATCGTCGTAGTTCGTATATACGACCTTTACACCCGTAAGCTCTTCAAAGGCGCGGTTGACATCAAGGCTTCCGTCGCTGCCGTCGGAAATATACTCGCCCCAGTTGTATACTTTAAGTGTTGTGCCCTCGTACTCTTTTGTGTACTCGGCGCTTAAGCTTTCGGTGTCAAGTCCGGAGCCGGCTCCCCCGCAGGAGGACACGGCAAAAACGGACAGCACAAGGGAGGCGAGAAGCAGAACAGATACGAATTTTTTCACTTTTATATATACCTTTCTTATACCGATTTTTTGTTCTTTTTAGCCTGGCGGATCTGCATGATGTTCATAATGAGCAGCAGCGCCAGCACAGACAGGAAAATGCACGTACAAACGGCGTACATCTTGGGTGTGACTCTCTTTTTGGTCATGCTGTATATGAGCAGCGGCAGAGTCACATAGCTTCCGCTGACATAGTGGCTTATAACGAAATCGTCTATGGAGAGTGTGAACGCCATAAGCGCGCCGGAAACGATGCCCGGCATTATGGACGGCAGAACCACTCTGAAAAACGCCTGTACGGGCGTGCTGCCGAGATCCTGCGCAGCCTCTGCAAGGTGCGGGTCGGTCTGCCTCAGCTTAGGCAGGACGTTGAGCACCACATACGGCAGGCTGAACGTTACATGGGCAATCAGCATTGTACCGAAGCCCAAAGCCTCGGGGCTTGAGGTTATTCTGCCCACAAAGGCAAACAGCAGCATGAGAGAGACTCCCGTCACGATCTCGGGGTTCATCATGGGGATATTCGTAACTGAAAGAATACCCGATTTGAACCACTTGTTCTTCATGCCGAAAATTCCGACGGCCGCGACTGTCCCCAAAACGGTGGAGCAGACAGCAGTCGCGCCTGCAAGCACAAACGTGTTTTTCAGCGCCTGCATTGTAGCTGCGTCGCGCAGCATCTCACTGTACCAGTATGTCGAAAAGCCGCTGAAATTCGACGTGCTGTTGGCAGCGTTGAACGAAAATATCACCATTACTATAAGCGGCATATACATAACGGCGAATATTACCGCGATATAGATATTTCCTGCTTTTTTCATACCATTTTTCCCCTTTCGGTGTCATCGGAAAAATGATTCATGAGCATTATACACACAAGTATAACTATCATGAGCACGAGAGAAAGCATTGCGCCGAGATGTATTGTCGAGGGCTTTTTCACAAGCTCTTCAATGCGGTCGCCTATCATATTGACATTGGCTCCGCCGAGCTTCTGCGCGATATAGAACGTGCTGACGCTGGGCACGAACACCATTGTAAAGCCGGATACGACGCCGGGGATGCTCAGCGGCAGTATCACGCGCAGAAAGCGCGACGGTGCATTTGAACCGAGATCCGACGCAGCCTCAAGAAGAGATGTGTCTATTTTGGAAAGCACGGAAACAAGCGGCAGCACCATGTATGGAAAATAGTTATATACCATTCCCAGGACGACGGCGCCGGGAGTGTTTATCATCTGAAGCCGCTCGCCGCCGAGAGAGGTTATAACGGTATTGATTATGCCGTTTGCCTCAATAAGATTCATTATAGAATACGTCATTATGAGCATATTCATCCACATGGGCAGCATAACGAGCATCATTACGATCTTCTGCGTGCCTTCTCTGAGCTTTGACACAAAATATGCAAACGGATATGCCAGAAGCAGAGTGACGACGGTCGCCACAATAGCGTATATGAAAGAGTCTATTATATTCTCACGGTACACGCCGAGATGACGCAGGTTTTCAAGGGTGAACGCACCGTCCGCGTCGGTAAAGGCGTACATTGCCACAATGACCATGGGCACGATTATAAAAAGCGCCGCCCAGACTATATAGGGCACGTTGAGAAGCCCGGCTCCGCGGCGGCGCGCCGCAACAGCCTTTTTTCTCGCCCTGCTGTTTTTATTCGTCATCGTCCTCGGCCTCCGCGTCGCTCATGGTGTCGATCTCTTCGGAATACGAGCTGTAGTCGCCGTATCTGCCGGAGTACTCGGACTTTTTCATTATATGTATGGCATCGGGGTCTATCGAAAGACCGACAGGTGCGCCCTCTGCACAGTAATCGGTCGTCTGGATCATCCATTTGAAGCCGCATATATCAACGATTATTTCATAATGAACGCCGAGGAATGTGACGGACGTTACCGTGCCGGTAAGCATTGCGGTGGACGGCGGGACTATGTCAACGTCCTCGGGACGTATCACAACGTCCACAGCCTCTCCGGGCGCAAAGCCGGAGTCAAGACAGTCGAACGTATGCCCCGCAAAGGAAACCCTGTAGTTTTCGGGCATAACGCCGTCTATTATGTTGGATTCGCCGATAAAGTCCGCGACGAAAGCGTTGACGGGCTCGTTATATATATCGGTAGGCGTTCCGATCTGCTGGACCTTGCCGTTATCCATGACAACGACGGTGTCCGACATGGAAAGCGCCTCTTCCTGATCGTGCGTTACGAATATAAAGGTTATGCCGAGCTGCTTTTGTATATTCTTAAGCTCCTTCTGCATATCCTTGCGCAGCTTCAGATCAAGCGCCGCCAAAGGCTCGTCAAGAAGCAGCACCCGAGGATGGTTTATGACAGCGCGGGCGATCGCCACTCTCTGCTGCTGACCGCCGGAAAGCTTTGAAACACGTCTGTGCTCAAATCCCTCCAGATTTACCATCTTCAGCATGGCAGAAACGCGGCTGCGTATCTCGTCCTTCGGAACGTGGCGCACCTTCAGGCCGTATGCAATGTTGTCAAATACATTGTAGTGCGGAAAAAGTGCGTAACGCTGAAAAATGGTGTTAACCTGTCGCTTATGCGGAGGAACACCATTGATCTCTTTGCCCTCAAAGCATACGCGCCCTTCGTCGGGCTCAAGAAAGCCCGCGATTATTCTGAGCGTTGTGGTTTTTCCGCAGCCGGACGGACCGAGAAGCGTGACAAATTCGCCGTCCGCTATGGACAGCGAAATATCGTCGAGCACCTTTTCGTCGTCAAATGACACGGATATGCCCTGAAGTTCAATAAGTTTCTTTTCATTCATTTTTTGCATCCCCCTTTGCGGCCAAGACCGCGAAAGCCGTATTACAGCTCTGCGCGAACTCACCTACGTCTAACCGCAGCCCCCGCAAAGAGTGTGTTACAAAACGCCGGGCGGCGTCTGCAGCGTACGGTTTCTCAAGGCGGCAAAAAGCCCGCCAACGGTTCTGTCAGGAACTGACGTAAGTGAACATTCCCAACGCCTCGGGCGTTTGTGCGGCACCGCCGCAGCATTTGCCGGAATGTTTGAGGAGCGCCGCAAGTTCTTTGCCATTTGCGGCGTTGTCAGCACAGATGCAAAAATAATCGTGCATATTAAATTTTTAACAAGAATATTATACAATCTTTTTGCAAAATGTCAATGACTATTTACAAATACCCCTCAAAAAAATATATAGGCGTTTCAATTGACATTCCGGCATCATATTGCTATAATTGTATTTGGCAAATTATGAATACTGTGAGGAAAAAATTGAATATTATAAACAGAATAAAGAGAAAAGCCGCATGGATCGTTTTCTCCGTTTTACCGAAAAATCAGAATAAGGTCGTTTTCCAAAGCTTTTACGGCAGAGGATATTCGGACTCTCCCCGCGCCATCGCCGAGGAGCTTCGCCGTCGCGGAGGCTGCCGCCTGTACTGGAACGTCAAAAGCGACGCCGACGCCGCAAGCCTGCCGGAGGATATAACTCCCCTTCGGCTTCACAGCATTCGCGGAATATTCCACAACGCGACTGCGGGCTTCTGGGTCGATAACTGCCGCAAGGAAACATACGTCAGAAAAGGCAAAAAGCAGTTCTACATACAGACGTGGCACGGCTTTCCCCTAAAGCGCATAGAAAAGGACGCAGGTGTCAAAGCCCTCGGGCAGTCATATGTGAACTCCGCCCGCTACGACTCCTCCATGTGCGATCTTTTCACATCGGACAGCGCGTTCCTCACCGATCTGTACCACAGTTCCTTCTGGTATGACGGCAAGGTGCAGCAGCTGGGGCTGCCCCGCAACGATATGCTTATAAACCCGCCTGGGGGAGTTTGCGAAAAGGTTCGCTCCGCCTTCAATGTCGACGGTGAGACACATCTTATGCTTTATGCGCCCACGTTCCGCCGCGACCGCGGACTTGAAGTGTACGACATAGATTACCGCCGCGTCTGTGCGGCTCTCAGCCGACGCTTCGGCGGCAGGTGGCTCATACTCGCAAAGCTGCATCCCAACATTGCCTCCCGCGCAAAAGAGCTTAAATTTGACGGTGTAAGCGTTGTCAACGCCTCGGATTATCCCGATATACACGATCTGTATATCGCCTGCGACGCGATGATAACGGACTATTCCTCCACCATGTTCGACTTTATGATAACGGGCAAGCCGTCATTTCTGTATGTCAACGATGTTGAGGCATACAAGGGAGACCGCAATTTCTATTTCGATCTCGATCTTTTGCCCCAGACCCGCAGCGGCAGCAACGACGGACTTGAGGCCGCGATCCTCGCCTTTAACGCCGAGGACTACGAAGCCCGCCGCGCCGCATTTTTCAAGCGCTTCGGCATTACCGAGACCGGAGAAGCGGCACGTGGCGTCTGCAACGTTATAGAGCGCGTTCGCGCGGAAAACACATTCTGATCCCCGCTTCACGCAAAGGAGATAAATATATGAAAAGAGTTATTACATACGGCACGTTCGACCTTCTGCACTACGGTCACATAAACCTTCTGCGCCGCGCAAAGCAGTACGGCGACTATCTTATAGTCGCGCTCTCAACGGATGAGTTCAACTGGAACGAAAAGAGAAAAAAGTGCTATTTTGAATACGAAAAGCGCAAGCAGCTTCTCGAAGCCGTCAGATATGTCGATCTTGTTATCCCCGAGGAAAACTGGGATCAGAAGATCACGGATGTTCAGGAGTACCATGTCGACACATTTGTCATGGGTGACGACTGGAAGGGCAAATTCGACTTTCTGAAGCCCTATTGCGACGTTGTGTATCTGCCCCGCACGCCCGAGGTCTCCACAACGCAGATAAAGCAGGATCTCAATAATAAATAAATTTTGCAAAAACTATTGCAAAACCGCGCACAGCATGGTATAATACCGTTTGTATGCGGCTTTTGCCGCCGGAATGGTCCAATGCGGCTCCGTACGAACATTCTTGAAATCAAAAGAAAAAGGAGAATGTCAAAATGACAAAACTCGAAGCTTTTGCAAGCGAGCAGCTGAGAGAGGATGTCCCTCAGTTTAACGTGGGCGACACCGTAAGAGTCCACAACCTCATCAAAGAGGGCACAAGAGAAAGAATCCAGATGTTTGAAGGCACCGTTATCGCGCGCCACGGCGGCGGTATCTCCGAGACCTTCACCGTACGCAGAGTAGCTTACGGCTGCGGCGTTGAGAAAACCTTCCCCCTCCACTCTCCTCACGTTGTTAAAGTAGACGTGGTCCGCGTCGGTAAAGTAAGACGCTCCAAGCTCTACTACCTCCGCGACAGAGTAGGTAAGGCTGCCAAGGTTAAAGAGCGCATCCAGTAAAGCAAAAAAATCTCAGCTGCGGCTGAGATTTTTTTCTGCACTTTTTGTTTTCAGTATATTAACAAGATAAAGCATTGCCGCGCGGCAGCAAACCGGTGACAAACTAAAGAAAAACAGAGATGAATATAAAATCCTTATACTTCAATAAGCGCTTCTGGCAGCTGGCGATCCCCCTTGCGCTGCCCATAGCCTTTCAGAACCTTTTGTCCGCCTCATCCACAATGGTGGACACGTTCATGGTCGCCTCTCTCGGCGACACCGCCCTCTCCGCCGTGGGAATGGCTTCGCAGTTCACATGGCTTTTCAACTGCGTTGTGTTCGGCCTCGGCTCGGGAACGGCGCTGTTTGTGGCTCAGTACTGGGGCACGGGAGATAAAAAAGCAATACATAAGACCGAAGGCATCGCGCTGACCTGCGCAACAATAGCAAGCCTTGTTTTCTGCCTTGCGGGATTTTTTGCGTCCGACGGTATTATTAGCGTTTTTTCAAGATCCCCCGCAGTTATAGAATACGGCTCGGAATACCTGCAATATGCCTGCTGGTCGTACATCCCTCTCGCAATGAGCTTTGTGCTCTGCAGCATACTGCGCAGCACGGAAAGCGTCAAGCTGCCCGTGATCATATCGCTTATAACCTCGGGCTTCAACATTATCTTCAACTACGGACTTATCGGCGGAAATCTCGGCTTTCCCCGCATGGAGACAGCCGGTGCTGCGCTGGCAACGACTATAGCAAACTGGCTCGGACTTCTGGTGCTTATCGTCATCTGCATGGTGCAGAAAAACATACTGCGCGCACCCGTAAAAGAGCTTTTGGCATTCAGATGGCACAACGTGGCGCATTTTCTCAGAAAAGCCGTGCCGGTCATATGCAACGAATCCATATGGGCGCTGGGCACCGTGGTGATGAACGCCATCCTTTCGAATATCGGCGACGAATACTATGCGGGCGTTACCATACTGCGTACCGTTGAAAACGTCGCGTTCGTATTTGCCGTAGGTCTCTGCAACGCCTGCGCTATACTGGTAGGCAAAGAGGTCGGCGCGGGCAACATCCGCGAGGCAAAAGAAACTTCTCTTCGCTTCAGCTTTGTAATGCCTCTGTTCAGCATACTGACTTCCGCCTGCCTTATACTGCTGCGCTACCCCATAGTCGACCTGTTCACGATGAACGGCGAATACTCCGACGTTTCCGTCCGCACGGCTGTAATGTGCATAACGACGTATGCGTGCATACTTCCCTTCAGAAACGTGCCGTATCTCAATATCGTCGGCGTATTCCGTCCCGCGGGCGACCCGCGTACGGGGCTTATATGCGACATGATCCCGCTTTGGCTCATCGCGATCCCCGTAACGGCTGTCATGGCGTTTGTCGTGAAGCTGCCGTTCAACCTTGTATTTCTCATTATGTATCTGTGCGAGGACATTCCGAAAGCAAGCATTTGCATCGGCTACTATCTGACGGATAAGTGGATACGTCCCGTTACGGAGGAAGGCAAAGCCGCGCTTGAAGTTTTCAAGGCGGAAAAAGCCGCAAAGAAAAGCGTCTCAAAATAACAGATAGAAAAAACGCCGTGCGCTGCAAAAGCGGCGCACAGCGTTTTTTTACTTATCAAATACAAAGCATTTCAGTTTCTTTTCCTCGCAAAGCTCGGGAAAGAACATGGTATATCCCTCTACAAAGCGGTATCCGCAGGATATAAGCGTTTTTCTCGACGGAGTGTTATCGTCAAAGCAGTCGCCGAAAACGCAGTCGAAACGTCTGCGAAGATAAGCGCTCAGAAACGAAAGCATTTCCCTGCCGTATCCGTGCCGCTGATATGCTCTGCCTATAACAAATCCCACAGAGACGCAGCTTTTCCCCTCGAACTCGCCGCCCATCCTGTACGGATTTACGTGCAGATACCCGATGATCTCATCACCGCGCAGAACCGCAACGGCGGTGTCGTACTCGGTAAGCGCATTCCAGAATTTATCCTCGGCGAAAGCGGACGCGGGCGGCATAAATCCCGCGGGGCGCGTCACATCCGGGTCCGACAGTATCCGCATGAGCTTTTCGCGGTCGCCGTACTGCAGCAGGCGATAGCACAGCCGCTCGGACTCGAGCCTTTTTCCTTCAAAGCCTATCATATTCCGCTCCGTTTTATCAAAGTTTGACGGTCGCGCCCGCGGGTATTTTCACGGGCTCAAGGTCCACTGCGATCCACACATCTGTGCACGACGGATTGTATACGCTTGTGCACTGCTCCGCAAAGCGCAGCAAGCGCACTGCGTTCATGTAGTCCACTATCTGAATGTTCGTGGCGTACCAGATATTCTCGTTTTCGGTAAGGTGCCCGAAAAACTTCTCGGCAGCCTGCCACTTTTCCTCGGTGTAGAACTCAAAGCTGTGACCCCATATATACATAAGGCGCATACGGTCATAGTTCAGCGGCCGCATGAATTTTTTAAGCAGCTCCTCATCGGCTCTGTAAAAATGGCAGGTGGGGTCCCATATCATGAAGTTTTCGGGAATATCGAATTCTCCGGTCTCTTTAACGGTACGCGAGTATTCCATTCCCGCGCTGCGGCAGACAGACGCAACCCGCTCGGAATAGCTGCCGTAAGGATATGACATGCCCCGCACCGGATAGCCGCACAGCTTTTCAAGGTACAGCCTGTTTTCCGTTATCTCCGCTCGTATCGCTTCGTCGGGCATCCATGCGGGAAAAGGATGGTGCGCCATGTGGCACGAAATCTCATGTCCCCTGTAAAGCGCGGCATAGTCAGCCGCGTCAACAAGAGCCGCATCACCGATAAGCTTTTGCAAAAGTTCGGGTATGCACAGGTGAAAAGTGGCTTTCAGACCGTATTTATTGAACATTTCCACAAGGCGATAGTCTTCGGTCCGTCCGTCGTCAAAGCTCAGCGTCACGGCGCGCTCGCATCCGCCGGGCCAGTATACTGTTTCGATTCTTTTCATTTCGGTGCCTCCGCAGTTTTTATATGCCTATACTATCACACCTCGCCGCGAAATTCAAGAACATTTGACACACCGCACCGTAAATTGTATAATAAATAAAACGAAAAAGCAAAGAGGATAACAAAGTGGAACAGGGAGAAATTTTCACAGCCGAAATTGAGGATATGAACACACTCGGCAACGGCATCGCGAAAAGCGACGGCTGCGTTATATTCTGCTACGGCGCGGCGGACGGCGACCGCGTCACCGCGCAGATAAGAGACAAAAAGAAAAACTTTATGACAGCCGACGTTGTATCCACCGACGTCCCGTCGCCGTACCGCTGCACGCCCGACTGCAAAGCCTTCGGCAGCTGCGGCGGCTGCACGCTGAGACATATAACATACGAGCATGAAAAAGACGTAAAGCTCTCCGCAGTAAAAGCGGCGCTGCGTCGCTTGGGTGTGCCCGACGGCGCTTTTCGCGGCATATACGGCACCAATAGCGAGCGGTACAGAAACAAAGCCGTTTTTCGCTTTCGTGGCAGCGAATTCGGCTTTTCCGCGGAGCGCAGCGACGATATCGTCCCCGTCTCCGACTGCCTTCTGTGCCCCGAAATTTTTTCCGAAGCAGCAGCATATGCGGCAAAGTATTTCGAAAAAGACCCGCTCAGCTATCTGTATCTCAGAACGAACCACGACGGCAGCGAAATTTCCTGCGTTCTCGGCACAAACAACGACTGCACGGAGTTTGCAAAGAAGCTTTCCGAGCGTTTTCCGTGCGTTGCCGGAGTATTTCAAAAAAGCGGAAAGCACCCTGAGGACGGCACAAAAGCGCGTCTTATATACGGCAAAGAATATATAAACGAAAAGTTTCTTTCAATGGAGCTTTGCGTATCCCCCGATTCGTTTTTCCAGATAAACCGCGAGGGCGCCGAAGCGCTTTGCCGCAGGGTATGCGAATATGCCTGCGCCTCCCAAAACTCTTACGGAGCGGACCTTTACTGCGGCACGGGCATTATAGGCTTGTCCCTTGCCGCTCTCTGCCCCGACGCGCATATAACCGGAGTTGAGATAAACTCTCAGGCTGTTGAGGACGCGAAGAAAAACGCACAGCGAAACGGTCTTTCCAATATAGGATTTTTCTGCGGGGACAGCGCCGATTTCGCGAAGAGCATATACGGCAGCCTTGATTTTATAACCATCGACCCGCCCCGCGCGGGCTGCTCCGAAAAGATGATAAAAGAGCTTCTCAGAATCTCGCCGGAGCGTATTGTTTATATTTCCTGCGAGCCCGCATCCCTTGCCCGCGATCTGAAGCTTTTGTGCGAAAAATACGCCGTCGCCGACGTCAGCGTATTTGATCTTTTCCCGCGTACAAAGCACGTGGAGACGGTTTGTCTCCTAACCAGGGAAACAAATCCTCTGACTGCGGTTTAACCAAAGCGCATTCGTAAGAACACGCAAGGCGATATTGCCCCAAAAAGAGATACAAGGAGGAACTCATATGGAGCGTTTTCGACAGCGATATGGGATCGCTCTGACGAAAAAGAAATTGCAGGAGATCATCCTGATGCTGATGGCCTGGGAGGCGGTGTTTGCCTTTTCCTATCTGGGATACATTGAGCTTCCGGCCATTTCCACCACCACCCTGCACGTTCTTGTGATCGTGTCGGCCATGATGCTGGGGCCCCAGGGAAGTGTGTCGGTGGCCTGTGTTTTCGCGGCCACGTCCATGTGGGTCGGCACCTACAGCCTGTCCCCGCTGGATCGGGTATTTTCTCCCTTTGCCAGCGGAATGCCCCTTGGCTCCATCCTGCTGGCATTTGCCCGGGTGCTGTTCGCCGCGGGAGCCGGTTGGCTCTTTGACCTTTCTTTCCGGAAGCCCCGCAGGCATGTCTATCTGGGCATTGCGGGGGTTGCCGCTGCCAGCACCTTTCTTCATGGGCTGTGCGTTTTTGCCGCCTTATGTTGCGGCTTTCCCATGCTGCGGCACATGATTTTGGAGAATCTGTTTTCCTATCCCGTATTCCGGGACTGGCTGTCCTATCTTCTGGCGATGGTCGCCTGCTGCGGTGTCCATTGGATTCTGTCCCGGGAGTCGGTGAAAAACCGGTTGTCGGCGCTGTGCGACTGTCCTGCGGCCATGCAGGAGTCCGGAAACCGGAAGTTGCTGTTCTATTCGGAAACCGCCGCGGTGGTGGTGGGCATTCTGTGCATCCTGTTTCTGCGAAAGGCCATCTTCAAGGAGCTGTACCTGCAAGGCATCGATGTCGGCGAAGACCTGCATCAAAATATCACCGTCTTTTTGCTGCAAGCCCTGGTGGCTCTGCTGGCGCTCTTTGGCATTGTCAGCATCCTGCTTCAGTGGATTTATGAGTATTATACGGCGCAGCAGCTTCGGATGGGCAAAAAGCTGATGGAGCAGCGCATGAAAAGCTCCGTAGATCCTCTGACCGGCGTATTCAGCCGACTGGCGTACCATGAGTGCCTGGGGCAGTACGCGGATGCCGTTCCGGCAGATCTGACCGCCTTTCTCATGGACATCAACGGCCTAAAGAGGGTCAACGATGCCCTGGGGCACGAGGCGGGGGACGAGCTGATATGCGGCGCTGCCCAATGTATCACCCAGGCGGTGGGAGATCGGGGGAAAATCTTCCGCATCGGCGGGGATGAGTTCGTGGTGCTGGGTCAGATGACCCAAGTCCAGGCTCAGGAAATTCTGACGGCGCTGCAAGGACTTGCGGCGGCCTGGTCCGGGACGAAGGTGAAGACGCTGAGTATTTCCGCCGGGTGTGCCTTTGCCGGCGACCATCCGGATTTTTCCGTGGAGCGGCTCACCAAGGAAGCGGATCTTGCCATGTATGCCCGGAAACAGGAATATTACCGGGCGAAGAAGCTGTCATCCGCCACGGCCGTCCCCGGTGGGAACGGGGCGCGTCCATAATAAAAAAAGAAAAGGGATTTCTGCCATCCGGGCAATTCGTTGCCGGGGCAGAAATCCCTTTTTGCGCGCCCGGTGAGGGCGCGTTCTTTACTCGATTACTGTTTGGCCTTGTATGCCTCGCCCCATGCCCACAGAGAGTCCAGAATGGGCTTCAGGCTTTTGCCCAGTTCCGTCAGCGAATACTCCACTCTCGACGGCACTTCTGCGTAGACCTTGCGGTCTACCAGTCCGCTCTCCTCCATTGCCCGAAGCTGGGCGGTCAAGACCTTCTGGGACACGTTGCCAACGGACTTTTTAGCTCCCCGAACCGCTTCGTTCCCGGCATCAAATCACGCAGAATCAGCACCTTCCACTTATCCCCGATGAGGGTCAGCGTGGTTTCCACGGGGCAGGCGGGAAGCTCCGTTTTTGCTTTTGCTTCGATCATTTCAATCCCTCCGAAAAATTTTTTGGAAGCGCCGAAACGCCGGAAAACCCAGTAACGGCGCAATCGTTTCCTTCCGGTAACTACCCATTAGTTTCTATTTGGTAACTACGGCACAATATTGTGCTTACTTTACGAATTGGAGCTACGGTATTATTATAATGCCAGAGGCAAACGAAAGCAAGCCCAATTACCAAGGAGGTCACTCAAAATGAAAAAAATTCTTTCCCTCACGATGGCTCTTGCCATGATCGGCACGGCGTTCACCGGCTGCGGCGCTAAAACCGCTGCGCCTGAAACATCCGTGGAACCCACTCAGCAGACGGTGTCTGTCCGGCAGGAGCAGAGCCAGACAGAAAAGACGCTGGCGCTTATCAACACCTTTGCCACCGGCGATACGGACACCGCCCGCGGCCTGCTGGCGGATGGCTACATCCAGCACAATCTGGCATACGGCACCGGTGCGGACGCCTTCATCGGCTCCGTGGAATATCTCGCGTCCGCCGATGTGAAAACCACTGTGAACAACATCCGCGCCTTCGAGGACGGCGACAAGGTGTTCTTGCAGACGGTGTACAATTTCGCCGGTGCCGGTGAGCAGGTCGCCTTTGACATCTTCCGCTTTGACGAAAACGGCAAGATCGCCGAGCATTGGGACAATCTGGCGACTCTGGCTGAGCCGAATCCCTCCGGTCACACCCAGACGGACGGCACGATGGAGGTCACAGATCTGGATAAGACCGAGGAAAACCGGGAGCTGGTCAAGAATTTCCTCTATGATGTCATGCAGGGCAACAATCTGGACAAGACTCCGGACTATTTTGACGGGGATGCCTACATCCAGCACAACACCGGCATTGCCGATGGCGTGTCCGGTCTGAACGCCGCGCTGGGCGCTCTGGCGGAGCAGGGCATTTCCATGGTGTACGATGAAGTCCACATGGTTCTGGCGCAGGGCAACTTCGTCCTTGCCGTCAGCGAGGGAACCTTCGGCGGTGCGCCTACCAGCTACTATGACCTGTGGCGTGTGGAGAACGGCAAGATCGCCGAGCATTGGGATGTGATGGAGACCATCGCGGATCAGTCCACCTGGCAGAATCAAAACGGCAAGTTCTGATCGTTACCCGGAGGTAACCATACCACAATATTGTGCGTACTTCACAAGCCGTACAAATCGCGTTAAGCAAGGAGACATTTGCAAAAGCGGAAGAGCGGCTGAAAAAGAACGTTGCCCATCGAAAGACCAGAAGTGACAGTACGACCGTTTATCCACTGACCGGCCTGATCAGATGTCCGGACTGCGGAAAAAACATCTTTGGTTATACTGCGCCGCCAAGGAAAAAGAAAAACGGAAAAGAAGGTTATTATCCGAGATATATTTCCTATCGGTGCATATCCGGTAGAGATAGAAACGGGATCAGCTGTTCTCTTGCCAACAAGTATTACAGCGGCACCAAACTGGAAACCGAGGTGAAAGAGGTTATATCCTCCATGGTGACAATCCCGGAGTTTGTAGAGCTTATTTCTCAAAAGATTGATATCCAGACAGATGTAAATTCTCTGCGGAAGAAGCAGACAGCAATCCGAAATGAGATCACCAAATATAACGGCAATCTGCTCCAGACCGAAAAGAGACTGACGGAGCTTGACATTGCGGATAGGCACTATCAAAATAAGTTAGACAGTCTGAACCGTATCCTGGATGACCTGTATGAAAAGATCGAGGATGCACAGACAAGACTTGATGAAGTAGATCAGGAAATCGCTATGGTTGAAAAATCTGCCATGACGAAGAAATCCATCTTTGAAATGCTGGAAGGCTTCAGCAAGTACTACGAGGTCATGTCGCCGGAGGATAAAAAGGTATTGTTGCAGGCTATGGTTTCGTTTATAGAGCTGTATCCGGAAAAGCGGGATGACAAGCATCTGATAAAGACGATCCATTTCACCTTCCCTGTTACCTACGATGGTGAAAGCGGAGCGTTATTTGTCAGAACTAATGAACAGCAAGTTGAGACGGTTTGTCTTTTGAACAAGCTGAAAAAATAGGTGTGCAATATGATACAGATACGAAAAGCGATACCGTCCGACACGGACGCTATCAAAAAACTATACAGTGACGTTTGCGATCACCTTGAAGCGCACGAAAACTTTCCCGGCTGGAAGAAAGGCATATATCCCGCCCGAGAGGACGCCGAGAACGGCATAAGAAACAACAGCCTGTTCAGCGTGCTTGAAAACGGAGAGATCGTCGCGTCATTTATGCTTGATCACAATGCGGAGGACGGCTACAAAAGCGCCCCGTGGCTGACAAAGAGCGACTATGCGCGCATATACGTTCTGCACACGCTGGCAGTCAGACCCGACCGGCTGCAGCGCGGCATCGGGACAAAGATCCTTGAATATGCCGAGAGCTTTGCCAAAAAAGAGCGCTGCCTCAGCATACGCCTTGATATAGTGCACGGAAACATTCCCGCCGAAAAGCTGTACCGAAAAAACGGATATGAGTATATCGCCACAGTCAGCCTCGGGCGCGAGGAATATGGGCTTCCTTGGTTCGATCTGTACGAAAAGGTGCTGTAAAAAAGATAAGAGCCCCTTGGGGCTCTTATCTATTTTGTCTTCCGATGTCCTTATCTATCACACCGCGGTCGATTTTTCTGTCTTTGAAATAATACTCTCTGTCCCGCTCGCCGACCTCACGCGCCACCCTGCACGGATTTCCGTACGCCACAACGCCGGAGGGTATGTCTTTAGTGACGACGCTGCCCGCGCCGATCACCGTATCGTCGCCTACGGTAACACCGGGAACGATGACCGTCCCCGCCCCTATCCAGCAATTTTTGCCGATATGCACTGGGAAATTATACTGATACACATGGCGCCTAAGCTCCGGATCTATGGGGTGTCCCGCCGTCGCGACGGTCACGTTCGGTCCGAACATGGTATTGTCGCCCACATATATGTGCGTGTCGTCCACAAGCGTCAGATTGAAATTCGCATAAACGTTTTTGCCGAAATGCACATGACGCCCGCCGAAATTCGCCCTCAGCGGCGGCTCTATATAGCAGTTTTCGCCGATCTCGGCAAACATCTCCGAGAGAAGCTCTCTGCGGCGCTCAGTCTCTGACGGGCGCGTCGCGTTGTAATCGTAAAGCTTTTCAAGGCACTTTACCTGCTCGGACATAATGCTTTCATCATTGCAGAGATAAAGCTCTCCGCTGTGCATTCGCTCTTTCATTCCCATAGCAGCCTCCTCTAATACAAAGCGGCGATCTCGCCCGCAAGCTCCATGGCAAGCGATGCGATCTTGTCTTTTTCTTCAAGCATTGCGTGATTTCCCAAGCTGCGCGCGTCCCACTTTTCACTGTCAAGATTGTCCGCCGCATAGAAAAACTGTACAATCTCTTTTTTTCTGAATTTCGCAAGTGCGGCATTTGCGGAGCACTCCATATCAACGCATATGCAGCCCTCTTCTCTCCTCCGCTGCACCTTTGCGGGGGTTTCGCGGTAGATCGCGTCCGTCGTCCAGACCTTGCCCGCCGTATAGCTTACGCCGAGGCGCCGAAGAAGCGAGACAAACAATTCAAAATACTTTTCGTTGACCGCGATCTCATCGGATGGCGGCGCGTAGTGACAGCTCGTCCCCTCGTCTCGCACGGCACTTTTCGGTATGATAACGGAGCAGTCCTCAACAGAGGCGTCCAGAACGCCGCAGGTCCCGAAAACTATGACGGTTTCGGCGCCCATGGCATATACGTCCTCAAGCATTGCGGCGCTTGCAGGCGCGCCTATCGGCACCATGAACAGCGCGATTTCATGCCCGTTATACATCGCCTTGTATATGGGCAGCTCCATGTTGGCATTACTCGACTCCGCGATTTTCACATCGGCGCCCGTATCCGAAACAAGGCGTTCAAAGGTCACGTGCGAATAGCAGCAGACCGCCACCTTGGGCATATCCGGCACCGCGTCGCAGACATCGGATGGGTTTATGACCGCCCTCTTTTCGGGATCAAACTCACAAAGCTTCATTGAAAAGTTCCTTTTTATTTGCCGCAATAAACGTAAAGCGGTCGTCGTCGCTCTGGTCAAAATGGGTCAGCGCGTGTCCGCCGTGGTCTGTGGTGATTATGTACAGCCAGTCCTCCGAGGAAAACTCCGCCCGTTCTTCGATATGACGTATAGCCTCAAGCGCCAGCATATCCCGCTTGCATACTTCTTTGACGTATTCGGGATTATCGGGGGAAAATCCCGTAGAGTGGCCTGCGTGGTCGGGTCCGTCGCTTATGGAGAATATAATGTCGTCGCCTGCATCAATGCGGTCGAGAACGGTTTTGTGCAGATCGTCCTCGCCCTTTGCAAGGATGTGATAAAGAGGCAGTTTTTCGTTTTTCGCAGCCTCGATCTCGCCGCTGTATGTCATTTTGAAATGATCCGGCCATACCACCGAAAGGCTGCAGCTGAGCCCGCGGCGCGCGGCGCGCAGCAGCACCGTTGGGCAGTCGCCTCTGACGGGTGTAAACTCAACAACGCCGTTGACTATTCCCCATTCGCCCGTGAGTATGGAAGCCCAGCCCTGCCATGTGCAGGTCTGCTGGATCGTTTCGGGACGGCTCTTGTCGCCTCCCGCATAGCTCAGCACATTGTCGCCCGCCTTTGCGAGATATGCGCATCCTCCCTGCTGATACGCGACGGGGCAGCAGTCGGCGCGTACGCCGTCAAGTCCGTATACGAGCACCCTGCGGCGGCGCCCGCCGTCGGGAGATGCGAGAAAAGCGTCTATCATGTGCGCAACGGCGGTCTGCGGCAGCGCGCTTTCCGGAGTATTTGAATATATGCCCCGTGCGCAAAGCGCACGTATATTGTCTATAGCAGCCATGAAAGTTACCTCTTCAAAAATACTGTGACCATGGTAGCAAATTATACCCGCAAAGTCAATAAAAACGCAAAAGAAAAAGCCGCCCGAGGCGGCTTTTTCTTTTGCTCGATACTCAGAAATGGCAGCTCTTGCAGCTGTCGTTGCCGAGAACGAAGGACTCACAGTCGGTGCACTGAATAACAGTGGGGTTCTGCTCGTGAGTTCCTACCTTGATCTTTTCGAGAGCGCAGTAGCCCTCGCCGGAGTTGTTAGCGCACTGCTGAACGGAGCACGCGATACAATGATTTGATTTCTTTTCCATGATAAATCTCCACAACCCAATAAATTCGGCAAAACGTCGGCAAAGCCGACCGTAAACATATGAAGCCGTGCCGACGGCTTCATACAGCGGAATACAAACCTTTCGGCTGTATTCCTTTATTATTATGCGCGGCGAAAGCGGGCAAATGCATGGCAAATTATGCAAAATGCACAGAAATACAAGCAAAAATTGACGATTATTTCACTCCGAATTTTCTTGACATACCCGCCGCGCTGTGATATAATACTAAAGCGTTCAAAAAGGAATGTATCTGGGTGTGGCGCAGTTGGTAGCGCGCTACCTTGGGGTGGTAGAGGCCGCTGGTTCAAGTCCAGTCACTCAGACCATATCGAGTGTTCTTAACCAACCTGAGAGTTGGATGAGGACACTCGATTTCTTTTTGCCCTTTTGTGCCTCTTCGTATGTATGAGCAGGAAGTTGATCCTGCTCTTTTTTGTTATGCCGGTAAAGCATTTGGAACATACTCTACGGCAACGCCTTTTCGGGTTTCCTCCCGGTAATTGTGCTGTCTTGCAAGACTCGGCAGTTCCAGATACCCCACAAACTTGTAGTGAATCTTTATCTGTTGTTTGCGGTTTTTGCCGGTGCCTGTGACCTCGTACACATCAATATGGTCGATAAGTTCACGCAGAAGCGGTGCGGTCAGCCTGTCCATTCGCATAAACCTGCGGATTGCCGAAGTGAAATTCTCGCGTTCCTGTTCGCGCTGTCCGCATTCGGAAAGCTTTTGACGAAGCGTTTTAATTTTTGCTTATAAACAAAAAATAAGCATAATAATTCAAACCCTTTTTTAAATTCAAAAATCAAAAGGGCTTATTACTTTTACGCTTTTCGACAATTTAATGATTTTCATGTTTTCCTCGACTAAAATCTTTACAATACTAAATCTTTATGCTATAATAAGCGTTAAACCATGAAGTTTTATGTACTTTTTGATTTATACTGCAACATAATAACGATTATGTTGTTTTGTCGATTTTTGAACATGGTTTTAAAACTTTCAGAAGTATCAGAAATAAAAATAAATCAATCAATAAAACCCAAAAACAGTTTTAAAGGACATGAAATGGAATACTATATTTCCACCGTAATAATAACACAGTTATCGTTACTCACCCTGATTGTGCTTGTAGCAAAAAACAAGGTTTTGCCTAAACGTGTAAAAACGGGAGTCATAACCGCATCTGCTCTGATTATGGTATGTGCATTTGCAGAATTTTCAGGAGT
>CAUGPT010000013.1:0-59520 GCA_959601495.1 uncultured Eubacteriales bacterium
TGTCCATAGCTAAAGCTTTTTTTCCACTGGCAGAGCCAGTGGTTGTCCTACGAAATGCAAAAAAAGAATGCCCGAAGGCATTCTTTTTTGTCATATTATCAGTCGTCATCTTCTTCAAGCTTTGCGGCTGCTATGATCTTCTGCGCCTCGTTTGCGGGCACTTCCTCGTAGCGTACAAAGTTGAACTCAAACTGTCCTCTGCCCTGCGTCATCGCGCGCAGAACTATTGTATAGTCGGTCATTTCAGCCATAGGCGCTTCCGCCTCGACAATGGTATAGCCCTTTCTCTTTTCGTCGGGGTTCATACCCATAACTCTGCCGCGGCGCTTGTTGAGATCGCCCATAACGTCGCCCACCATGCTCTCAGGCACGGATACCTTAAGCTCGCCCACAGGCTCCAGCAGGACGGGGTTTGCCTGCGGCAGACCTGCCTTATATGCAAGCTTTGCGGCAAGCTTGAAGGAGATCTCGTTTGAGTCAACGGGATGGTAAGAGCCGTCGAACAGGTCGGCTTTGAGGTTTACAACGGGGTAGCCCGCCAGAACGCCCTTCTGCATAGCCTCCAGAAGTCCCTTTTCAACTGCGGGATAGAAGCCCTTGGGCACGGTGCCGCCCACGACGGACTGTGTGAACGTAAGGCCGTCGTCATCGCCGTGGGAGAATGTGATCTTTACGTGACCGTACTGGCCGGAGCCGCCGGACTGCTTCTTATGCTTTCCTTCTACGGAAACGCTCTTCTTTATGGTCTCGCGGTACGGTATTCTCGGCTCGCTGTACACGATCTTTGTGCCGTAGCGGTTTTTGAGCTTTGATTTTACAACGTCAAGATGTATATCCGAAATACCGGAAAGCGTCAGCTGATGGGTCTCGGAGTTGTTCTCGTAAACAAGAGTGGGGTCCTCGTCAAGAAGTCTTGCAATACCGGTGGAAATTTTGTCCTCGTCGCCCTTTGCCTCCGCGGAAACAGCCTTCTTCATATAAGGATGCGGGAACTCGGTGGGCTTGTAAACAACGGGAGTACCGACATACAGAGTATCATTCGTATCGGTATCGTTAAGCTTGGACATCATGCCGATATCGCCGCAGCAAAGGCTGTCGACCTCGGTCTGCTTTTTGCCCTTCAGCGTGTAGATATGAGCTGCCTTTTCCGTGCCGCCGGTACGGGAGTTTGTAAGAACGGTATCCTTTTTCAGCGTGCCGCTCATGACCTTGAACATGGACATCTTACCGAACTGGTCAGCCATGGATTTGAACACGAATATTGAGCAGTCGCCGTCCGGCTTAATCTCGTAGGGCTTCTCTTCGCCGTCTGCAATAACGGTCTCGTATTTCTTCGCCGTCATTCTGGGGAAGGAGTCCGCGATAGCGGTCATAAGCGTTCTCACGCCCCACAGCTTTGTAACGGAGCCGCAGTATACGGGAACGATGGAGCCGACGATTATACCCTCGTGAAGCGCGTTTACGGCCTCTTCGCGGGTGATCTCTTCTTCGTTGAAGAACTTCTCCATAAGCTCGTCGCTGGTCTCGGCGATAGCCTCGTTGAACTGCTGAGTATATTTATCAACGACCGAGCGAAGCTCGTCGTCCATAGGATCCTCGCTGCGCTTGCCTCTCTCGTCGAATGTATATGCCATGCGCTCCGCAAGGCTTATAAACGTCTTTTTGCCCTTATGGTCAACGGGGACCATCGCGGGGCAGACTCTTATACCGAATTTATCTTTAAGCTGCGTAAGAACTCTGTCAAAGTTCGACTCGGGATCGTCGCACTTGTTTACGAAGAACACGCGGGGAAGCCCCTGTCTGTCGCAATATTCCCATGCAAGCTCGGTGCCGACCTCGGCGCCGCCCTTGCCGTCGACCATGATAACGGCAGCGTCAGCCGCTCTTATGCCCTGGAGCTCCTCGCCCACGAAATCGGGGTAACCGGGAGTATCCAGTATATTGATCTTTGTATCGTGATAGTAGATGTTTGCAGCGGCAAGAGAAACGGAATAGTGTCTTGCGACCTCTTCCGGATCGAAATCGGTAACGGTGTTGCCGTCGCCGACCTTGCCCATTCTGTCGATCTCGCCCGCGCAGAAGAGCATAGCCTCTGCAAGTGACGTCTTACCGCTGCCGCCGTGTCCCAGCAGGCATACGTTTCTTAGGTTTTTGGTGGTGATATCAGCCATTGTAGTCTTGCTCCTTTATGTAAATCTTGCCTTTGGCATATTAGCCAATATATTGTAATTATTATACTACGCTTTAGTGCAGTTTGCAATAGCATTCCGCAAGCCTTTTGTAGAATTACTCAGTCCGTTTTTGTACACTATGCACAATCAAACAGGTATTTCAGCGCTGTATAGAGAAATATTGCCAAATAGTAGCAGGCGGGAAAAGTGGTCACCCACGCAAGGCACAGCGAGAGAAGCACACGTTTGTCAAGCTTTTTGCCGCTGCCCGCTGCGGCAAACGCGAGAGACGACATACGCATGTGCGTTGTGCTGACAGGTATGCCGAAAAACGTGAGCACCGCAAGGGTGACGGCGCTTGCGGCATCGGCACAGCAGGAGGTGTAAAGATCGGTATGCGTCATTTCAATGCCCATCCTTCTGACGATCCTGCCCCCTCCGCAAAGCGTACCCAGTGCCATTGCAACAGCGCACAGCAAAACGGAGGCTCCCTTTGACAAAAAGCCTGCCGTGATGCCGACGGACACAAACTTCTGCCCGTCCTGTGCGCCGTGCAGAAAAGCGGAGGCGCAAAGTGAGGCTATGCAGAATTTTTTCTGAGGCCCCAGACTTTGTGCAAAGCGCGAAAAAATCTTCACCGCAGCAAGGGACAGCGCACCGCCGAGAACGGACATTGCAAGTCCGATAAACACAGCTGCGGCGGCGCGGAGGCTGACCGTGCCGCCCGCCTGCACAGCGCAGCCCGCAAGCGCCGCCATAAGTCCGTGTCCCTCACTTGTGGGCAGCCCCGCCGCCCATGCCGCCGCCGACCAGACGGCAACGGCGCAAAGCGCCGCAATGCATACTCCCTCTCTGTCGCCGAACCCCTGCGGGAGATCCGCCATGTCGGAAATAAGCATTGCCACCGACGGAAACAGGGCGCAGGACAAAGCGTTTCCTAAAGCCTCCATGACCGCGGCAAGGGCGCATGCCGAGGTCGGTTTCAGTATTCCGGAGCAGACTGCGCCAGTCACAGTGTTCGCCGCGTCGGTCGCACCGTTCAGAAAAGACGACGCAGCAAGCAGAATACAGAGAAAAATCATACATATCCCCCGGCAAAATCATTGACAAAGTACGACGGTTTGGTTATTATATATGTATGGATAATATTGCATTTAATGACGGAGAGAGAGTAAAGTCTCCGGTTCGCGTCATATGCACGAGCCCCGTTATGAGGGAAATGATATGCCGCCTTTTGTCCCGCCGCTTTACGGTCACGGACAGCGACGCGACGTTTACCGTTGTATGCACGGACGGCGAGGTGCCGCAGTTCCGCGGGCCCGGTATCATAATCGAGGGCGGCGGAAAAGGCAGCGAAGCGATATTCAAAATGGCAAAGGCAAAAACAGACGCTCCGGGCGGCGCGTCGGGCGGCGACGTTGCGGCTTACAAGCCGAATGAGCGAATAAGCAAGGAGCCCGCGTGCGGCGCGTCGGGCGGCGACGGCAAAGGCTCACGGAGCCCTGACGCAAACAGGATATTTCTCCCCCGCCCCCTTGACATCGCAAAGTTTTGCGCCGCCTGCGAAAGCCTTTCCGAAAAGGCGGTGCGCCGTACCCCCGCGGGATACGTTGCGGACAGCTCCCGCTGCGTCGTTAGCCTCGGAGACGCCTCGGTATCCCTTACGAAAACGGAGTTCGCACTTTTTTCGGTCCTCAGCGAGCGGTGCGGAGAGCCCGTCGGCAGAGGCGAGATCGAAGAGAGGCTGTGGGGAAATAATATACGCGGCAACGTATGCGGTGTATACGTTTCGTACCTGAGAAAAAAGCTTTCCGCCATTGCGGGCGACGGTGCCGTCACCTCCGTTCGCGGGCGCGGTTATATGCTGAATATACCCGTAAATAAAAACGAAGGATAATTACCGACATGATAAACGAAGTGATCCTCTGCAAATACGGAGAGATAATACTCAAAGGCGCCAACAAATCCACATTTGAGTCCATTCTTCTCAAAGAAGTAAAGCGACGCGCGCGTCACGTGGGCGGCTTTACCGTAAGATACGCGCAGTCCACCGTATACGTTGAACCCGAGGAGGGCAGGGACGACTGCGACATTGACGAAATGTACGAGCAGGTAAAAAAGGTTTTCGGCTTTGCCTGCGTCACCAGAGCGGCAGTGTGCGAAAAGGATATGGAAACGATCTGCCGCACCGCCGCCGAGTACATTCCGCCGCGTCTTGCGGGGGCAAAAAAGTTCCGCTGCGAAGCAAAGCGCAGCGACAAAAGATTCCCTCTCAAAAGCCCCGAGATCGCCGCGGAGGTCGGCGGTGCCGTGCTTGAGGCGATGCACGGAAACATAAAGGTCGATCTCAGCGCCCCCGATGTGACCGTGCGCGTTGAGATACGCGACAAAGCTTACATTCACGCCGCGCAGGAGCGCAGTGCGGGCGGCATTCCCCTCGGCAGCGGCGGACGCGGTCTGCTTCTGCTCTCGGGCGGAATAGACAGCCCCGTTGCGGGATACATGATGGCAAAGCGCGGACTTTACATTGACGCGCTGCATTTTGAAAGCTTTCCGTATACAAGCGAGCGCGCGCGCGAAAAGGTGCTTGAGCTCGCAAAGGAAATGTGCGAATACTGCGGACGCATACGCGTGCATATCATTTCTCTCACCCATATACAGGAGGAGCTGCGCGACCGCTGCGACGAGGACTACTTTACCCTGCTGCTCCGCCGCTTTATGATGGAGCTTGCCGACATGACGGCTGAGGAAAACGGCTGTCAGTGTCTTATCACCGGCGAGAGCCTGGGTCAGGTGGCAAGCCAGACCATGGCGGCGATACAGGTAACGGACGCGGTTTCGAAATATCCCGTACTGCGCCCCTGCATAGGACTTGACAAAGAGGAGATAGTTGAGCGCGCGCGTCATATCGGCACGTTTGACACATCTATCCTTCCCTATGAGGACTGCTGCACGGTGTTCACACCCCGCCACCCGCGCACACGCCCCGAGATCGAGAAGGTGCGCATGCAGGAAGAAAAGCTTGACCGCCCCGCGCTTATAAAAGAAGCGTGGGAATCAAAATATACAGTAGCAGTGAGGCAGTTTGACGATGAAAGATGACAGACTGAGCGAAGCAAGATATGCCCTGCGCGGGCACGTGCGCTGCGCCGTATGCAGACCCGACGGCTCACTCCACGAATCGGAGGACAGAGGCGTTCTGCCCATGCTTTTGTGGCTTGACGAGGACCGCGATTTTCTGCGCGGATCCTCCGTCGCCGACAAGATCGTCGGCAGAGCGGCAGCCATGCTTATGGTGTACGGCGGTGTTTCGGAAGTATACGCTTCCGTCATAAGCCGCGGCGCTCTTGATTATCTTACGGAGCACGGCGTAGACGTAAGCTATACAAACACCTGCATCGCGATTTCAAACCGCCGCGGCGACGGCATCTGCCCCATGGAACGGGCAGTCGCGCCCGTGAGCGACCCCGAAAAGGCTTTCGAGGTACTTAAAGAAAAGTGCCTCGGACACAAGGAATGACCCTCGGGGCAGAATAGTACAGTTAAAAACGGGGCAGCGCCGCAAAACGCGCCGCCCCGAATGCTGTCCGCAAAGGACAGATACATAAAAAAGAAAACTATTGTCGCAGAAATGCGAAAACGGCGCACCGCCGTTTGGAAAGGAACCTTTATGGTATACGACAAGGGACATGGCAAGGACAAGAACTGGATACTCGCCGAGGGAGATTTTGACACGGAGTATCTCGCGAAATGCGAGTCCGTAATGTGTCAGGGCAACGGATATATGTGCGTCCGCGCCGCGCAGGAGGAGATCTGCTCCGACAACATCGGCAGATACACTCTTGTGGCAGGCACATTTGACAAGCTGCCCGAGGACGCCTGCAACGAGCTTGTGAACAGCGCCGATTTTACGGCTATGACCATCGAGATAAACGGCGAGCGCGTTACCCCCGAGGGACGCCTGCCCGGTACATATGAAAGAGAGCTCAACCTGCGCACCGGTCTTCTCTGCCGCAAATATGTGTGGGTCGCCTCCGACAAAAGCGAATACAGACTTTCGTTTGAGCGCGTAGTATCTCTCAAAGACAAGCATCTTACAGTTTCCGCGGTTTCCGTACACTCTCTCGGAGAGAATTCGGCAAATGTCAAAATTATTACAGGCATAGACGGCGACACCATCAAGAAAGCCGATCATTTTAAGGCTGTTGACGCTTCGTTTGACGACGGAGTTATGCTGGTAAGCGCCGAAACGCAGCAGTCCGGCATCCTGTTTACCACCGCCTCCTCCGTGACCATCAACGCGGAGTGCAATGTCAAGACCGAGGCAAAAGGCAAATCGGCAATTGCCGAAATTGAATTCGAGCTGCCCGCAGGCCGCAACGTTATTCTTGAAAAGCGCAGCGTTGTATATACAAACCGCGACAGAGAACGCGACGGCTGCAGCCTGTTCTGCCTTGAGGACACCGCGCGGCGCGAGCTGCTCAAAGCAGAGGAAAAGTCCTTTGACGAGATCGCGGACGAAAGCGCCGCTGAATGGAAAGAGCGCATCTGGGATGAGCGCGACGTGCTTATCGACAGCGAAAACGACACCGATCAGCTCGCGATACGCTTTGCGATCTACCACCTCACCGTAATGGCGCCCGTGCATGACAACCGCATGAATATCGGCGCAAAGGGTCTCTCCGGTCCCGGATACTACGGTCACGCATTCTGGGATACGGAAAACTATATGCTTCCCTTCTTCATCTTCACGGCTCCTTGGGAGGCGCGCAGCCTTTGCGAATACCGCTATAACAGCATAGAGGCAGCACGCAGATACGCCCGCGAAGCAGGCTGCGAGGGTGCCAGATACCCCTGGGAGGCAGCATGGATCACCGACGGCGAGTGCACGCCCACATGGTGCGACACCGGCGATCTTGAGCTGCACATCACCTCCGACGTTGCCTTCGGCGCTTACTACTATTACATGGTGACCGGCGATGAGGACTTTATGGACCGTTCGGGATATGAGCTTATCCTCGACTGCGCAAAGTTCTGGGCTACAAAAGTGGAATACAACAAAGAGCTTGACCGCTACGAGATAAACGACGTTATCGGCCCCAACGAGTACAAGGCTCACGTCAACAACAACGCATACACTAACTATCTTACCCACAGCCTTATGAAGCTGGCTATGGAGTACACCGAAAAGCTCAGAAGCGAGAAGCCCGATGTTTTCGAGCGCCTCAACAAGCTTCTGGAGCTTGACAGATTCATGCCCATCTGGAAAGACAGATGCGAAAAGATCTATCTGCCCCGAGAGAACGCGGACGGCATCATCCCCGAGGACGATACGTTCCTCACCCTGCCCGATCCCACCGTTTCCGAGTACAGTGCCTCTACCGACCCCGGCATACGCGAGAGACTTCAGAAAACAGGATATATGACAGTGCAGCTGTGCAAGCAGGCGGACGTTGTTGCCCTTCTGTTCATGATGGAGGATCTTTTCAGCGCGGAGTGCAAGAAAAAGAACTTCTACTACTACGAGCATCACTGCCTGCACGACTCCAGCCTTTCTCTTGCAACCTTCTCCTCCCTTGCTGCCGATCTGCATGAGGATGACATGGCATACGCGCTGTTTGAGCGTGCGACCATGATAGATATGTGCGACTGGGCAAAGTCCTCCGACGCGGGTATGCACGCGGCATCCCTCGGCGGTATGTGGCAGTGCTGCGTATTCGGCTTCGGCGGCGTGAGACGCTACGGCGACGAGCTTCGCATTCAGCCTAATCTGCCCAAGGAGTGGAACAGCGTAAGCTTCTGCATCTGGTGGCAGGGACAGCGACTTTCCGTTACGGCGACCCACGAGTACCTCTCCGTTGAAAACCTTACCGGCACGGCAGACGTTCAGTTTTTGCATGACGGCGAGCTTTGCAGCGTAGGCGACGGCATTACAATAAAGCTCTGACTTGTTTTTCACTCTCCCGCGGGGCGGCTGCCCCGCGGGAGAGTACACATAATGCGGCAGAAATACCCCGCCGCACGCGAAAGGATATATATAAATGAAAACAAAAGCACTGATATTCGATCTCGACGGAGTTATCACCGACACCGCGCAGTATCACTTTGAGGCATGGAAAATGCTTGCCGACTCTCTCGGCTTCAAGTTTACAAAAGAGGACAACGAGCGTCTCAAGGGTGTCTCCCGCATGGATTCCTTCAATATTATACTTGAGATAAACAATGCCCTCGACCGCTACACCGAAGAGGAAAAAGAGGCGTTCTGCAAGCAGAAGAACGACAACTATGTCAGCCTTATAAAAAAGGTCACTCCGGCGGATATACTCCCCGGAATTTCAAAGTTCATGAGCGACGCAAAAGCCGCGGGGCTCAAGTGCGCGGTCGCGTCCGTTTCAAAGAACGCCCCCGCCGTGCTCACAAGTCTCGGACTCATGGATGAGTTTGACTACATTGCGGACGCAAAAAAGATCAGCCGCTCAAAGCCCGACCCCGAGATATTCACCGTCTGCGCTCAGTCTCTCGGATTTGAGGGCAGCGAGTGCATCGGCATAGAGGACTCTCAGGCGGGCATTGAGGCGATACATGCCGCAGGCATGAAGTCCATCGGCATAAACGTTGCAGTTACAAGCCTTCGCCCCGACATATGTCTTTCAAGCACCGCGGAGCTCGACTTTGCGTCAATGGTAGACTGACGAAACCTATATCATACGGCACACTCCCGCACCTTGCTCGCAAGGTGCGGGCTTTTTATTGACATGAAACGCGCACACAGCGCGCAGGATATCCCCTGTGCATGGCAGTCCCGTTAAAAGTCTTGCCCTGTATCGGCATCACTGAGCCTATTCGTACACCCCCGCATATGGGTCAGCCGCAGTTTGGCACTCAGCACTCGTGTTTACAAAAAATTCACATTTAATATGCTATTTATTATTGATTTTCCCCCTTAATGGTGGTACATTTATATCATAAGTTAGCACTTAATAGATGCGAGTGCTAAAAATCAAAGGAGTGAGTAAAGTGAAACCGGACGACGGATCTTTGAGCGAGCGCAAAAAAATGATCCTCAAGGCTATCATCGACGCTCACATTGAAAACGGTGAGCCTGTGGGATCAAAGTACCTGACCCAGGGCGGCAGATTTTCATACTCCTCCGCAACAATCCGCAACGAAATGGCGGAGCTTGAGGCAATGGGATACCTTGAGCAGCCCCACACTTCGGCGGGCCGCGTGCCCAGCGAGGCAGGCTACCGATTCTACGTCGACAGCCTCGTAGACCGCTACCGCATGACTCAGGCAGAAGCGGAAAAGCTTAAAAGAGCCCTGAGGGAGAAACAGGCCGAGCTTGACGGTATACTTGATACCGCAATGAAGCTTGCGGCATCCATGACGAACTACACCGCCCTTGCAGTGCGCCCGAGGATCTCCTCAATGACCGTCAGAAAATTCGAGCTTGTGCCCGTTGACGAAAGCAGCATGGTGCTGGTCATGGTCACGGCGGGCGGAGCGGTCAGAACGCAGAATATCGTGTCCCGCCGTCCCGTCGGCGAGGAAGCGCTGAAAAAGCTCGCGAACCTTCTTAACATTCGGCTTGCGGGGCTCAGTGCCGATCAGTTCACACTGCCTATTCTGATGGAGATAGAAAGCGCCATGGGCGATGATGCTTTTCTTGTGGATCCGGTCGTAAAAAGCATCTGCCAGACAATAAGCGCCACATCGGGCGGCGAGATCAAGATAGACGGCGTAAACAGGCTTCTGTCCTATCCCGAATTTTACGATATCGGCAGGCTGCGCGAAATGATCGCCATGTTCGAGCGAAAAGACGAGCTGCTTTCCCTTATTTCCGGCGACACGGCGCCCATGATGCCCGCAGGTCAGCCGGACGACGGAGTGCACGTTTACATCGGCAGCGAAAACCCGGTCATAGTAATGGATAATTCCACGCTGGTGTTCAAGCCGGTAAAGCGTGACGGCAAGACCGTCGGCGCTTTAGGCGTTATAGGCCCCACGCGAATGAACTACACAAAAGTAATTTCAATGATAGACAATATCACGGACAGCATAAGCGATGTTCTCGACGCTCCGAAGGAGAACACAAACGGAGGTAAAGATGGATAATAACAGCGAAGCAAAAAAGAAAGACGAGACCTTGGATGCCGCCGCAGAGACCGATAAAAAAGAAGCAACAGAAGAAAAACCGCAGGACGGCGCAAAGAAAGAAAAAAAAGCGGCGGATAAAGAGCTGAAAAAGCTGAAAAGCCACATCACGCATCTTGAAAACGAGCTGAAAAACGCAAAAAGCGAAGCGGAAAGCGCAAACGACAAATATCTCAGAGTGTGCGCCGAATACGATAATTTCAGAAAGCGTTCGCAGAAAGAGCGCGAAGGCATATACGCCGACGCTGCGGCGGACAGTCTGAAAGAGCTTCTGCCTCTTATAGACAACCTTGAGCGGGCAACACAGTATACAAACCCCGAAAAGGTGGCGGAAGGCGTTGAGATGGTTCTCTCCACCCTGCCGGCAGTCTTTGAAAAGCTGAAGGTATCCTCCTTCGGCGAGGCGGGAGAAACCTTCGACCCCAATCTTCACAACGCGGTAATGCACGTTGAGGACAGCGAAAAGGGCGAGGGCGAGATCACGGACGTGTTCCAGAAGGGCTACAAGATCGGCGACAAGGTAGTCCGCTACGCAATGGTAAAAGTTGCAAACTGACGCCGAACATAATCATTCAAACCAAGCTAAAAAATAAATTATATATATCCGGAGGAAAACAAAATGGCTAAAATCATAGGTATAGATCTGGGTACGACAAACTCCTGCGTAGCAGTATACGAGGGCGGCGAGCCCACAGTCATCCCCAATCCCGAAGGTGCGAGAACGACACCTTCCGTAGTAGCATTTTCAAAAACAGGCGAGCGTATGGTAGGTCAGGTTGCAAAGCGCCAGGCCATCACCAACCCCGACAGGACCGTCATGAGCATAAAGCGTCACATGGGCTCAAACTACCGTGTTGACATCGACGGCAAGAGCTACACCCCCCAGGAAATTTCCGCAATGATCCTGCAGAAGCTGAAATCCGACGCGGAAGCTTTCCTCGGCTGCCCCGTAACTCAGGCGGTCATCACCGTTCCCGCTTACTTCTCCGACGCACAGCGTCAGGCGACAAAGGACGCGGGCAAGATAGCGGGCCTTGAGGTCCTCAGGATCATCAACGAGCCTACCGCAGCCGCACTTGCGTACGGCGTTGACAAGGATAAAGATCAGAAGATCATGATATACGACCTCGGCGGCGGTACATTCGATGTATCCCTGCTTGAGATCAGCGACGACGGCGTATTTGAGGTTCTCGCGACCGCCGGCAACAACAAGCTGGGCGGCGATGACTTCGACCAGCGCATAATCGACTGGATAGCAGAGCAGTTCAAGGCTGAAAACAATATAGATCTGCGCCAGGATAAGATGGCTCTTCAGAGACTGAAAGAGGCTGCCGAAAAAGCAAAGATCGAGCTTTCCGGCATGGCAAGCACCAACATTAACCTGCCCTTCATCACGGCTGACGCAACAGGTCCTAAGCACTTTGATGCAACCCTTACCCGCGCAAAGTTCGACGAGATCACCGCAGACCTTGTTGAAAAGACGGTCGGCCCCATGAAGCAGGCTCTGTCCGATGCAAACCTCAGCGCTTCTCAGATAGACAAGGTACTGCTCGTCGGCGGCTCTACAAGAATTCCCGCCGTTCAGGAGGCAGTTAAGAACTTCACAGGCAAAGAGCCCTTCAAGGGCATCAACCCCGATGAGTGCGTTGCTATCGGCGCGGCTATTCAGGGCGGCGTTCTCGGCGGCGACGTCAAGGACCTGCTGCTTCTGGATGTAACTCCTCTGTCCCTCGGTATCGAGACTCTCGGCGGAGTATTCAACCGCATCATCGACAGAAACACCACCATCCCCGTAAAGAAGAGCCAGGTATACTCCACCGCGGCAGACGGTCAGACCTCCGTTGAGATCCACGTTCTCCAGGGCGAGCGTGACATGGCTGCCGGCAATACCACCCTCGGCCGCTTCTCTCTTGACGGCATTGCTCCCGCACCCCGCGGCGTTCCTCAGATAGAGGTAACATTCGATATAGATGCCAACGGCATCGTAAACGTATCCGCAAAGGATAAGGGCACCGGTAAGGAGCAGCACATCACCATCACCTCCAGCACCAATATGTCCCAGGACGATATTGACCGTGCCGTACGTGACGCCGAAAAGTTTGCCGAGGCAGACAAGAAGCAGAAAGAGGCAGTTGAGGTCAAGAACCGCGCCGAGAGCATGATCTTCCAGAGCGAAAAGACTCTCAGCGAGATAGGCGACAAGGTAAGCGAAGCTGACAAGGCTCCCGTAAAGGAGGCTCTTGAAAAGCTGAAGACCACCATCTCCGGCGGCGACACCGACGCTATCAAAGCCGACACAGAGGCGCTCGAAAAAGCATTCTATGCAGTAAGCGAAAAGCTGTACAGCCAGGCAGGAGGCGCCCAGGGCGCTCAGGATGCAGGCGCTGGCACCGACGCCGGCGCGCAGAACCGGAGCGGTGACGGCACATTCTACAACGCCGACTACGAAGACAAGAGCGGCGACCAGCAGTAATTATAATTCAAGAAGTCCTTGGGGACGCCGCAAACGCGGCGTCCCTGAGTTCTGATTTTTCGGGATATTACATAAGTTCCGCAACCACAGAGGAAAGGCGAGTTTATGGCTGATAAACGCGATTATTATGAGGTGCTCGGGCTGTCCAAGGGCGCCACTGACGATGAAATAAAAAAGGCATACCGCCGGCTTGCCAAGCAGTATCATCCGGATATGAACCCTGGCGATAAGGTGGCGGAAAATAAATTCAAGGAAGTAAACGAGGCATACGACGTCCTCGGCGATCCTGACAAAAAGGCAAAGTACGATCAGTACGGCCATGCCGCGTTTGATCCGTCCTCAGGCTTCGGAGACGGCGGATTCGGCGGAGGCTTCGGCTTTGACGGCTTTGATATATCCGATATATTTTCAAATATTTTCGGAGGCGGCTCGTCAAGACGGCAGAACGGCCCCGTCCGCGGCGAGGACATAAGATACCGCCTGACACTCAGCTTCGAAGAGGCAGTTTTCGGCTGCAAAAAAGAAATATCGTACCAGAGAGTGCAGAAGTGCCCCGAATGCTCCGGCAGCGGAGCGGCAAAGGGCACGTCCGCAAAGACCTGTCCCGACTGCCAGGGCCGCGGTCAGGTAAAGGTGCAGCAGCGCACGCCCTTCGGCGTGATGCAGTCCACAACGACCTGCTCCAAGTGCCGCGGTACAGGTAAGATAATCGAAACTCCCTGCAAGAACTGCCGCGGCAGCGGATTTGTAAAGGCCTCCAAAAAGCTTGAGGTCTCAATACCCGCAGGCATTGACGACGGTCAGGGCGTTGTACTGCGCGGCGAAGGCTGCGACGGCAGAAACGGCGGCAGCGCAGGTGATCTTGTAATCACCGTAAACGTCCGTCCCCACGCGTTTTTCGAGCGCGAGGGCAGCGACATATACTGCGACATACCAGTAACATACGCCGATATGGCGCTGGGTGCAAAGATTACCGTGCCCACCATTGACGGCACTGAAACCATAGACATCCCCGAGGGCACGCAGACGGGCACCACCTTCACCCTTAAAGGCAAGGGCGTAAAGATCGTCAATACTCAAAAGCGCGGCAATATGTATGTCACCGCGGTCATTGAGACACCTAAGGGACTCGACCGCAAACAGAAAGAGCTGCTGAAGCAGTTCAGCGACTCTCTCAAAGACTCAAACCACTCTAAAAAAGAGAAATTTTCAAAGAAATTCTTCTCAAAATAATTATGTCAGAACCGCTCTCCCGAGCGGTTTTGTCGGTTTACGGACTTTTTTCGGTGCCTGAGGTGTATATATCGACAATATTTTCGCCGTCGGCGCTTTTGTACATTATTTGTTCACATTTTTGGGATATACTGATGTTGCTTGATTAAAAATAAATTTATATAAAAGGCAGGAGATCTACATGAAAGAACTCAAAAAAGCAGCTTCGCCTATTAACGTAAAGGGTCCCGTTCTGACGATCGTCATGGACGGCGTAGGCCTTGCGCCCGAGGGCGACGGCAATGCGGTCAAGAGAGCATACACTCCCACTCTTGACGGTCTTATGAAAAAATACCCCATGGTAAAGCTTAAAGCGCACGGCAAGGCAGTCGGCCTTCCCACCGACGACGACATGGGCAACTCCGAGGTCGGACATAACGCTCTCGGCAGCGGTCAGGTGTTTGCGCAGGGCGCGCTTCTCGTTTCGAACTCCATAGCGTCCGGAAAGCTGTTTGCTTCCGCCGCATGGCAGGAGGAAGTGGAAAACGTTAAGAAAAGCGGCGGAACTCTGCATTTTCTCGGCCTTTTCTCCGACGGCAACGTACATTCCCACATAGATCACCTCAAAGCTCTTATCACCCATGCCAAAGCCGACGGTGTGCACAGAGTTCGCGTGCATATCCTTCTTGACGGCCGTGACGTTGGCGAGACAAGCGCGCTTGACTATGTGAGACCCTTTGAAGAGTTTATGGCGGGGCTTTGCGACGACGGTTTTGATATAAAGATCGCCTCCGGCGGCGGCAGAATGAAGATCACCATGGACCGCTACGAAGCAAACTGGCCTATGGTCGAGCTTGGCTGGAAGACCCACGTGCTCGGCGAAGGCAGACAGTTCGCAAGCGCTGAAGAGGCTATAACCGTATACCGCGAGGAAACTCACGCCATCGACCAGGATCTGCCCCCCTTCGTTATTGCGGAAGACGGCAAGCCCGTCGGCACTATCGAGGACGGCGACAGCGTTATATTCTACAACTTCAGAGGCGACCGTTCAATTGAGATCTCCAAGGCGTTTGAAGCCGGCGACGACTTTGACAAATTCGACCGCGTTCGCGTTCCCAAGGTGGCATACGCCGGTATGCTTGAGTACGACGGCGACCTGCACATTCCCTCCCGTTACCTTGTATCTCCCCCCGAGATAACTAACACTATGGGCGAATATCTTGCGGGCACCGGCGTTGCGCAGTACGCTATCTCCGAGACGCAGAAATTCGGCCACGTGACCTACTTCTGGAACGGCAACAGAAGCGGCAAGTTCTCCGAGGAGCTTGAGACCTACGTTGAAGTCCCCTCCGACGTAGTTCCGTTTGAGCAGCGCCCCTGGATGAAGTGCGCCGAGATCACCGATAAGCTTATAGACGCCATGAGAAGCGGAAAGTACCCCTCAATGCGCGTAAACTTCCCCAACGGCGACATGGTAGGTCATACAGGAAGCCTTGAGGCGACCATCTGCTCCATGGAAGCCCTTGATCTTCAGATAGCAAGACTGCTCAAGGTAGTAGACGAGCTTGAAGGTGTGGCGCTTATCACAGCCGACCACGGCAATGCCGACGAAATGTACGAGGTCGATAAGAAGACAGGCGCGCCCAAGCAGAACAAAGACGGCTCGTACAAGGCAAAGACCAGCCATACGCTCAACCCCGTTCCCTTTATCATTTACGATAACTTCTACAGCGACAAATATACCGTCAAGGAAGACAAGGGCACGTTCGGGCTCTCCGACGTTGCGGCGACCGCCGTCAACCTGCTCGGCTATGAGGCACCCGACATGTGGGATGAGTCTATCATAGAGCTTAAGTAAGAAAAGCAATATCTGTGCGGGGGAGCATGACCGCTCCCCCCGTTTTTTATCAAAGCAAAGGAGTTGTGCAATTGTCTAACTTTGATTTTAAGGTGAGAAAAATTAGAGAAGACGACAAGGCGGAGTTCATGGCAATGAGCCGCGATTTTTACTCGTCGGACGCGGTGCTTTATCCCGTGCCGGACAGCTATCACGAAAGTGCCTTTAACGAAGTTATGCGCAGCGATGTATACGCGGACTGCCGCATTTTCACCATAGGCGAAAAAGTCGTCGGATATGCCCTGCTGCTGAAAAGCTACGCGCGGGAGGCGGGAGGCGTCTGCATCTGGACGGACGAGCTTTATATAAAGCCCGAGTACCGCGGCTGCGGCATCGGCACCCGCTTTTTCGCCTGGCTTGAGGAAAATTTGCCCGCCGCGAGATACCGTCTGGAGGCGGAGCCCGAAAACGAAGGCGCCGTCAGGCTGTATCACCGCATGGGCTACAAAGAGCTGCCATATATGCAGCTTGTCAAAGAAAAGCAGTAAGCGAAGTTCAAATACCGTATTCGTAAAAGACGATAGCTTCGGCACACCGAAAAGCGGTATTTATATATGCAGAAAAAGCTCCGACCTTTAGGGTCGGAGCTTTTTCGACTAATGCGAACTTTGGTGCAAATGCGCTTAAGCTTCAATTAAACTCGTGATATTCCGCGCCGTGACCTTGCCGCTAAAGACCGCGCTTGTATTTTTCGGAGGAAATCGGCTTTGCCTTTCAAATGTTATGCAATTGTCTGTTATGACACTTTTTCAACGTCTATCACAACGTATTCGGATACAGCGCCCGTTTTGAAAGGTATCTCCCATCCCGAAATACCGGAGGTTATGATAAAATCCGTATCTTCCCTGTGCTGCATTCCGTATATGCCGTCGTTTTCTCCCGTCAGCGTTCCGATATATCCCATGGGATATATATGCCCGCCGTGAGTGTGCCCCGACAGCACAAGATCGACTCCGCTCTCCGCCTCGGCATCATAGTCCCCGGGCTGGTGGTCAAGCACTATTGTAAACTTGCTTTTGTCCGCCGCCGCGGTGAGAGCGCGCATATCGAGCCTTCCCTCCGGATCGCTTCTGTCCCGCCGCCCGATCACACAGATATTGTCCCCCACAGAAACAACATCGTCCTCAAGTATGCGAACGCCGCTCGCGGAAAGCCTCTCGCAAAAATCTTCAACGCTGTAATCGCGGTCGCCGTAAAGCCCCTTGTCGTGGTTTCCGAAAACATAGTATTTACCGAGTGGCGGATCGATTTCGGCAAATGCCGCGCACGCGTTTTCCATGTCCTCTCGATTTGTGCTCTCGTCAATAAAATCTCCCGCTATGACAAGCATATCGGGCTTTTTGTCCGCAATTTCGCGGACATACTCCGCAAATCCCTCTCCGTCAAATGTAGCTCCGATATGCGAATCGGCAATCAGCGCTATACGAACGCCGTCGGTCTTTTCGCTCTCAACGGTATAGTCCGTTTCAAAAACGTGATGAGCAAAAAACCAGCCCATGCCCATATAAATAAATGTGACAGCTATCGCCAATGCACCGGCGATATATCTCTCGGGGCGGCGGTGCGAGATCTTTCGCGCGATAAACGCGAAAAAATCAAACAGCAGGAAAAAGAAAAACAGATGCAGAAACCACACCGCCGCGCTGTATATACTGAAAACAGCTCCGACGGCAAACGCGGCAAACGGCAGCGCGAATATCAGGACACCGAGCACCTTGCTTTTTCGCCATGCTGCCTGCACGCATCTGAACCTGCGGCACCTTGCGCTGACATAAAAAAGTCCGCTGAGAAGAAGGATCATAAAAGCGCAGATCACAACAAAATACATTTCGCATACCTCTTTCGGTAAAGTGCCGCGGCGACGCGGATGCTCCGCGCCGCCGCCTTTCTCTTATACATTATATCTTTCCACGCGCCGCGCTGAAATATGTCAGATGTAAATCTTTATTTCATCCGCGCCGAATTTCTGTATGCCTTTCCGAGCGTCACCGAGCTGCGAAACCGCTTTGCTTTCAACATTACGGGAAAAGCTTATCCGGCTTTGCTCTTCTTGCGGGATTAGCAGACGTGGCGTTGCAGCGTTTCATATTTACTGTCGGCAGCCAGCATGTGTACGGTGTTCCCGTAACACCTGCGGTATACAGATCGCACAGCGCAAGGGTGGTGCCGTCCGCCGCGTTCACATCCACCAATATGCCCGCACACCTCGAGGAGCGCACCTCGAGCGCACGGCACGTTTGGGCGTCGATAGTCGGCGGGGCTGTAAAGTCTATACCCGGGTTGTGCTGCGGATCAAGGCACAGCACGAGAGGACCGTAAAATACGGCGCCCAGCCCCGCAAAGTCTTCTTCTCCCGCCTGATACTGCAGAGAGAAATCAAATTCGAGCACGATCTCCGTGTCATCGCCCCACAGACGGGTAAGCGTATAGTATCCGCACGGCACGCGGCGGCTCTCGCCTCCCACCGTGACAGTCGTGTTCTCCGACCAGAACGGGATGCGCAGCCGCACGGTACGCGGCGTCGTTCCCCCGTCGGAAATGTGCAGAACGATTCTGCCGTCTCTCGGATACCGCGTTTCCTGACGTATCCTTATTTCCCCGCCATCAGGCGCTTGAATGACCGTGTCCGACTCTCCGTAATACTGAACGTAAAGCGCGCCGTCCTCCTCGCCGAACATGTACGCCCAATCGCCGAGAAAGCCGAAAACTCTCGGCGCGTTTACGGAGCAGCAGTTGAGATCGGGGCTGCCCGGGCGACTCTGAAATCCTATTGTGTGATAGTTCGCGCGCTTGTACCCGCGCATGGGGGTATCGTATGTCGACCACCGTCCGCTCGGCGAAAACGCGCCGATGCCGGAGTTCAGCGTGCACCATTCCATAACGTCGGCGCACACGCTGTCACCGGTGAGCCGAAGCATATCACAGGTGAGCGCCATATACGCCACCGTGCAGCAGGTCTCTATGCGCCCTTCTTTGAACGGAGTCCCCATTGCCTGCTCGTCGGTGGTAAAACCGCCCGTCACGTGGACGTCGGTTTTCGTAACGCTCTGCCACAGGTGCATAAAAGCGCGCCTGAAGTCCTCGTCACCCGTGATCTCATAAAGGGTCTCAAAGCCCTCGATAATATGTATACCCTCCCAGCGCGGGCGGGACATTTTATAAAATTCAGTACCGCAAAGCGCCTGACGCATAAAGTCGCCGCAGCTTTCGTTCTCGGCGTCCTTCAGTATTTCCTTCGCAAAGCGAAGATACTTTTCGCTCTCGGTGATCTGATACAGAAGGGCGAACGAATGAAGCACCGCAAGGTTCATTTCGCAGCAGCCCACAGAGGACATGGAGATATTTTCGCCGTAGAAGCTTTCGCAGAACATATCCGCAATGCGGCATGCAGCCGAAAGCGCAGCCTCGCTGCCTGCCGTTCTGTACCACAGCATCAGCGCGCGCATTATGTGATAGTGTCCCCAGCAGTCCCACGTCTCTGCCGCCTGAGTTCCAGAGTTTTCAAATATGTACTCTGCAGGCGCGGCGTGTCCGCTGAGCTGATATTCCTTTGAAAAAGGTCCGATATAGCCGTTTTCCTGCTGACATTCAAGCACTTCGCCCACAAATTCTTCTATACAGCTGCCGAGTCGCTCGTCACCGGTATAGGCATAAATGCTTACAGCTCCCGTCAGATATTTCCCCGCAAATTCTCCGGACCATGGCAAAAGCGGACGGTACGGACGCAGATCGGGGTTTTTCAGCATCTCGATTATGGCAGGGTTTGTCTCCGTTATATCAATAAGCCAACGGTCGCATATATTGCGAAGCAGGCGTCCCATCGTCCCGCCGAGATCTATTCTTTTGTCGGCTGCGGGGGCAAGGCTTACGCGTCCTTTGTTTGTCATTGGTATCCTCCGGCAAAGTCTTTCTTGCATTTCTGTTATTACAAAATCATTTTATCATTCACGGAGCGCTTTGTCAATTTGCAAAAAGTCGTTTGCGGCGGTATCCCCCCCATTAAGCGCACCGGCGCATTAATATTCCCGCAATATAAGCGCCGCTATATGCGGAGAAAGCTATAACGGCAGAAGTAAGAGCGCATATATTCCCGCCGCGCGGGGCGCGCCGACGCGCTGTATCTTCATCGTACGCCCGAAACACAGAAAACGCGGCGCACGTTTGTGCGCCGCGTATCATCTTCGCAGCGATCATATCAAAGCTGATCGGCAATATCAAGAATAAGTCTCTCGGTCTTTTCCCAGCCGAGGCAGGGGTCGGTGATAGACTGACCGTAGGTCATGCTGTCGCTTATCTTCTGCGCGCCGTCCTCAATATAGCTTTCTATCATAAGTCCTTTCACAAGGCTGTTTATATCAGCGTTGTGTCTGCGTGAGTGCAGCACCTCTTTGGCGATCCTTATCTGTTCAAGATATGCCTTGCCGGAGTTTGAATGGTTTGTATCAATGACAGCCGCAGGGTTTTTAAGCTCCGTTTTAGAGTACGCCTCGAACAGGCGGGCAAGATCCTCATAGTGGTAGTTGGGGGTATGTCTGCCGTGCTTGTCCGTGTAGCCTCTCAGTATGGCATGGGTGAGGTCGTTGCCCTTTGTGCGGACCTCCCAGCCTCTGTATATGAACATATGGGGATGCTGAGCCGCCGTTACGGAGTTCATCATGATGGAAATATCGCCGCCGGTGGGGTTTTTCATGCCGACAGGCACGTTGATGCCGCTTGAAACAAGGCGGTGCTGCTGATTTTCCACAGATCGCGCTCCGACCGCAACATATGAAAGCAGGTCGTCAAGGTATCTGTAATTTTCGGGATACAGCATTTCATCCGCGCAGGTAAAGCCCGTTTCTTCAATTGCCTTTGCGTGCAGCTGGCGGATGGCGATAATGCCCTCAATAAGGTTAGGTGCCTTGCTGGGATCGGGCTGATGCAGCATGCCCTTGTATCCGTCGCCTGTGGTGCGGGGCTTGTTTGTGTATATTCTTGGGATTATGAGAAGCTTGTCCGCTGTTTTCTCCTGTACCTCTCTCAGGCGGGATATATAGTCGAGGACCGCAGCCTCGTTGTCCGCCGAGCAGGGACCGATAATGAGAATGAACTTGTCCGATTCTCCCGTGAAAATGCGGCGTATCTCCGCGTCTCTCTCCTCTTTGATCTTTTTTGTTTTCTCCGTAACGGGAAAACGCTCCTTGAGCTCCTTGGGGATTGTCAGCTTCTGAATGAATTCAATGTTTTGCATAGTCTCGCCTCTTTATTTTTGTCATTTGCATAAAATGTTGTTTGCGGATCGCATTTTTGTCATTTGTCAAATATCTTTCTGCGCTGTGTGGAAAGGCGCATTTTCTCTCTTATCTTTTCGCGGTCGTCGTTTTCTATCGCCTCTCTGAGGGAGTCAAGCTCACTCTCAAACGCCCTCATTTCACGCAGCAGCGCTTCTTTGTTCAAAAGAAACAGCTCCGACCACAGCTCGTCGTTGATCTTTGCGATACGCGTAAGATCTCTGAAAGAGTCGCCTGTATATTTCGAAAGCTCGTCGTTGCGGTTGCAGTTCATAAGCGAGATCGCAATACAGTGCGTCAACTGCGAGAGAAAGCCTATCATCTCGTCATGCTCCTCGGGAGACAGAACTCCGATGCGCCAAAAGCCGAGAATGCTGCCGAGGCTTTCGCACAGTTCTATTGCCTCGGGAGTGTTTTTCTTTGTGGGCACAACGATATAGTTCGCGTCGCGAAACATTGAGTCGTCGCTGCTGCGCACTCCGGAGCATTCGCGCCCCGCCATGGGATGAGCCGCTATAAACTCAACGTCGTCCCGCAGCATATCCTGAATTTCATAAACGACGGCGCCCTTGACGCCGGTAACGTCCGTAATGATGGAACCGGGCTTGAAATACTGCTGCCGCTCCCGCACCCACTCTATAAACGTATGGGGATACAGCGCGAAAACCGTTATGTCCGCTTCTCCGATAAGCTCGGGATCCGCCTCCGTACTGCCTGCGTCGATATAGCCTTTTTCAATGGCATAATCAATATCCGCCTGTTCCTTTGTAATGGCGGTCACACGAAAGCCGTTGCGGTGCAGCGCCTTTGCGTATGAGCCGCCCATAAGTCCGAGACCTACTATAAGAAAATTTCTGTTACGAATCAGCTTCATGGCATCTGACCCCCAATGATCTGAGCTTTTCATAAAAATCGGGCACGCTTTTTGCCACAGCCTCGGCGCCGTCAATAGCTCCGCCCACGGCGGTGCACAGCACCGAGAGTGCCATTGCAATGCGGTGATCGTTATGAGAATACAGCACATCATCCGGCGCATGCAGACATGAGCAGACAACGCTTACGCCGTTTTCGCCCACCCGAACGTCCGCGCCGAACTTTTCAAGTTCCAGCTTCATCGCAAGCGCGCGGTCGCTCTCCTTGTATCTCAGCCTTGCGGTTCCCGAAAACTCACCGCCGCCCCTGTACGCCGCAAGTGCGAAAAGCATGGGCGCAAGATCGGGGCAGTCGGAAAGATCGGCGCAAAGCGGGGATGTTTTCGCAATATCAGAGAACACTTTGTCAGGCTGAAAGCTGTCGCTCGGCGCGCCGACCACATCAACACTGCCGCCCATGCAGTTCAGTGCCTCAAAAAACGCCGCAGACGACCAGTCGCCCTCGACTGTCGTGCCGCCGGGAGACTCAAGACTGCCGCTGACCGTGACAGCATCCTCCCCCACCTCGGCAGTAACTCCGAACTCACGCAGCACCGCCGCCGTCATAAGCGCATACGGTCTGCTTTCAAAGGATTCTTCGATTTTTATTTCGGCGCCGCCCGAGGCAGCCGCCCACAGCATCAGCCCCGTTATAAACTGGCTGCTGATATTGCCCTGTACCGCAAGGGAGCGCGCGCCGAGTCTGCCGCATACGTTTATGCTCTCATCGCTTTTTTCAAAGCGTATGCCGTTCTCAACTGCAAGCTTTTCATAAACGGACAGCGGGCGCGAGATCAGCTTTTTCGTGCCGCAGAGTCTGAAAAGCCCGCCGGAAAGCATACAAAGCGGTATAAAAAACCGCAGGGTGCTTCCGCTCTCGCGGCAGTTCAGGACAGTCCCGGCGGACGACGAAAAATCAACACCTTTTACATAGAACGCGCCGTCGGCTATCCTGCATTCGGCGCCCATGGCTTTTATGCAGTCAACTGTCGCCAGTATATCCTGAGAGGCATACATACCGCGTATGACCGTAGTTTTTCCGGCGCACATGGCGGCGCAGATAAGCTTGCGGTGCGCGTCGCTCTTGGACGGCGGCACTCTGGCGCTGCCGTGCGCGATGCTTTTTTCAATTATCTCTCTCATTTGCCGTCTCCGCCGACGGATGCCGCCAGCCTGTCTATCGCCTCGTTGTAGCCGTCAAAGCCGTGACCCGCCACCGTAAAATCGCAGGCGGCTCTTACATAGCTTGTTCGGCGGAATTCTTCTCTCGCGTCCACGTCGGATATATGGACCTCAGCCGCAGGGATCGCCACCGCTTTGAGCGCGTCGAGAATTGCAACGGAAGTATGAGTATAAGCCGCGGGATTTATAACTATGGCGTCAATTGTGCCGTACGCCTCCTGTATTTTATCCACAATGGCGCCCTCGTGATTTGACTGAAATATTTCAACATCCGCGCCGATTTTCTCACAATGCTCCTCTATAAGGGCGCAAAGATCCTTATAAGTTTTTCTGCCGTATATCTCCGGCTCGCGTATACCGAGCATGTTGAGATTGGGCCCGTTGATCACAAGAATTTTCATTTTCCGTCCCCTTTATGAGCCGTAGCATTATCCGCATATGCGCGCGGTGCGCGCCGCCAGCTCCTCAAAGGGCACCTCCTTTATATAGCCTTTCCCTATCTCGTCCGCGAATACGGCGCTGACAAGACCGTTACTGACTTTTTTATCGTGATGCAAAGCCGCAAGAATATCCTCCGCCGCGGCATCGGTATGCGTGGGAAGCGACAGCTTTTCAAGCACGGGCAAAAGCCTTTCGTATACTTTTTCGGAGCACATGGGCAGCATGCCGACAGCAACGCTTTCGCCGTGCAGAAGATTGCCCATACCGCAGGCGCTTTCTATTCCGTGACCGATGGTGTGACCGAAATTCAGAAGCTTACGAAGTCCGCCTTCACGCTCGTCGCGCTCCACAACGGCGCATTTCAGCTCAACGGAGCGCGCCGTAACTTCCTCTATCCGCTCAAGTGCCTCGCCGCTCTCAAACACCCTGAAAAGCTCCTCATCAAAAACGACAGCCATTTTCAGCGCCTCCGCAAGTCCGTTTGAGACCTGCCGGGCGGACAGTGTGGAAAGCACATCCCGGGGCGCGCAGACAGCCTTCGGCTGCCAGAAAGCGCCCACAATGTTTTTAACGTTGCCGAGATTTACCGCGGTTTTTCCGCCCACGGAGGAATCCACCTGCGCAAGCACGGTCGTTGCAACGTTGTAAAAATCTATGCCGCGCATATACGACGCCGCGCAAAATCCGCACAGATCGCCGCAAACACCGCCGCCCACCGCAACGGCACAGTCACTTCTGGTAAAGTCGTGCTCCATCATAAACGTGAGCACCGCGTTATACGTTTCGATACTCTTGCTGCCCTCGCCCGCGGGGACGGTATAAATATACGCTTCCCTCGCCGCTGCCGCGACTCTTTTCGCGTACTCCGCGGGAACGCCGTCGTCCGTGAGAATGAGCACGCGGCGCGAAAGGTCGGCTTTATTGAGAAAAACGTCAAGCCCGCCGCTGCCGATATAAATATCGTAGCCGCCGCCCGCAAGATTCATATGGACCGTTTTCACTCCGCATCCTCCTCGCCGCCTGAAAATCTGTACGATTTATATATGCCCGCAACGCGGAGATCGGAGCAGTACGAGCGAAGCTCGCCAAGCATCTTTTCTCCCGCCGCGCCGTCAAGTCTGCCCTCTATTTCGATATAGAAGTAATAGCTCCAGCGCACCTTGCCCGACGGACGCGAGCGCAAGGTCGTCATGTTGAATCCGTGGCGGCCTATAACGTCTATCGCCTTTGCGAGAGAGCCCACCTCGTGGTTCACCGTAAGTAGCAGCAGCGAGCGAAGCCCCTCTTCACCCTCGGGAAATACGGCGGGCGAGCGAGAGAGCACCGCAAATTTCGTTGTGTTCTGATCGCTCTGATTGATGTGCGCTTCAAGAATTTTAAGTCCGTAAAGTTCTGCCGTTTCCTCGCTTGCCACCGCCGCGAGCGATGCGTCGCCGCGGCTGCTGACAAGCTGCGCCGCGACAGCGGTGTTCTCCGCCGTGGAAAGCGCAAAGCCGTGATTTTTAAGATACCTGTCACACTGCATCAGCGCCTGCGGATGGCTTACGACCTCGCGTACGCCCTCAACGGTGCTGCCCGGCAGACCCACTAAGTTCTGAACGATCTCAAGCTCCGTCACGGCGTTTATATAAAGGCTTCCGCCGTAGATGAGATCGGATACCCGACCGACCTCGCCCGCATAGCTGTTTTCTATGGGAAGCACGGCGCAGTCACACTCGCCGGACTCAACGCTTTTGTATGTCGCCTCAAAATCGGGATAAGAGTATCGCTTTGAATCGGGGAAATACCGTCTCGCGGCAATTTCGGAAAAGCCGCCGGCTATCCCGCTAAAAGCAACGCTTTGCCCCTCCAGGATGTTATGCTCGTATTTTTTCGCAATATCCATCATATCGCGCACGAACAGAACGTAGTACGAGCGCAGCAGCGGATCATCCACCCGCTCTCCCGCGCGGCGGATGACCTCCGCCTCCCTGTCGGAGTCAAAAACGGGCAGACCGTGCGCCTTTTTATACCGCGCCACGCCGAGAACGGCGCTCATGCGCTTCTGAAAAAGCTTTGCGAGATCCGAATCCGCTTCGTCGATCTCTTTTCTGTATTTTTCAAGCTCATTCATGCCGATTTTCCGTGTCCTTCCCCATGATATTGCAAAATGCGCATTGTGCTTTTTGCCCCGCGCAGACTCAGAGATGCTCGCCGAACGGTGTGCGGGACCCCGTCCAAGCGACCTTCCGCGGCTGCGGTCGGTATCGTAAGATACCGACCGAGCGGTGCGCTGGGTCCCGCCCGCCGCGCCGAACGCGGCGCGTACGCACAAATGTATTTTTATAATTATACCATTCATGGCTTTGCAATGTCAAGCGCCGCGGTATGTCAAAGTCAATAAACCGCACGACGCACCGCGGTACTTTACCGTCATTAGCACAAAAGTACCCCGAACCGTGCCGCTCCATACACGGCAGACGGGGTACTTTTTGTGTAATTATTCATTATTTGAGTGTTTTTATAAATATTTAGTCACCAAACTGCCGTCTCACATGTGAAGGAAGCGGTTGAACTGCTCCTTCAGCTTAAAACGGTAGCACAGCACCATGGCAACGGCAGCGCCGAACGCCGCCTGAAGTATCTGATAAGGCAGCTTGAGGATCGCGTACTCGGGCGTGCTGTATATAAACGCGCGCCCCAGCGAATAGCCGACAACCATGATGACCGCGCCGATGATGACGCCGATAAGCGCGCCCGCAAACTTTCTGTTTTTCATCATGTGGCGGGTGCAGAGAGAGATGACCACCGCCTGGAGCCCGTGTACCGCAAGGGAGACGAACATGGGCAGCGGGTAGAAGAACAGATCGCCGAGAAAAGCGCCCACGCCGCCTACCATGAAAGCGGATATGGGGTCAAGCAGAATAGCGGCGGTGCATATGACCACATCGTTAAGATACATATGTCCCCCGGGAACGGGCACGCCGAAAGAGCTTGCCGCAATGTTCAGCGCCATAAGGCAGGCGGCAACCGTTATGACTCTGAGCGGCACTTTGGCTGATGAGACGGTGCTTTTGTTTTTCATAATAAAAATCCTCCGTTTTTCGTCCGAAAAAGGGCAAAATATATGTTTTTCTTGCATTTATCCGGATGATGTGTATAATGGTATCATACATCTGATCATGCGAAAACTATCAGAACGGGAGAATTTTATATAACCAGATGAGTGCCGACAGCAAAAAAACACCGGAATACATCCGACTGTACGAAAAGTTCAAAAAGGAAATAACAAACGGAGCCTACCCTTACGGGGCAAAGCTGCCCTCCAAAAGAGACACCGCGGCAAAAAACGGAGTCAGCGTTATAACTGCGGAGCATGCCTACGCCCTGCTTGAGGACGAGGGCTATATCGTCTGCAGACAGCGCAGCGGCTGCTTTTCGGCATACCGTGACGACCAGCTTTTCAAAAGCGGCACCGACATGCGCCTTGGCGCGATGCCCGCATCCGCTTTTGATGGTTCCGGTTCCTTACCCGCGCCCGATGCCGCACACAGCTCAGCCCGCTCCCTCGCGCCAGATGCCGCGTACAGCCCGACCCGGCTCCCGTCCCCCGACGCCGCGCGTCCTTCCGCGCCCGTGCCCGGTGCCGCCCCCGTCTCTGCGGCTGCACGCCGTCCCGCGGGCGCCGTTCCCGCGGAGGATATCACATTTCCCGCAGGGCTGTACGCAAAGACCGTGCGCTCCGTACTTACGAAATACGGCGGCGACATCCTTAAAAGGACCGCCGGCGCGGGGCTGCCGCGCCTGCGGTGCGCCGTCGCGAAATATCTCATGAGAGCGCGGGAGATCGAGGTGTCCCCGGACGATATAGTGATAGGCTCCGGTGCCGAGGCGCTGTATCAGCTGGCAATAATGCTCATCGGCAGCGACAGGATCTACGCCATAGAAACGCCGTCATATGACAAGATCGAAAAGACATACCGCGCAAGGGGTATAAACTGCCTTTTGCTGCCTCTTTCGGGCGACGGTATTCCCGACAGCGTTCTGTCCTCCTGCGCGGCGGATGTGCTGCACGTAACGCCCTACCACAGCTTTCCCAGCGGCATTACCGCCACGGCTGCAAAGAAAAAGGCTTATCTCGAATGGGCAAAAAGCCGCGGCGCCGTTATCATCGAGGACGATTTCGGCTCGGAGTTCTGCCGCAGCAGAAAGCCCACTGACACCCTGTTTGAGACCGACGGCGGCGAGAGAGTTTTGTATATAAACACATTTTCAAAAACGCTCTCCCCCGCGCTGCGCGCGGGATATATGCTGCTGCCCCGCGCTCTGCAAGTTAGGCGGAAAAATATAGAGTATATGTCATGCTCCGTGCCCGTTCTCGACCAGTATATACTGTGTGAGCTGCTTGACGGCGGCAGCTTCGAGCGGCACCTCAACAGAATACGCAGGCAGATACGAAAGGAAAACCGGCGCTGAAACGTGCTGCCGTATCGCCCGCCCGACCTTGACAACAGGCTGCTTTATGGTATACTATCATATGGAATATTTTTCATATGCCCATAGATATTACCGCTTGCCGCGCGGCACGCCGTATGCTATCATTACTCTGTAATACTTTTTTTGAAAAAGAGAGGAAAAAGAGATAATGAAAGCACGAAAATTTTCCTTTTCAAGGCGGCATTTTTACTGCGCCGTCAAGCTCGGGTTCGGCGCCGTGCTGCTGCAGCTTTTGTATGCGAGCCTCACTCTTGAGGGACTGACACGGACATCGGCGTCCTGCGTGCCGGACATACTGGAATGCGCGGCGGCATCGGCAACATTTATATTCGCGGGCGCATATCTTATAGAAAAATACATATTCGAATAAAAATTTCACGGAGGACGGTATGAGCTCACTGCTTGAAAAGATCGACGGCTACGCACGGCAAAGCGGCTTTGCCGAAATGCTTTGCGGCGCCCGCGGCGTTATCTGCGCCTTTTCCGGCGGAGCGGACTCCTCCGTGCTTCTGCGTTTTCTGAACGAATTCTGCGAAGATAGAGTAAAACTGTACGCGGCGCACCTTAACCACATGATACGGGGGGAAGAAAGCGACTCGGACGAGCGTTTCTGCCGCCGCACCTGCGAAGAGCTGGGCATCCCGTTTATAACGGAGCGCGCCGATGTTCCCGCGGAGGCCGCCGCCGCGGGCGAGGGGCTTGAAGAATGCGCAAGACGGATACGCTACGATTTTTTCGCCCGTCTTTCCGAAAAGCTCGGCGGTGCCGCGGTAGCGACCGCGCACAACGCGACGGACAATCTTGAAACGGTCATATTCAATCTCGCCCGCGGCTCCGGCACACGGGGCATGGCGGGAATTGCGCCCATCCGCGGCATATACGTCCGCCCGATGCTGTGCTGCACCTCCGAGGAGATACGCGCCTTTGCCCAAAGCAATGGAATAAGCTATGTTACGGACTCCACCAACAGCTGCAACGACTACACGAGAAACTACATCCGCCACACCATCGTTCCCGAAATGCGACGGCTCAATCCCAAAGCCGACGAAGCGGCGCTGCGCATGAGCGCCTGCGCCCGCGGGGACAGCGAATATCTGGACGCTGCCGCCGAAAGCTTTCTCTGCGGCAGTGATCATATCGACAGAGCCGAAGCCGAAAAACTGCCCGAGGCGCTGTTTGCCCGCGTGCTGTTTAAGCTTTACAAAAGCTGTACAAACAGCGCGGCAGACCTTTCCGACGCGCATATAAAAAGCTGCCGCGCCCTTATAAAAAGCGGCTGCGGAAGCGTTTCTCTGCCCGGCGGCTGCTCGTTTTTTGCCCATAAAGACAAAATTTTCATCGCCCCGTCATCACTTGCGGAGCCGCTGCCCGAGCCGACCGATCTGCCGCTTGCCGGCGAGACGGATTTCGGCACCTGGCACATAAGCTGCGCCGAAGAAATATATACATCCCCCGCGCCTCTGCGCGAAGCGTGTGCTGCGGCAGGCGGCAAAGGCGGCGCAGGCTGCGGTGAATTGTACCAAAACGGTAAAAAAAGCCGAATTATTTACAATTTATATATTGAAAAGAATTCTGTTTCTGATAAAATAAAAGGTACACTGTTTGTAAGATGCCGTGAGGCGGGAGATGTTCTCTTATCGGGCGGTATGCACAAAAAGCTGAAAAAGCTTTTGTGCGACAAATGCGTTCCGCTCACGGAGCGCGATACACTGCCTATCATCTGCGATGACGGCGGCATAGTCGCCGTTCCGGGAGTGGGAGTGCGCGACGGACGTGCACCGTGCAAAAGCAAAAACTGTTTTCATATAATCATAGAAAAAAGAGTAAAGTAAAAGGGCGGTAAAAACAAAATGGATAACAACTACGCCGTTTGGGACAACGACATCGCAAAGATCCTCATAACGGAAAAAGAGCTCGACGAGACCGTCACCAGACTTTCGCGAGAGATCGCGCGCGACTATGCGGATAAAAACCTTCTGCTTCTGTGCATTCTCAAAGGCAGCATCGTTTTCACGGGAGACCTTATGAAAAAGCTCACCGTTCCCTGCGAGATAGACTGCATGAAGGTGTCGTCCTACGGCGCGGGCACTGTCTCCGGCGGCAGGATAAACATTCTTCTCGACCTGCACCGCAAGGATCTCAGCGAAAAGGATATACTTATCGTTGAGGACATTATAGACAGCGGGCGCACGCTTTCGTACCTTGTCAGCTACCTTACGCTCAACGGCGCGCGCAGCGTCAGAACAGTGGCACTGCTCGACAAGCCGAGCCGCCGCGAGGTCGAATACTCGCCCGACTATACGGGAATCGAAATTCCGGACGAATTTGTGGTAGGCTACGGTCTCGACTACGCCGAGAAATACCGCACCCTGCCGTATGTAGGCGTCCTTAAGCCGGAGATTTACTCCGAATAAACGCATAAAACGGAAAGGCATGGATCTGTAAGTGAAGAAAAACGGATTTAGAATAGCTATCTGGTATGTCGCGCTGATAGCCGTGGTGATCGTGGTCATATCCCTTCTCTGGGGCGGCTCCGGCACAAAAAAAGACCTGAAATACAGCGACGTTATAGCATATTTCAAGGATGAGAGAGTCAGCGAGTACACCGTCGACTACGACGACGGCGTTGTGGAAATGACCGTGCAGCCCGAAAACGACACGGACAAAGCGCAGAAAATTTCTTATAAGCTTGCCGACATAGACTCTTTTCTTGAGGACATCAAGCCCTATGCCGAAAATATCAAGACGTACGACAGAGTACCCGCCCGCGTTATACCTTGGTGGGTAAGCTTTCTGCCGTATCTGATCATCACTGTAGTGATCGTTGTCATCTGGTGGTTCATGATGAACCAGGCAGCAGGCGGCAAGGGATCGAAGATCAACAATTTCGGCAAAGCGAGAGTAAAGAACGGCGATAAGAGCAAGGTGTTCTTCCGCGATGTTGCGGGAGCCGACGAGGAAAAAGCCGAGCTTGAGGAGATCGTTGAATTTCTTAAAGATCCCGCGAAGTTCACCCGTCTGGGCGCGAAGATCCCCCACGGCGTTCTGTTGATGGGCCCTCCCGGTACAGGTAAAACACTTCTGGCAAAGGCAGTTGCGGGAGAAGCGGGCGTTCCATTCTACTACATCTCCGGCTCCGACTTTGTGGAAATGTATGTCGGCGTCGGCGCGTCCAGAGTGCGCGATCTGTTTGAGCTTGCGAGACGCAATCCCGCGTCCATAGTATTTATCGACGAGATTGACGCCGTCGGCAGACAGCGCGGTACAGGTCTCGGCGGCGGTCACGACGAACGTGAGCAGACGCTGAACCAGCTGCTTGTTGAAATGGACGGTTTCGGCTCAACTGACGGTATTATCGTCATAGCCGCTACAAACCGCCCCGACGTGCTTGACCCCGCACTTCTCCGTCCCGGCCGTTTTGACCGCCAGATCACGGTCAACACGCCCGACATCCGCGGCAGAGAGGCGATACTCAAGGTGCACGCCCGCAACAAGCCTCTTGAAGAGGGCGTTGACCTTTCCGTTATAGCAAAAGGCACAAGCGGCTTTACCGGCGCAGACCTTGCCAACCTTCTCAACGAGGCGGCACTGCTTGCGGCAAGAAAGAACAAGACCCTTATCGGTATGGACGAGATAGAGGACGCATTCACAAAAGTCGTTGCAGGTCCCCAGAAAAAGTCCATGCGCATAAAGGAAAGCGAAAAGCTCAAAACGGCATACCACGAGGCGGGTCACGCAGTGCTCAGCCATGTACTGCCCCTTATGGATCCCGTTCATCAGATATCCATCATCCCCAGCGGCAGTGCTCTCGGCTACACGCTGAACCTGCCCGAGGAGGACAAATACAGCGTTTACAGAAACGAGCTGAAGCAGAAGATATCAATGCTTCTCGGCGGCAGAGTCGCGGAGCAGCTTATATTCGACGACTTCTCCGGCGGGGCATCCAACGATATACAGAGAGCAACGCAGATAGCCCGCAAGATGGTAACACAGTTAGGCATGAGCGACCTCGGTCCCATAATGTTCGGCAGCGGTCACAGCGATACGGAAGTGTTCCTCGGACGCGACTTCTCGCACGAGCGCAACTACTCAGAGGCTGTAGCGGCGCAGATAGACGAGCAGATCGAAAAGATCATCACCGAGGCATACAACGAGGCAAAGCGCCTGCTCAGTGAGAACATCGACAAGCTGCACTTTATCGCAAAATATCTTGTCAAGAACGAGATCATGGACGGTGAACAGTTCAAGCGCGCCATGGAGGAAGACGGCGTCACTATCGAAGACCTTGAAGAAATGGTTGCCGAGCGCCGCCGCCGCAGCGAGGACGAAAACGCCAAGCGTGCGATACAGATCGCCGAAAACGAGCGTCTCCGCGAGGAGGAGCGCCGCAGAAACGGCGAGCACGAAAAGGATAAGGAAGAAAAAGATTCCGACGACGATCGTCATATCGATTTCTGAAAACCGAAACAGTAACAGAAAACGCAGAGCAAATTTTGCTCTGCGTTTTTTCTTACAAACCGCCGTTTCGGATCAGGCGGAACAATTATCGCAGCGGGCGTTTGAAAGAGGCGCATATATATGTTATAATATGTGCGGAGATATTGCCTTTTTACAAAATCCCATCGGCTTTTCCGCTTTATTCCGCTTAGCGGCGCTCCGCTTTGCGGCATGACAAAAACGCATGCAGTCAAGCACTTTCGTCCGGCGGCATTATTGCTTTGCCGGATGCGGCAAAACGGCAGGAACAGATAAAATTAACATATTTTTATTCGCACGGTATATTCCAAAGTCTCCGGCACTGCCGGATCAAAAGGACATAATTATGAAAACAGTAATACTTCTGAGACATTCGGAGCCGATTTCCGACAGGACGATACCCACAGAGCTTCTCCCCCTCTCGGAGCGGGGATACGCAAAGGCACATAAGTTTTTCTCGCTTGACATTTTCCGCCGTGTCGCCACGGTTTACAGTTCGCCGTACAAACGGGCATACAGCACTGCCGAAGTGCTTTGCGGGAATATAACAATTGACAGCCGCCTGCGCGAGCGCGAGCTCGGCACCCCCGAGACGCTGAGCCCGAATTTCTGGAGCCGTCAGTATGAAGATCATAACTATAAAAATGCGGGCGGCGAATCGCTGAACGATGTCAAGTGCAGGATGACCGAGGCTGTCGGCGAGATATTATCTTCAATGCAGGCGGGCGGCACCGTCGCCGTTGTATCTCACGCCGCAGCCATTTGCGCACTTCTTTTGAATTGGTGCACCGTTGAGGTCACGGACGAGAAGGAAAAGATACGGGAAATCAGACACGGCGCAGATGTTGTGCTGTGCGGAAAAATATCAACTCCATGCGCGTTTCTGCTGGGCTTTGACGAGGATCGTCTGCTAAGCATTGAATACATAGACAGCGGCAGATAATTTCAAATATCCGTCACGAGTCTTTAAACGTGAAAGACATTTTCGGCGCGGCAGCGGGCAGCCGCGCGCTGACAAAAAACGAGCGGCGCAAGAAGCACATTTTTCCATTCGGTACCGCCACGGCAGCGCAGAGTACAAAAGCACCGCGGACAAAAGTCCGCGGTGCTTTTCTTTGCCGCAATCCGGCTGTGCTCCGAGGCGCAATTCCGCCTTTGAAGCGCACGCCGTTCGGCTCTGTTTTCAGTAAAAAGAGTTTGAATTGATTTTCACCTTTCGGGAAAAGCCTCAGTTATCCTCGCCGTTCCATTCCTTGTGAACTCCGGTGACGGAGAATACGACCCATTCGGCAACATTCGTGGCGTGGTCGCCGATACGCTCGAAATACTTTGCTATCATCAGAAGATCAAGTGCATACTCCGCGTCCTCGCGCCTCTCCGTTATGAGCCGTATCAGCGAAGATTTTACGTTGTCAAAGCAATCGTCCACAACATCGTCGTGGGCAATGACCGCCTTTGCAAGCTCTACATCGCCTTTTACGTATGCGTCAACGCTTTCGGTCACCATGCGTATGGTCTCCCTCGCCATAAGGCTTACAGACTCGCACTCGGCGCCTGTTCTGCCGCCGAGAAACGGGATTATTTCCGCAATATCGTCCGCCTGGTCGCCTATTCTCTCAAGGTCGGTGATCATCTTCAGCGCCGCCGATATCTGACGGAGATCCTTTGCAACGGGCTGCTGCTGAAGTATGAGCTTGAAGCAGAGAGACTCGATATCCCTCTCCATACGGTCGATCTTTGAGTCAATGTCGGCGACCTTTGCACCGAGCTGCGCCTCGCCTTCAAGCAGCGCTTTTGCCGCAAGAGCTATGACCTCCTCGCAGTATGCGCCCATCTGTGTCATTTCCTCGCTCAGCGTTGCAAGCTGAGAGTCGAATTTGCTTCTCATTATCCGAACCTCCCTGTGATATAGTCCTCCGTGCGTTTATCCGCGGGAGTATTGAACATTTTTTCCGTATTGCCGTATTCAACAAGATCTCCCAGGAGGAAGAACGCGGTATTATCCGAGATACGCACCGCCTGCTGCATATTGTGCGTTACTATTACTATTGTGTACTGTTTTTTCAGCTCTGTCGCAAGATCTTCAATTTTAGATGTGGAAATAGGGTCAAGTGCACTTGTAGGCTCGTCCATAAGCAGCACATCCGGCTCGACCGCAAGCGCGCGCGCTATGCAAAGGCGCTGCTGCTGACCGCCCGAAAGACCCAGCGCGGATTTTTTCAGTCTGTCGCTGACCTCGTCCCAGATGGCTGCGCCTCTTAGAGAGCGCTCCACTATCTCGTCAAGCTTCGCGCGGCTTCTGATACCGTGAGTTCTCGGACCGTAAGCAACGTTGTCGTATATGCTCATGGGGAAGGGATTGGGTTTCTGAAAGACCATGCCTATATTGCGCCTGAGCTCGTTAACGTCCGTTGAGGGGGCATATATGTCCGTGCCTCTGTATTTGACGCTGCCCGTGATCTTAACGCCGTGCACAAGATCGTTCATCCTGTTCAGTGTTTTCAGAAATGTGGATTTACCGCAGCCGGAAGGTCCGATAAGCGCAGTTATGGTGTGCTCCTGCACCTCAAGGCTCACGTTTTTAAGTGCCTGCGTCTGACCGTACCAAAGGCACAGATCGTTTACGCTTATAATATTTTCTTTATTTTCGGCAGTGCTCATATGCTTCTCCTCTTTCTGAAGTAGCGGCCGACAGCGTCAGCCGAAAGATTTATAAGGACCGTAAGCGCCATAAGTATGGCGGCAATCGCAAACGCCACTCCGAACTCGCCGTTCTCCTTGGCGTAGAAGTACAGCGCCACGGTAAGTGTTGCGCCGGGCTTCATAAGTCCGTCGATGATGCCGCTGACGGCATGGGCAAAGCCCGCCGTGAACAGAAGCGCCGCCGACTCACCCAGAATTCGACCCACCGAAAGGATGCAGCCGGTTATGATACCGTCCACGCATCCGGGCAGGACAACTGTGCGAACAACTCTCCACTTGCCGGCGCCCAGTCCGAAAGCGCCCTCTCGGTAGCTTTGCGGCACGGTCTTCAGGCTTTCCTGCGTAGTTCTCATGACTGTCGGCAGATTCATGATAGTAAGCGTCAGCGCGCCTGCTATAAGCGATGTTTTGAAGCCGAACAGCTCACAGAACACGAGCATGCCCACAAGACCGTATATGACGGACGGAATGCCCGAAAGGGTCTCTGCCGCGTTTTCAATAAGCTTTACGATACGTCTGCCCGACGCATATTCCGTAAGATACACCGCCGCGCCCACGCCGAGCGGCACTACAAGGATAAGCGTTGCGATGACTATATAAAGAGTGTTGAGTATATCGGGCAGAATGCCCACTCTGTCGCTGAGGTAGCTTGGCTTTGTGGAAAGCAGCTCCCACGAGATATTTGGGATGCCGCGCGCCAGCACATATACTATCATAAAGACGGCAATAGCAGCCGTTATGATGACAGCCAGGGCACACAAAAGCCGCATCAGCAGTATATACGCCCTGCGGGAAGCTGAAATTTTCTTATCTATTGCTTTCATCGGTACTCTCCTCCGCTGCCGCCCAATCTGCGGCATATGCTCCGGCAAGGTCTGCCGGAAAAACATTGTCTGTCGTCATCATTATCAGCCCTTTGCCTTGTCCCGTTTAAGGAAGAAGTTGAGGGCCGCGTTTATAAGCATTATAAACAGGAACAGAACAAGCGCTATGGAGAACAGCGCCTGGCGCTGAAGCCCCGCGGAATATGACATTTCGCTTGCGATGGCGGTCGTGAGAAAACGAACGCTCTCGAAAAGCGATCCCGGTATATTCGGCGCGTTGCCCGATACCATCATGACTGCCATCGCCTCGCCGATCGCGCGGCCGACGCCGAGCACGACTGAGGCGGCGATACCGCTTTTTGCGGCGGGAACGGATACTCGGAAGTATGTCTCCACCGGTGTTGCTCCCAGGGCAAGAGACGCGCTTTCGTATTCCTCGGGGACCGCGTCAAGCGCCGTGAGCGACACCTTTATTATGGACGGCAGTATCATTATTGCAAGCACGATTATTGCCGCAAAAAGGCTTGCGCCGTCAGGCAGACCGAATATTTTTCTGATACCCGGCACAAGCACCATCATGCCCACAAGACCGTACACGACCGACGGTATACCCGCCAAAAGGCTGACAACCGATTCCATAATGCTGCGAACCGCCGGCTTTGCCATCTTTGCAAGGTATACCGAGCAGAGAAAGCCTATGGGCACGCCCAGCACCACGGCGCCCGCGGTGCCGTATACACTTGTCAGTATAAACGGCAGTATTCCGTACTTCGGCTCAGCCGCGGTGGATGCCCACTCCGTGCCGAACAGAAACTTTGCGATACCGATCTCTCGTATGGCGGGGATGCCCGAAATTATCAGGTACACCGATATGAGAAGCACACATCCGACGGTGATGAGCCCCAGAATAAGAAATATTCCGTGCACGACCGTCTCGAATATTTTTCGTCTTACCATATAGGAGACAACCTTTCAATCAATTTTCCTGCCCGCGCAGCGGGCCCGACATAAGCGCCTTGGCGGTCGCTGTTGCGGCCGCCGCGGTTTGTTGTTTTTATTTGTGCTGACGAGCTGTCCTTATCAGTTAGCGGGAACTGCGCCTGCCGCGCTGATGATGCTGCCGGAGGATGCGGACAGTGCGAAATCGCAGAAGGCTTTTGCCGCATCGGAAAGCTCTGTACCTTTCTTTGTTACCAGCACGAAGGGACGCTGTACCGCGTAGCTGCCGTCCTTTACCGTATCCTCACCGGGAGTTACACCGTTTACTGCAAGTGCCTTGACGGTATCCTTTACTGCTGCGAGAGAAGCGTAGCCGATAGCGCCGGGGTTGCCTGCGACGGTTGCGATAACGTCGCCGGTGGAGCCGAGCTCCTGACGGTACTTGCAGGAGTCCTTGGTGTTTGTGATGGACTCAAAGCCGTCTCTTGTGCCGCTGCCTGCCTCACGGCCGATCACTACGATCCCGGCGTCATTGCCGCCTACATCCTTCCAGTTGGTGACCTTGCCGGTGTAGATGTCCGCGATCTGCTCAATGGTAAGCTCTTTAACGGGGTTGTCGGGGCTTACTACGATCGCGATACCGTCGTATGCAAGAACTGTCTCTTCAAGTCCCTGTGCCTTTTCCTCGTCCTTCAGCGCACGGCTCGAAAGACCGATGTCACAGCGCCCCTCGGAAACTGCGGTGATACCCGAGCCGGAGCCTGTGGGGTTGTAAGTAAACGTCGTACCGCTGTATTCACCCTCAAATGCTTCGCCGAGAGCGCCGATGACCTTCTGCATTGATGTAGAACCGTCTGTGGTGACTGTGCCGCTTATTACCTTATCGGAGGCGCTGTCCTTGGGGGTGTCGGCATTGCCGCTGCCGCCCGCGCAGCTTGCCAGTGCAAATACTGCCATGAGAGATGCAAGTACAAGACAAATAATCTTTTTCATAATTCAAATCTCCTTTTCGATTGTTTCAGCTTTATTTATTAGGGTCTCCCGACCCTGCGTCTCACATTCTAAAGACCGAACGTAAAATCAGAAACCGCAGAATTGTCAAATTTAAGTAAAATACAAAAATATTGTTTTTTCGCAGTCAGGACCTCCGGCTAAGCCGGAGGCTTGAATAAGCCCTGTAAGGGCATTTTACAGGCAAGCATCTAAAGACGCACTGAAATTTCTTTCGCTTGCAACACTTGCCCTGCTACCCGTAAACGGGTGATTCCACACCTAATTGAAGCCTGTGCTATTTTGATTGATATTTCATTAGCAACTCGCTTCGCTCGATGCTTGAAGCTAAAGCTTTTTTACGGAGGATACCTCCTCCGGCATAGCCGGAGGTTTCCGTTGACAAAAAAATCCCGTATCGGCCGTGAAGCCGATACGGGATCGATTCATTATTTATGTGCGTCAGAAGCTGCCGCCGCCCCCGCCGTGCGTTGCGCCGGAGGAGGATGTGTGCGTGCTGCTGCCGCCGCTCGATGAGCTGTCGTCGGGCTTTGCGGTCCTTGTGACGGTTGCATACAGGTAAATATCGCGGCTGTCCGTAATATTCAGGCTGTCTTCCCTCACATAGCTGCTTGCCGCCGCCTGACTGCGGACAGACTTCAGCTTTTTCTTCATGGAGCCCACAACGATGTTGGCAATAACAAATCCCACAATAAGAGATATGGGTATCCATATGAGCGAAAGCGAACGGTCATAAGGCTTGCCTTCCCGTGCGAGATTTACATATTCCTCGCATTTGTCAATAAACAAGTCAAATGCTTTTTCGCAGTCTGTGTCGAAATACTCCTTAATCGCATCGCCCGCCTGCTGAATACCGTAATCGGTAAACGCGGTTATGCCGTAGCCGCGGGTAGAAATATGCCACTTTCTGTCCTCCATATTAAGAAGAAGCAGAGCACCGTCACGGTTCGAACCGCAACCGAAGCCGTTATAGTCATAAAAATCGTCGGCGTATTCCTCCATGGTCTTGCCGCCGAGGTCTGAGCCGGTCACGATGACGATGTCAAAATCAAGTTCGCGGCGCACTTCGTCAAGTCTTGCCGAAACGCGCTGCGCCGCAGCGTCGTCAAGCAGCCCCTCCATGTCGTTGAGGCGGCTGTAGTGCACCGAAAGGTCTGCCTCCTCCGCAAAGATCACCGTTCCGGGAACGATCACCGAGAGAATAAGCACGACGGCAAAAAGTGCCGCAATAATTTTTTTCTTCATTACCCGCACCCCCTCACAGTATTCCCATAAGGAACAAAAGCCACGCAACGGCAAATGCTGCAGCACCGAAAACGGCTGTCAGCAGCAGGCGCCATTTCCATGCTGCCTTGTTGTCCACGGGCAAGTCGCCCACGAATTTGCCTGTCTGACCGTTCATCGCAAATGTGTACTGCTGCCCGTTCCATGTGGTGTTGAGCAGCCATACGGGATACAGCGCATAGTGCGCACGTCCGTTGTGAAGTCTTATGTCGGTCTTTTCCGGCACGACCGTTGTGTAGTCGCCTGCAGTCATGGCAAACGCATCCTCGGTTGAGCGCTTTACCCTCTCGTTTGCCCGTTCAATGCTCTTTTCCGCATCCACGTCGTATTTATCAGCAAGATATCCCGCAAGATATGCCGTCTGAAAATCCACCGCATCGGAAAAATCGTAAGGCTCAATAGACTCCATAAGATCGTCCGCCATCTTTGCTGAGCCGTCCACGGGAACATGGTCAAAAGCGATCGAACCGCTGCGATGCAGAAGATAGTGGCTCGTTTCCGTGTAGTCGTAGTCGCTGTCGCTCCAAAAGCGCACCTGTGTCGCCTTGTATCTGACCGTTGCGTCCGCCTCTGTATCGAAAAGCCAGAACGGAACGTATATCCCGCAGATTTTGTCGATATGATTCTCCGAACGGAAAACCTTCGGAAGCAGCCGCTTTCCGCTGAGATGCTTCATAAGCCCATCCTTGGCGGCTTTTTTGTCAAGCTTGAAGGGGATAACATAGTCGGGCCGCAGTGTCCCCGAAATTCGATCCGTCATAACAACCGGGTTTCCGCAGAAGGGGCAGGAGGACGCCGCAGTGTTTTCATCGCAAACTATCTCGCCGCCGCAGGAGTTGCATATGTACGAATGCAGTCCGTCTGCCTCGCCTTCCTTCCACTGCGAATCGGGTGAGCGCTCCCATTTCATCTCGTCCTGTTCGCTGCCGCCGAGCTCCTCGGCATAGCTGCGCAGGGTCTCCATTTCAAATTCCGTATCGCAATACGGGCATTTCATCTTCTGCAGTGAGCTGTCAAAGCTGATTGCTCCGCCGCAGCAGGGACACTTGAATTCCTGTAAAGTCTCCATACACTGTCCTTTCATTATAATGTGTTGCGCCGCGCGGGGCGCTGATTTTTCCGTTTTCTCAGATATGTCCCCCGCTGCATCTGCCGCGGAGGACATATTAGAACGCGCTATGATTTACCGCCGCGTATGCGGCAGCGCCTTAATAATCACTGAATATCGTCGTCGTTGAAGGGATCTCCGCACTCGGGGCAGAATTTCGGAGGGTTGTGAGGATCCTCGGGCGTCCAGCCGCACTTGTCGCAGCGGTAAACGGGAGCGCCCGCCGGACGCTTTGCGCCGCAGTCGGTGCAGAATTTGCCGGTGTTTACCTTGCCGCAGGAGCACTTCCAGCCTTCTTCGGGCTTTTCGGCACCGCAGTTCGAGCAGAATTTGCCCGTATTTTCGGTTCCGCAGGAGCACTTCCACGTGTTTGCCGCAGCAGCCGCGGCACCGGCTGCCTGAGCCTGAGCCTGTGCCTGAGCCTGCTGATTCTGCTGACCCATTGCGTACAGGTTCTGAGCGTTCATTGCGCCGCCGGCGTTCATTGCCATACCCATGCCCATAAAACCGGTCATGGCGCCGGAGGAATTGGAGGCGGCTGCCTTCATAGCGTCCGCCTGAGCGCCCACGAGAGTTGCCGCCGCCATAGTGGGGTCTCTCATAATAGCACTGCGCTGTGCCTGCTTTATCATGTCCGCGTCCTCGTCGGGAAGCGTTACGGAGCCAAGCGCTATGCTGACCACCTTCAAACCGCGCGTTTCTCCCCATTTGCTGCTGAGAGCGGCGTTCATCGCGTCCTCAAGCTCGGTGGTATGGAGAACTATCTGGTTGGGGCGCATCTCCATTTCGGAGAGTCTGCCGAGCGCCGGCTGAAGCGCGCTTATAAACTCCTGCTTCAGTTGGCTGTCAAGCTCGTCGCGCCGGTATTCGTCGCTGATATTTCCGCATACATTCGTATAGAACAGAAGCGGATCGGCTATCTTGTAAGAATAAACGCCCGAGCAGCGGACGCTTACGTCGATGTCAAGTCCGATCTTTGTATCCACCACGCGAAAAGGCACGGGGTTCGCCGTTCCGAACTTATTGTCTATAAGCTCTTTCGTATTGAAATAGTATACTCTCTGATCTTTGCCCGTGTCGCCGCCGTAAGTAAAACGCTTGCCTATAGTCTTAAACGTGTCGATAATACTGCTGCCGAGACTGCCTGCAAACAGGCTGGGCTCTGTTGAAGAATCATATGTAAACTCGCCCGGCTCTGCGCAGAACTCAACGACCTTGCCCTGCTCCACGATCATCATGCACTGACCGTCGGCAACGGCAATACCGGAGCCCTTTGTTATGATGTTGTCGCTTGCCTTTGTGTTGGAGGAACGTCCGCTTATACGCTTCTGCCCCTTTACTGCAAGCACCTCTTTGTCAAGAGCCTCACAATAGAAAAACTCCTTCCACTGGTCGGCAAGAGTGCCTCCGAGCGCACCCACGCCCGCTTTGATAAGTCCCATAGTGGTTTCTCCTTTTTATATAATATAAATTTTATGCAGTATAGTTTAAGTTATGCCGATATCGGCTTTTGCGGGTATCCGCCTTGCGCCGGCAAGTCGGCGCCAAACGTCCGTCAGCCGTCATTGCGCATTGACTTAAGCAAGGCTATCTCCGCCGCGTATCCGTCAAGCTCGTTGGGGGTCTCAAGATAAAACGGCAGGTCTTTGATCTTTTCGCAGTTTATTATGCGGCGTATGCCCTCCGCGCCGAGGTACCCCTCACCTATTTTTTCGTGCCTGTCCTTTGCGGCGCCCACGGGATTTTTCGAATCGTTAAGATGGATCGCATACAGTCTGTCAAGTCCTATAACGCTGTCAAAGCGCTCAAGCACCGCGTCGGGGTCGGCGGCAATATCGTAGCCTCCGTCGGAAACGTGGCAGGTGTCAAGACACACGCCCACAAGATCGCGGCGCGACGGCTCGGTTTTTTCAATGATAGTTTCTATTTCTTCAAAAGTTTTGCCTATCTCGCTGCCCTTGCCCGCCATTGTTTCTATAAGCACGCGGGCGTTCTGCCCGGGGGTTATAACTTCGGATAAAAGCCGCGCGGTGTTCTCAATGCCCGCCTCGGCTCCTATGCCCACGTGACAGCCCGGATGAAAATTGTAAAGCGCGCCGGGAATATCCTCAAGCACCTCAATATCCTCTCTCATGGAATCTCTGCTGTAGTTCCATATCCGCTCGTCGGCTGAAGCGGGATTGAACGTGTACGGCGCGTGCGCAAGCGGCGGTGCAAAACCGTTTTCGGCGATAAGAGCATTCAGCGCCGCAACATCATCGTTGTCGGGACGCTTAAAACCGCGCCCTCTGGGGTTACGCGTGAAATACTGAAAGGTATTCGCGCCGATGGAAAGCGCCGTTTTGCCCATGGCTTCATATCCGCCGGATACGGAAAGATGACATCCTATATAAAACATAATTCTTCCTTTTCACACAAAGTTCAAAAGCATATCTGTTCTTTTATATTGTACCATACCGCGCGATTTATGTCAATGCAACGCACTTGACTTTACTGCCGCTCGGTAATATAATTTATGTACGGTACCCTGCTGTGAAAGGAGGCTTGCGGCATGAAGAAGAACATGGTGATATCATTAAAGCGGCTGCGCGAGAATGTCGCCGGGGCTATACGAACCGTATCCGACGACCAGATCACCGTCTACGCTGCTCAGGCGACGTTTTTTATAATCACCTCCACCATTCCCTTTCTTCTTCTGATCCTCAGCCTTACAAAGTACTTTATAAACGCCGACTGGCTGCTTTCGCTCATTGACGAGCATATTTCCGGCGACATTGGCAAGCTACTTACCGGCATAGTTGAAGAGATCGTGGGCAAGGGCGGCATATCCCTTGTTTCCGTCACCGTCATAACGACCCTGTGGGCGTCGTCACGCGGGGTAAACGCCGTTATGCGGGGCGTCTCCGGCGCTTACGGCATAAAACTCAAAGAAAACTTTCTTTACGACATTTTCAGATCACTGTTTTATACAATTGCCTTTATTGTAATAATCGTCGCCATGCTTGCGGCACTCGTATTCGCGGATACGATACAAGAGGCGGCAGAGGACAAGATCCCCCTGCTGGCAACGATTTTTCGCATCATATCGGACAGCGGCAAGCTGCTGTTCACAGTGCTTCTGACCCTGTTCTTCACACTGTTATTTAATACAGTTGCCAAAAAAGGCAAACGCCTATCAAAGGCCGAATATCACGGTATGAGCGACAAACTGCCGCGCGGATACGCGGCGCAGCTGCCCGGCGCGGCGTTTGCAGCCCTCGGCTGGGTGCTGTTTTCGTATTTTTACGCTTTGTACCTCAATTATTTTCCTAACGCATCATACGTATACGGCAGCCTTGCCGCAATAGTAATTCTGTTTTTGTGGCTGTATTTCTGTATGATAATCCTCATGCTCGGCGCAGAGCTTAACAAGCTCATATTCCTGTTTTGCGCGGAAAGAAAAAAGAAAAAGAACGCGGAAAGATCCGACGGGTGATTTGCCGAAGCCGCCCGACGGCTCATTTTACGCAGCGCTGCAGCGCATGATCCCTTTACCCTATGCGGTACAGGGATCTTTTCTGTCTGTTTTGTACCAAAGCGCCCGCACAGTCTCTCTCCCTCATACCTCCCATCAAAAGAGGCTGTCAGCGTCCCGACTGCGTCACTTTGCACAAGCTTTCCCTACGCATATAATGAAGATTTATTGTCGATATTTCTTTACACGGCAGATATATTGTGATATACTATAAGATAGTTTAATATTGCAAAGCGGCGGCTTGCAGCGAGCGCGGAGGTGACATCTTATGCCGAAAATACTGAAGCTTAGTGTAGGCGACATACTGGAAATGAAGAAGGATCACCCCTGCGGAGCGAACCGCTATACGGTAATGCGCGTAGGCAGCGATGTGCGCATCGTCTGCTGCGGCTGTGCAAGAGACATAACCATGCCGCGCGAAAAGCTTGAGCGCGCGGTCAAAAAGGTCATTCCAAATTCCGACGCGGGCAGCGGCGTCGCCGCGCCCGAGCATCTTTCGGACAAGAGGTAACATTTTCATGGCTGACAATATAAAAACTCAAAGTGACGAGACCGTGCGCCGACGTCGCATCGGGCGAATTTTTTCGGGACTTGCAAAGAAAAAGAGCCCCGACACCGCTCTCCCCCTGCTCTCGCCCCGCCGCGGGCTTCGCGAGAGATACTCGTATTTTCGCCGCGATCAGAGATATCTCATACTGTGCTTCTGCGTACCCATGGCGATCATGTGGCTTATGTATATATGCCGCGGTGTTTTCCCCTTCGGGCAGGAGTCCGTTCTGGTACTTGATCTTAACGGACAGTATGTCTACTTTTTCGAGGGGCTGCGCGACATACTCCGCGGAGACGGCAGCTTTCTGTATTCCTTCAAGCGCGCTTTGGGCGGAGAATTCACGGGCATATATGCCTATTATCTTTCAAGTCCGTTTTCAATAATAACCGCACTGCTTCCCAAATCCATGATAACGGAAGCTCTGCTTATAATGTTTCTTCTCAAGGTCGGCAGCTGCGGACTCACCTTCGGCATTTATCTTGAAGCAACGCGCAGACAGCGAAACAGCGCGACCGCTGTCATGTTTTCAACCATGTACGCGCTGTGCGCGTACGCGGTCGTAATGCAGCACAACACCATGTGGATCGACAACATGATCCTCATGCCCATAATAATGCTGGGTATCGAAAACCTCATCCGCTTCGGAAAGTTCAAAATGTATGTGATCTCCCTTTCCCTGGCGATATGGTCAAACTTTTACATCGGCTACATGATGTGCATTTTCTGCGCCGTGTATTTCTTCTATGCGTATTTCTCAAAATCCCCCGACGAGCGAAACCCGCTCGGGATGAAAAAGCATTTTCCCAAATCTCTCGGCAGAATGGCGCTGTATTCGGCGTGCGCCGTTATGATATGCGGCGTTTTGCTGCTCTGCACCTACTATTCGCTCACCTTCGGAAAGACCACGTTTTCAAACCCGAATTTCAAGCCCGATCAGCGCTTTGAATGGCTCGACATGGTCACAAAGCTGTTTATCGGCTCCTATGACACCGTGCGCCCCGAGGGTCTGCCCTTTATTTACTCCGGAACGCTCACGCTTATACTTCTGCCGCTGTACTTCATAGCGCCCCACGTCAAAACACGCGAAAAGATAGCGTCCGGACTGCTTATAGCGTTTTTCCTCGTTTCGTTCAACGTTACAACGCTCGATCTTTTCTGGCACGGCATGCAGCGTCCCAACTGGCTGAACTACCGCTACAGCTTTATGCTGTGCTTCTTCCTTGTCCTGTTTGCCGAAAAAGCGTTCGAAAAGCTCCGCGAGATAGGCTACCGCAAGGCGGCTGTAAGCGGGGCGGCGCTCATCGGGCTGCTTGTAATGATCCAGAAGCTGTGCAAGGACAGCGACAATGTGCGCACGTTCTCCATGATATGGCTGTCCGGCGCAATAATCGCGGTATACCTCGGCACGCTGCGCGCAGTCACGTTTTCAAAGGAAAACGTCCGCCGCGCGGGTTCTCTGGTGCTGTGCGTGCTCGTGGGTGCCGAAATGTTCGGCGCGGGTATGCTCAATATGGACTCTCTCGACAGTGACGTTGTATATTCCAGCCGCACGTCGTACCGCACGTTTATCGACGGCATTCTCCCCACGGTGGAAAACGTGAAGGCAAACGATACCGGATTCTACCGCATGGAGAAAACGCACCACCGCAAAACGAACGACAACTTTGCGCTGGGCATGAACGGAGTTTCAAACTCAACGTCCACGCTCAACAGCTCCACCATAAGACTTCTGCACGATTTCGGGCTTTCGTCCAAATCGCACTGGTCGAAGTACCTGGGCGGCACGCCTGTTTTTGACTCGCTTTTCGGCATCAAATACGTCATACAGGAGTATGACAGCGATGAGGAAATGGAGCTTTACACCGACACGGGCTGGGGCGACTCCGACTACACCGTTTGGGAAAACCCTTATGCTCTCTCGCTTGCGTACGGCGTAAACGAGGATCTTGCCGATCTTGAAATACACGACACATACACCAACCCCTTTGAGCGCATGAACGCCGTTGTCGGCGCAATGCTGGGAGAAGAGTTCGAAATATTCAATCCCGTAGCACATAACGAGAATATACACAGCGAGGGCATGATGCGCTCCTCCGTGGCGGGGCACCTGAAATTTGAAAAGGTGGAGGCGGGCGGCGCACACCGCATAAACATAACGCTCACCGCGCCCGACGACAAGGTGCTGTACTGCTACTTCCCCAGCGACTACCTCAGAGAGTGCTATCTGTACGTCAACGGCCTCAAATGCGGCAGCGTTTTCGGTAACGAGACCGACCGCATTATAGAGCTCGGCAGATTTGAGGCGGGAGAAGAGATCACCGTAAGTCTTGAGCCTCTGGGCGACAACATGTATATCGCAAACGAAGGGTATTTCTTCTGGCAGCTTGACGAAGAAGCCTTCGGCGAGTATATGCCCCGTCTTTCCGACAGCCGGTTTATTATTGACAAATACAGCGACGACAGCTTCAGCGGCACTGTCAATATAGGCTCCGACAAAACGCTTGTATTCACATCCATACCCTTCGACGAGGGCTGGCAGATAAAGCTTGACGGCAAAAAGGTCTCGACATTTGAAGTGCTTGACGGTCTTATCGCCTTTCGCGCGGAGCCGGGCGAGCATACGCTGACAATGAAATACAGACCCGCGTGCCTGTATTACGGACTTGCCGTAAGCGTTACGGGGGCGGCGATTTTCGCCTGCGCATGGATCGTTGACGAAACGCTGCGCAGAAAGCGTCTGATGCAGGGCGCCGCGGTTTACGAAGAAGACATACACGCGCCGGACACGGTATGCGACGTTTGTCCCCCTGTGCCCGCGGTGTTTGACGACATACGCACTTCGGACGGCAAGGACTCCGTCATTCCGAACGGTGGCAACGGCGACGGCGGCAATAGCGCCGAAAGCTCCGCGGACACTGAAGCGATCGAAGGCGGCAAGAGAGCGGATACCTGCATTGAAAGCGCCGACACCGACAGCACAGACTCCGCAGAAAGCGCAGACGGGGACGCGCCCGCAAGCGGCACAGATGCCGATACTGCGGATAAGCCCTCCGACGCGGGCGGGCACGGCACGCATAGCGAGGGCGAAGACTGACGACTGCCCGCAAAAAGCGAAACAGAATATTTCAATATAAGTTTTAAATATTTCATTACCGAAAGGAAATTTGGCGGAAATTATGATATACTGTCTTTCCGGCGAGCTGCTCGAGCTCGACGCACCGAATATGACCGCCGTTATCGACTGCGGCGGTGTGGGATTTCTGCTGACCGTCACAGGCAGCGCCGTGACCGCCCTTTCGGGCAGCGGGATCGGCAGCAGCGTTCGCGTCTACACCTACATGGCTGTAAGAGAGGACGCAATGGAGCTGTACGGCTTCTCCTCCTCTGACGAGCTGCGGCTGTTCAAGCTGCTCATCTCCGTGTCCGGTGTGGGCCCCAAGGCGGCAGTCTCCATACTGTCGGTCATGAACCCCGACACGCTTATCTCCGCTATTGCCTCGGAGGACGCGAAATCAATTTCGCGCGCGCCCGGTGTCGGTGCAAAGACCGCAGCCAGGGTCGTGCTTGAGCTGCGCGACAAGGTCGCAAAGACCTTCGGTGCCACCACCGCGGGAAAATCGGCAGCGGCGAGTGCAAGCGTTTCACGCACGGCGGCGGGCGGCGGCAGCCTTTCCGACGCGGTGGACGCTCTTATCGTTCTGGGATACTCGCGCAGCGAAGCGGTCAGCGCGCTTTCGGGTCTTGACGCGTCAGAGGGTACGGAGGAGCTTATCCGCCTCGCCCTTGCGAAGCTTATGAAGTAAAGGAGGCAGCGCATTGGACAGCTTTGTTAACGATTTCGATCTTGAAAACAGAATAATGGAAGCGTCCTCAACGGTCGAGGACAACGACACCGAAGTTACGCTGCGCCCCCACGCCTTTGACGAATACATCGGTCAGGAAAAGGCAAAAGAGGTTCTGAAAATATACATCGATGCGGTTAAAATGCGCGGAGACACACTGGATCACGTGCTTTTGTACGGTCCTCCCGGACTGGGAAAAACAACGCTCTCCGGCATAATCGCGTCGGAGCTCGGCGTAAACTTTCGCGTCACAAGCGGCCCCGCCATCGAAAAGCAGGGCGACCTTGCGGCGCTGCTTACGAATCTCGGCGAGGGCGATGTGCTTTTTATCGACGAGATCCACCGCCTGAACCGCAGCATAGAGGAAATACTGTACCCCGCAATGGAGGATTTTTCTCTTGACATAATCATCGGAAAAGGTCCTGCGGCGCGCAGCATCCGCCTGCCCCTTCAGCATTTCACACTTATCGGAGCAACAACGAGAGCCGGACAGCTCACTACCCCTCTGCGCGACCGTTTCGGCGTGCTGCTGCGGCTTGAGCTGTACACTCCCGAGGAGCTTTCGCTTATAGTCAAACGCAGCGCGGGCATACTTGAGATCCCAATCGACGACGAAGGGGCGCTTGAGATTGCCTCCCGCTCCCGCGGAACGCCGCGTATAGCGAACAGACTGCTGAAGCGCGTGCGCGACTACGCGCAGGTCAAAGGCGACGGCGAGATCACCCTTGAGGTCGCGTCAAGAGCGCTGAAAATGCTTGAGATCGACGAGCTGGGGCTTGACAACACGGACCGCCGCATGATGGAGACAATGATAAAGTATTACGACGGAGGCCCCGTCGGACTTGACACCCTTGCGGCTACGGTCGGCGAGGAGGCGGTCACCATCGAGGACGTGTACGAGCCGTATCTTCTGCAGATAGGCTTTATATCCCGCACGCCGCGCGGCCGCTGCGTTACAAAGCTTGCGTATGAGCATCTCGGTATTCCCTACCGTCCCAAAGCTCAGAGCTCGCAGATAAGTATTGACGAATAAAAAATTTACAGCATATATATAACCGGAGGTTACACAATGTTCACTTCACCCAAACTGTCCCTTTCCGATATCCTCGGCAGAGACTACACACAGTCCGTTGCACGCGCAAACGAGGCGCTGGGAGTTATGTCCTACGCCGAGACCATGGCGATCGCAGACGAAAAGATCGACTTTTTCCCCGAAGAAAAGCAGAAAAAGTGCGATGAAATGCTGAAAAACGTGGGCAAGCAGATAATGCCCGCATTTGAAAACAACAACAAGGGCGCCGCGACCGCAGCGTTTGCGCACGCCACAAACACATCCATGGCTCCCGTTACCGGCATGGGCTGCTTCAGAGTCGGCGAGGACGGCAAGCTCTACCTCATCGGCAAGAGCGAGCATTACCACACGCCTATGGGTCACCGTTTTGACGGCTACAAGCTTATAGACAACGCACGCCGCATCGGTGTCGTAAACGCAACGCACAACAACACCCGCGGATACATAACCAGACTTATGGAAAAGCGCCTTGTGCAGATGGCAAACGGCATTGACTGGGACGACGAAGAGAGCACGGCAAAGGTGATCGCCTCCGAGGAGCCCAAGGTGCTCAACAGAGTTATCAACCTCGAGACCGGCTCGCTTGCATGCGAGGCAGGCCTTAAGATGATGCTTGCACGCTTCTACAAGCTCGACTCCACATTCCCCACCCCCAAATATGCGGGCAAGACCCCCGTATTCTTTGTCATCGGCGACAGGAACGGCGGTGTTGAGGGCAACTACCACGGCACGACAGTCGTTGCGCAGACTCTGCGCGGTCTCTGGCCCGAAATACGCGAAAAGGCTGATGCGGGCGAGCTTTACAAGGTCGTTCCCGTTATGATAAACGACATTGACGACTTCCGCGCTAAGATTGAAAAGTATAACAGCGGAAACTACAAGACCGCGGGCTTTTCTCATGAGATCATACTCATGAACTACGGCGGAATCCGCCTTACAAAAGACTATCTGCAGGAGGCATACCGCCTGTGCAGTCAGTACGATACACCCACCATGTGTGATGAGATTCAGTCATGCATGTGGTACAAGGGCGCGTTCCTGTTCCGCCTCTACGGACTTAACCCCGATTTCTCCATCGTGGGCAAAGGCTTCCCCGGCGGCGAGTACCCCGCCTCCAAGATCATTACCACCGCCGAAATGGATACGCTCAACCAGTTCGGCGCACTCGTGACCAACGGTCAGGAGGAGCTTGCCGCACTTTCTTACCTCATCACAATGACATTTATGCGTGCAAACGGCGACAAGGTCGCGGAGCTCGGCAAGCACTTCACCGAAGGGCTCAAAGAGCTGCACCGCAAGCATCCCGACGTAATTCTTGATGTTGAGGGCCTGGGGCACCTCGCGGCGCTGCACTTCCACACCGTGGACGACGCAGCAGCTTTCGCCTCCGAGATGAAGAAAGCCTGCATCGACGCCTCCGCACAGATATACAAGGCAAACTGCCTGCCCGCAATGCTTATGAAGCCTCCCGTTATCGCGGACGAAGCAACACTTGACTACATAGTCGAGACCATCGACCGCCTGCTTGCAAAATAATCATGTATTTTATCGGACTTGACGTCGGCACAACGGGCACAAAAGCCGTTGTGACCGACGAGGGCGGAATAACTCTCGGCAGCGCCTACAAGGACTATCCGCTGCACAGCGACGGCGTGCGCGTTACTCAGAACGCCGACGACTGGTGGAGCTCCGCAGTATACGCCGTGCGCGGCGCAACGAAGGATATTGACAAATCGAAGATCGCCGCCATAAGCCTTTCGACCCAGGCGGCAAGCATGCTCTGCACGGACAAAGACGGCAATGCAATAAGCGAGGTCATCACCTGGATGGACAGCCGCGCCTCGGCAGAGGCGCGTGAGCTCTCCGACGCCATAGGTGCCGAGAGAATATATAAGATCAGCGGCTGGCTGCCCAATCCCGTTCTCGACGCCGCAAAAATACTGTGGCTGAGAGACAATGCGCCACGCCTTTTCGCCGCGGCGCATAAATTCGTGACCACACTTGAGTTTATGAACATGAAGCTGTGCCGCCGTTGCGTTATCGACCCAACGAACGCCGCCATGCGGCAGCTGTACAATATCACATCCGGCAAATGGAGCGAGCCTGTACTCTCATATATAGGCATCACTGAGGACAGACTGCCCGAGGTTCTGCCAATCGGCGCGGATCTCGGCACACTGTGCCCCGAGGCGGCAGCGGAGCTTTCGCTGCCCTGCGGCGTGCACGTTTATAACGGCGCCCACGATCAGTACTGCGCCGCGGTCGGCTGCGGCGCGGTGGAAGCGGGCGATATGCTGCTCGCGACGGGCACCACATGGGTGATCCTCGGCATAACGTCGTCTCCTTTGTACACCGACAACCATATCTCCCCCGGCATTCACCCGACGAAGGGACTTTACGGTGCTCTTGCGTCCATCGTCAGCGCGGGAAGCGCACTGAACTGGTACCGCAATATATGCGGCGGCGACTTTGCGTCTTTGGACGCCGAAGCATCTCTTTGCCGCGACAGCGCCGCCTCCCTTTTTGTGCTGCCGTACGTCTGCGGCGCGGGCTTTCCCCATATGCGCCCCGATCTGCGCGGCGCCATGTTCGGGCTTGACGCGGGCCACAAGCGCGGGGATATTGCAAGAGCTCTTATGGAGGGCGTTGCTTTTGAGGCAGCCGGAGTGCTTGACGGCTTTGCAGCCCGCGGCATGAAGATCGACCGGCTCATGATGACCGGCGGCGCCGCCAGAAGCGAGCTTTGGACGGGTATCGTACAAAGCGTTACCGGCTGCGAAATATATCGCATGCGTGAAAAAGAGACCTGCTGCATGGGCGCCGCAATGACAGCGGCAGTATCCTGCGGCGCTTTTGCGGACTACAGCGACTGCAAAAGAGTCATGGTAAAGGCGGATGCCGCCCCCGCCGCATCAAAAACCGACATGGCCTTTTACCTTGAAAAACGTGCCCGCTACGAAAAGCTCGTTGCGGGGCTTAAGGATTTTTATACGGTATAGCCCTGCCGCGCTGTACATAGCGCTCGGCAAAAACAACCCGGCTATTTAAAAATTCACGCAAACCGATTGACTTATATCATATTGTGTGATATAATTTTCAAAAATAAAACATTACCGGAGGACGGCAAAATAATGAAACGTATTCAGACAATCGCTACTAAAAATCTTTGCGAAAGCGCCGCAAAGGGCGGCTGCGGCGAATGCCAGACTTCCTGCCAGTCTGCATGCAAAACAAGCTGCGGTATCGCAAACCAGAAGTGCGAAAACTCAAAGCAGGATAAGTAATCCGTTTACAACGGAAATGCCGCCTTTGGGCGGCATTTTTCGATTTTAATATTTCCGAAAGGATCATAACATGATACACTCCTACAAGCTCGGCGGTCATAATATTGTTCTTGACGTTTGCTCCGGCTCTGTTCACATCGTTGACGATGTTGCCTATGATATAATCAATGCATACGAAAACACTCCTCACGACAAAATCATCAGCGATATACTCTCCAAATACAGCGGGAGAGAAGACGTTTCCGAAGCAGATATTCTCGACTGCTTTTCAGATATTGAAAGTCTGAAGAAAAGCGGCAGGCTGTTCACCCCCGACACCTTTGAGCCCATAGCAGGCAAGCTGAAGAAAAAAACTTCCGGCGTTGTTAAGGCGCTTTGCCTGCATGTGGCACACATATGCAACCTTAACTGCTCATACTGCTTCGCCAGTCAGGGCAAATATAACGGCGAACGCGCTGTTATGCCTCTTGAAGTGGGAAAGCGCGCTCTTGATTTTCTGATCGAAAATTCCGGCACCCGCCGCAATCTGGAGGTGGACTTTTTCGGCGGAGAACCGCTGATGAATTTTGACGTCGTTAAAGAACTCGTCAAATATGCCCGCGGGCGAGAGAAAGAAACCGGAAAGAACTTCCGGTTCACCCTCACTACAAACGGTATGCTTATTGATGACGATGTAATTGACTTTGCAAACCGCGAATGCTCAAACGTAGTCCTCTCCCTTGACGGCAGACGGGAGGTACATGACAGATACAGAGTTGACTATGCCGGAAACGGAAGCTGGGAGCGCATCGTCCCGAAATTTCAAAAGCTTGTAGAAGCGCGCGGCGGAAAAAACTACTATATGCGCGGCACCTTCACTCATGCAAATCCCGATTTTCTTAACGACATAAAAGAAATGCTGTCCCTCGGATTTCGCGAACTCAGCATGGAGCCGGTTGTAACTTCCCCGGATGATCCCTCCGCCCTGACGGAGGAAGATCTGCCCACAGTGCTCCGTCAATATGAGGAGCTTGCCGAGCTGATGCAGGAAAAGCGTCGGGAGGGCGACCCTTTTACATTCTATCATTACATGATCGACCTGAAAGACGGTCCATGCATATACAAACGCGTTTCCGGCTGCGGATCAGGCACGGAGTATATGGCAGTTACCCCCTGGGGAGATCTATATCCCTGCCACCAGTTTGTGGGTGATGAAAAATTCAGGCTCGGTGACGTATGGCACGGCGTTGACAACAAAGCTATTCAGGATGAATTTGAAAGCTGCAATGTATATGCGCGCCCCGAATGCCGCAGCTGCTGGGCAAAGCTTTACTGTTCCGGCGGATGTGCCGCAAATGCCTACCATGCAGCAGGCTCCGTAACCGGCATATATGAATACGGATGTAAGCTTTTCAAAAAGCGCATGGAATGTGCCATAATGCTCGAAGCTTCAAAAGCCGTTGAAGGATCATGAAAAAAACTCCAATATTTGATTTTGTAAAAAAGTACGCCGAAAGCGGCGTTCTGCGTATGCACATGCCCGGGCATAAAGGCATGGGCGAGCTTGGTGCCGAGACTTACGATATAACCGAAATCAGCGGTGCAGATGTGCTTTACCGCTCCGACGGCATTATAAAAGAGAGCGAACAAAATGCATCGGAAATTTTCGGCAGTGCGGTAACTTTATATTCGACAGAAGGTTCGTCGCTTTCGATCAGGGCAATGGTATACCTTGTATCCGTTTATGCCCGTTCATTGGGCAAACGCCCTGTTATTGCAGCGGCGCGCAATGCTCACCGAGCATTTTTTTCGGCAGCGGCAATATCCGATGTTGACGTTGTGTCTGTCTATCCGAAAAGCACGGACACGATCCTTTCCTGCTGCCTCGGACCGGACGACATAGAGCTGTTTCTGAGCGGCTGCACAACGACCCCGACCGCAGTATATATAACAAGTCCGGATTATCTCGGTAATATTGCCGAGGTTCAAAGCATTGCAAAAATATGCCATAACCACGGCGTGCTTTTGCTTGTAGATAACGCCCACGGCGCCTATCTCCGCTTTTTGCCGAAGGATCAACACCCCATAAGTCTCGGTGCGGATATAGTATGCGATTCCGCACACAAAACGCTTCCTGTTCTGACCGGCGGCGGATATTTGCATATTTCGCGCTCTGCACCGGAGTTTTTTTTCAGCCGCGCAGAGGATGCCATGGCGTTTTTTGCCTCTACCTCCCCTTCATATCTGACCCTTTCGTCCCTTGATCTTGCAAACAAATACCTCACGGATAACTACCGCCGGCTGCTCTGCGATTTTGCCGCTGCAGCAGAAAAAACAAAAAAAATTCTTTGTGAAACGGGCTACACGCTTATTGGCAGTGAGCCGCTGAAGCTGTCAGTTTCCGCCGCAAAATTCGGATATACCGGCACAGAGCTTGCCGATATTCTTCGCAAACACCATAACATAGAATGTGAGTTTGCCGATCCCGACTTTATTGTGCTTATGTTGTCACCCGGATTGGGATCCGACTCGCTGACGCGCATTGAAAATGCACTGGGCACAGTTGAAAAACGTCCCGAAAAAGTCATGGGGTCGAGCAGACTTGTCTTTTTACAGCCACGGAGAAAACTGTCTGTAAGAGAAGCAATGTTTGCACCGTACAAAAACGTGCCCGTAAAAAACGCCGAGGGAATGATTTTTGCATCCGCCGCCATATCATGCCCTCCGGCAATTTCTCCCGTCATTGCCGGAGAAGTGATTGACGAAAACATCATCGCTATACTTGACTACTACAACATTGACACGGTGAATACGGTTCTTTTGTAAAAAGCAGCCCTCTGCGGTGAGACGGTCAATACTCAACAGACATAAAAGCAATTTAGCTGCCGGTTCGATTCCGTATCGGTTCGGCAGCTTTCAAATCGGCCTGAATAAACAGGTTCTTTGTGTCTGCCCTCATTAAATTTTCTCGCCATGAGAGCCTGCTTTTTGCTCCCTTTTCGCTTTTTTTGAAAAAAATGTGGAAATCATCCGCAAAAGGTGGTATAATTATTGACAGCCGTTGTGAAAATGCCGTGCCTTGCGGCGTGTGTTTTCGCAACCGGCATAAAAACGAACCTTGAATACATAATTAATACCGGTGTCATAATACCGAATGATACGGAGTTTCTATGTGGCTTAAAGTTACGAAAACTACTGACAAACGTACCCTTATATGCTTTGCGGCAGCGGCGGTCATTTTTGCGGCTGCGGCAGCGCTTTTGGGTGTCAATATATTTGTATCCGTTGCGGGAGGCATACTTCTTTTTGCCGTTCTCACGTTCAGACTCGAATTTTCGGACAGTCTGCCCGTTTGGATGCGCTTTATAATTCTTTGGCTTCTGACGCTTATACTGTTCGTCCTCATGCAGACCACCATAAGCTGCGGCGTTTTCCTTATAGGCCCGCTGAAATTTCTTATGAACGTAATCATACTGGCAGGTCTTTCCTCTCTTTTGTGGATGGTTACGGGTAACATAAAAATTTCAATTGCAGTCGTGGCGCTTCTGTGCTATTTTGTGGCAATATCCGACCACCTCGTCGTTCAGGCAAGAAGCTTTGAAATTCAGTTCTCAGACCTCAGCGCCATGGCCACGGCAGCGCGCGTTGCCGGAGGATATGCCTTTACACTTTCGACCGTCACCAAGCTCGGTATAGTACTCGGCATAGTATTTCTCACATTTATAATACGCACCCGCTTTCCCAGCCACGAAAGAAGCTGGAAACGCACGGCGTTCTGCCTCGGCTCCATTGCCGCAACGTATCTGTGCGCCGTGATCATATACACCCAGTTCTGCGCCTCCTTTATAGGCTATCAGGACAAATACTGGATGTACCGCGGCAGCGAGCGCAACGGTTTTTTGGTAAACATCATATATTCCGCCTCCGCGACAAGAGTGCAGAGGCCCGAAGAATATGACGCCTCGACGCTTGAAAAGGAAGTTTCCGACTACCTCGGAAACGATGCCGACGGCAAGGGCACGCTCAATGAAAGCGAAAAGAAGCCCAATGTCATTGCGATAATGAACGAAACGTTCTCCGATGTGCAGAACATTACAGCATATCTCGGCGGAGAAATGAAGACCGATATTTCAGTCACTCCGTTCCTTGATTCTCTTTCAAACGATGCGCCGAATATTATAAAGGGTCACGCCCTGGCTTCGGTGTACGGCGGCAACACCGCTAACTCCGAGCTTGAATTTCTCACGGGGCAGTCCATACAGTTCATCCCCCGCAACACCGTTGCATATAACCTGTATCTTAATGAGTCAAACACATTCTCTATAGTAAACACTTTCAATAACGCGGGCTACCGCACCATAGGCATGCACCCCGAAAAGCCCATCAACTGGCAGAGGGATAAAATATACAGCTACTACGACTTTGACGAAATATACTTCATTGACGATTTTACCGACGGTCTCGGTGAGGAAGGCTGGTTCAGAGATCACGTAAGCGACGAGGCTGTATATGACAAGATTATAAGCCTTTTTGAAACAAAAGAAGAAAACGACCCGTTCTTCACCTTTGCCGTTACAATGCAGAACCACGGCGGATTTACTACGGCGGGCTTTGACTATACGGTCAACATCGAGGGATATGAGAACTACACGGGCATACGCGAGTATCTGACGTGCATAAACAACTCCGACAAAGCGCTTGAAAAGCTTATCAAGTATTTCGAGAACGTTGAAGAGGAAACGGTCATCGTATTCTTCGGCGACCATCAGCCCTCGCTTTCAAACATTGCCTCCAAGTTCTACGGGCTTACAGACTCCTCAACAGTGGAAGAACAGCAGGCAAAATACGCCATTCCCTACTTTTTCTGGGCAAACTACGATATAAGCTGCGACAGGGCTACCCCTCTCACAAGTATAAACTACCTGTCTTCATGGCTGCTTGACATCATCGGTGCCGATAAAACGGAGTTTCAGCAGTTTATAGCAAAGCTCAACACCGAAGTGCCCGTTATAAATGCAATGGGCTGGTACGACAATGACGGTGTGTTCCACGAATCGACTTATTCTGCACCAAATCTTTCCGACTCCCTTAACCTTTATGCAAAGCTTCAGTACAACGCCATGTACGACACACAGAAACGAATACCGTCTTTGTTCGGTATAAAGGGTCCGCAGCCGACGGCAGCAAAAAAATGAGCTCCGTTTGCGCCGCTGACATATATATTGAAAGTATATCTTAAATCGCAGATAAGTCTTCGCATATGCGGGGGCTTATCTGCTTTATCAGAAGGGCGACTAGACGAAAGCTGCCGCAAAGGTGTCAACTGCGGCAGTAGAGAATACAATACCGCCGGAGAGAACTCTCTCTACAAACAGTAGAGATGACACAAAACGGCGTGTATTGACAGAAGCGCAAATGCGTGCTATCCTTATACATATGTTCCGAAAGGCAGGTTGTAAAACAACAATGAGAAAAATAAAGATTGCGGCAGATTCCTCCGCTAATATGCAGACGATGTCCGGAACGTCCTTTGCCGCAGCTCCTTTGAAAATAATCACATCTGACAGAGAATTTACAGATGATGCGTCGCTTGACACCGATGAAATGATAGGATACTTTGCTTCATATAAGGGCAAATCCAAAACGTCATGTCCAAGCCCGTCCGACTGGCTCGAAGCCTTTGGTGACGCCGACGATATTTTCTGCATAACGATCACAAGTCATCTCTCCGGCAGCTACAATTCCGCATGCGCGGCAAAAGAAATATATGAGTCGGAGCACGAGGGCAGCCGCGTTTTCGTTATAGACTCTCTTTCCACGGGCCCCGAAATGGAGCTTATCGCGGAAAAGCTGCGCGAGCTTACAGACAGCGGAAAATCATATGAGGAAATTTGCGCAGAGATCTCCGCATATAAGGAAAAGACAGGGCTTCTCTTTATGCTTGAATCTCTGAAAAATCTTGCCGCAAACGGCAGAGTTTCGCACACGGTGGCAAGGATCGCGGGACTTCTGGGCATACGACTTGTATGCAAGGCAAGTGAATGCGGAGAGATAGAACCGCTGCACAAGTGCCGCGGCGAGGCGCGCTCTCTTGAAACGCTTACCGAGTGCCTGAAAAAATCCGGGCTCGGGCGCGGCAAGGTGAGGATCGCGCACTGTAAAAATCCCGAAGCGGCGCAGAAGCTGCGGGACATGATACTTGCCGAAGCACCCGATGTTGACATCGCAGTTTCGGAGTGCGGCGGTCTGTGCGGGTTTTACGCCGAGCGCGGCGGGCTGCTCGTAGGTTTTGAAAAGTTCTGATCATTCAAAATCGGTATTGTAGTTTTTGCTTTTCCGTAAGCAGCCACGGACGGTTGAGTTTCGTCTCTACGAAATTGGCAAAGCATTTTAAACTTTGATGTTAGCTTGCCGAACGTAAGTGAGAAGGACGTGAAGGGACTGCTTTTCCATAAGCAGCCGCGGACGGTTGATAGCTTTCGGTTTTCCGAAATTGGAAAAGCAATTCAAACTTTGTCGTCTGCTTACCGAACGTTGGTGAGAAGGACGTGAAGGGACTACTTTTCCGTAAGTAGCCCCTTCACACATCCCCGAATCGGTCTAAGAAAGGAGAGGCAGGCGTTTCCCGCCTCTCCTCTCTTAGAAATCTCACCTCACCACCCCGATTGTGCCCGTGAGTGTAAGAACAAAGCGAGTGCTCCAAGCCCGAGAGATTCGACGAATTGGCTTTAGCGTAGACTATAGACA